>SLNH01000412.1 GCA_007133195.1 Nannocystineae bacterium | reverse complement strand
TGGGCCGGGCACGGCGGCGCCGGCGCCGCGCCGCTTTTGCTCGCCGGCGTCGCCGCGCTCGGGGGGGGCGCCGTGTGGTGGGGGCTTCGGGCCGCGCCGCGCGCGATGACGGCAGCGGCTCGGGAGATCTCGGCGCTCGATCGCGAGCGCCTGGCCCACGTGGAGCGGGTCGGGCCTTCGCCCCTCGAGAGGCTGTGGGGGCGGGCACTTTCACGCGGGGCGGGCGCACGCGCGGTGTACGAAAAGGACGCGGCGCTGCTTCGGCGGCGCTACCCGATGGTGTACGTGGCGAGCGCCGCGAGCATCGGCGGCCTGTGGATCGTGGCTTTGACGGTTCCTCGCGAGTACGTGGCGTGGGTCGGTGGCATCGCTTGCGCCGTGGCGGTCTACGCGGTCGTGATCGCGCGCCGGCTGTACCGTCCGCCCATCGAGGAGCCCAGGCTGCTGCGGTCGCTCGCGATACCCGAGACCGCCGCCCGCTCGGCCAAGCGCGCGGGCGCGGCCCTCAGGATGCTCGCGCCGGCGATTCTGGGCGGGGGCGTTGCGATCGCGCGAGCGCCCGAACCGCTCACAGCTGCGCTCGTCGTCGCCGCGATCACCGCAGCGTTTTTCGCTGCCGGGGCGTTCGTCTCGCGCCATCCCGGCTAGGGGGCCTCGCTGTTACAGCTGTGAATTTGGCGCCGAGCGCACGCTTGGAAGTCGGCACCTTTCACGAAGTTCCATGGTCTTGCTACCATCGGCCGCGATGGCCGAACCTCCGGCGAGTGAAAACCGCGCCAAAGGTGCACCCGCGCCGGGTCTCGTCGCGCGCGGCGACGGCGCCGGCGAAAGCCGTGGTGCGTCCGCAAACCGCACCGCCGCCGGGGCTCGTGAAGCGGTCGAGCTCTGCGTCACCGAAGCCGAAAATTTGGCTGCATCGGGCGAGGCGGAGCTCGCGGCCGACGCGCACGCCCGGCTCGGGCTCGTGGTCGCAGAGCTCGGCGAGGACGCCGACCGCCACATCGAGAGCGCCGAGGAGCATCCCCTCGCGCCCCGGCTCCTGCTCGCTCGCGCGATCACCCGGTGCACCCCGGAGGAGCTCGAGTCGGCCCAGTCCGCGATCGATTCCCTGGTGGGGGATCCGAGCCAGCGGGCCGGGATGCTGGCCGAGGTCGCCGAGAGCTGGCTGTTTCGCGTGCGCGCGCCGTGGCGCGCCGCGCAAGCTGCCCGACTCGCCGCGGAGGAGTCCGCCCCCGGCCCCCGAGGCGCCGAGGTTAGGGAACTGTTGCGCTTTTCCCTGGCCGCCTCGGGGGAGTGGCAGGAGCTCGCGGCCCTGCGCAGCGACGACGGGCTCACCGAGGGGGATCTCGGGGCGCTGGCGGAGGCGGCCCATCTGCTCTTCGACCGTGTCGGCGACGCGGCGGCGTGCGCCGAGCTTTTGGCGAAGGCGTCGCCGCCGGCGGAGCTCGGTCCGAGCGGCGATCCCGCGACGGATCGCTGCGCGTTTTACCTCACCTTGGTGGCGGAGGAGGTCGCGAGCGCTCTTGGCGACGCGGCGCCCACCGGCGGCTGGCTCAACGCCCTGGAATGCCTTCGCCGGCGCGCCGCGCTCCTCGCCGTCGAGGACGGGGCGCTCGGCGACGCGCAAGCCGCTCGATACGAGCTCGCCGAGGCGCTCGCCGCGCGCGGCGCGGACGAGGAGTCCGCCGAAATGTTGGCTTCGCTGTCCGCACCGGGCGAACGATCGGCGGGGGAATGGGGGCCGCGCCTCGCGCTGCGCAAGCGGCTCGCGCTCGAGGCGCAGCGCGGCGCGTGGGACGCGGCGGCTTCGGCTTTGCAGGCGCTCGGGGAGGGTGCGGGGCACGTCGATCTCGCCGCCGTGTACTTGTCGCGGGCCGCCGAGATCGCCGAAGCGCGGCTCGGCGACGAGCCCACCGCCGTTGCCCTATGGGAGCGCGTGGCTGCGGCGTGGCCCGATGATACGCGGGCTCGCCGCGCACTCGAGCGCACGCTCATCGAGAGGGATCCAGACGCGCTGGTCGATCACTTCTGCCGCGCGGCCGAACAGGGCGCCACGCCCTCGGTCCTTAGGTGGGCGGCCGCGATCGCCGAGAGCGGACAGGGAAAGATCGACTGGGCGCTGCAGCTGCGCGAGGCCAGCCTCGGCGCGAGCGACGCGGCCGCCCACCTCGACCTAGCTCGCCTTCACGCGCGGCGGGGCGATGTGTCTCCCGCCGCGCGCGCGTACGCCGCCGCGGCCGAAACGCTGGGCGACGGGCGCGAGCGCGATGCGCTGTCGTGCTCGGCGGGGGCCCTTCTGCTGCTTGCTGGAGAACTGGCCGCCGCGCGCGAGGTGCTCGAGGGGGTCGCCGCGCGCGCTCCCAGGGACGTCGTGGCGCGGGCAGCCCTGCGAGCCATCTATCGCCAAACCGACCGCGCGCGCGAGCTCGCAAACGCCCTCGAGGAGCTGGCCGACGTGGTGTCGAGCGAGGTGGTGCGCGCCTCGGCGCTCCGCGAGCTCGCTCTCGTGGCCGGAGGCGAGCTCGGGGACAAAGAGCGGGCGCGGGCCGCGCTGTCCCGCGTCCTCGAGCGCGAGCCGGACGACTTCGGCGCCCTCGTCGAGTTCGGCAAGCTCTCGAGCGATCTCCGCGATTGGGACGGCGCGGTGGACGCCCGCCAACGGGCGGTGGAAGTCGTGAGCGATCCCGCCGAGGCGGTCGAGCTCCTGCTCGCCATCGGCGACATCGAAGAGAACCGGCGCGGGGACGAGGAGGCGGCGCGCGTCGCCTACGAGCGAGCCTTCGAGCTCGACGAGACCTCTATCGATGCGCTGCGCGCCGCTGGGCGGATCTACCGGCGGCGCAAAGACTACCCCGAGCTCCTCCGCCTCTTGCGCGCCGAGCTGGCGCTCGCCCGCGAAGCGCCGCGTCTGCTAGCCATCCATCTCGAGATCGCGCGGCTCGCCGCCGAGACCGGGGAGGGGAGCGAAAGCGCTTTGGCGGCGTACCGAGACGCGCTCGCCCTCGACCCGGGCAACGACGGCGCCCTCACCGGCGTGGAGCGGATCGCGCGGGCCGATGGGCGCTGGGACGCGATCGCCGAGGCGTTTGCGGCGGCGCCCCCAACCGTCGCCCGCCTCGCCACGCTGGCCGAAGCCTACGAGAGCCAGGGGCGGTACGCCGAGCTCGCCCAGACCCTCCGGGCGGCGTCCGAGCTGGCCGAGCCGGGGACGCGCCGCGCCGACCTCGCCCGGCGGCTCGCCCGCGTATGCGAGCAAAATCTCGGCGACAAGCAGGGCGCCGCCGACGCCTACCATTCGGTGGTGGAAAACGCCCCCGAAGACGCGTCTTCGCGGGGCGAGCTATCTAGGCTCCTCGGCGAGACCGGACGGTTTGCGGAGCTCGCGGCCGTGTACGAGCACGAGCTCACCACCATCCCGGCCGCGGACGTGGGCCAGCAGATCCAGCTCTTGTCGGTCCTCGGGGAGCTGCGCAGGGACCGGCTCGGCAAGCCGGCCGACGCCGCCGCCGCGTTCGAGGCGATCCTCGAGCTCGAGCCCGGCCAGCTCGCCGCGCTGGACGCGCTGCAGCAGCTTTACGGCGAGCTCGGCCGAGATCGCGACCTCGCTCGCATCCTCGAGGCGCGCGCCGAGGTGTCGGGGATGCCCGGTGAACGGGCGAGCCTGTTTGCCAAAAGCGGCGAGCTCGCCGCAAAGCGCGGCGATGTTCATGGCGCGCTGGAGGCCTACCGCAGCGCGTTCGAAGCCGACCCCACGAATCGCGACGTGTTCACCGCGTTCGAGTCGCTCGCCTACGAAAACGAGCGCTATGCCGAATTGGAGGTTCTCCTGCGCTTTGCGGCGCAGGCGGCGCAAGACGGACGCACGGAGGCGTTTTCCCCCGCGGACCTCTACGCGCGGCTCGGGCTCCTTCAGCACGAGCGGCTGGGCAACCTAGACGAGGCTGCGCAGTCCTACGTCCGCGCGATGGAGCTCGCGCCCGACGACGACGACGTGGCGCAGCGGCTCGAGGCGATTCAAGCGGCGCGCGGGGCGATCGATGAGCTCGTGCCGCTTTTCGAGCGCCGCGCCTCGCTGTCCGCCGCCGCCGCGGTGAAGCTGGCAGCGCTTAGGCGCGCGGCTGTGCTCGCGGCCACCGAGCTGGCCGACGAGGTCGAGACGGCGCGACTTTACGAGGCGCTCCTTGCGGTGGATCCCACCGACGACCAGGCGCTCACCGCCCTGGAGTCGTACTACGAGCGGAACGCCGCTTGGGACGCCCTCGTCGAGGTTCTTCAAAAGCGCCTCGCGCCGATGCCCGACGGCGAAGGCGCCGCCGCGCTCCTTCAGCGGATCGCCAAGCTCTGCGAGGAGAGCTTGCGCGACGAGGGGCGGGCCATCGAGTTTTACCAGCGGATCCTCACGACCTCGCCCGGCAACAGCGAAGCGCTCGATGCCCTGGCCCGCATCTACGAGTCGACCGAGCGCTGGTCCGACTTCATCGACGTGACGCGCAAGCAGATCCGCATCACCACGGATCGCAACGCCAAGGCGCTGCTCTACTTCAAGTGCGGCTCGGTGATGGAGGCCAAGTTCGAGAAGGAGGAGGACGCGATCCGCTACTACGACGCGGCGATCAAAACCTCCCCGTCTTGCCTCCCCGCGGTCCACGGCTTGCGTGACCTTTACCGGCGCCGGGAGGAGTGGCCGCGCGTCATCCAAACGCTCGAGCTCGAGGTCAAGCTGTGGCAGGACGACAAGGAGCGCGCGGGCGTGTTCGCGCAGATCGGCCGGATCTACGCCGATCACCTCGGCGACCCGGAGCGCGCCCTCCACTACTACGAGAGCGCGCTTTCGGTCGATCCCGACTGTGTGCCCGCCAACCGCGCGCTGTTCGATCAGTACTTCGCCGCGGAGCAGTGGGATCTGGCGCAGCCGCTGGCGCAGACCCTGGCGCAAAAGGCGATGCGCGACGGGAGCCCGGCTGAGCGCTCGGAGTTTTACCGCAAGTACGGCGTGGTCGCGCGGATGACCGGGGACCTCCGCGCGGCCGCGGAGAGCATGGTGATAGCGCTGGAAATCCAGCCCGACAACATCGCCGCCCTCGACGAGCTCGGAGAGCTCGTGAGGGCTGATCCCGACTCCTACGACTACGCCACCACCTTCCGCGAGCTCGAAAAAATCTACCGTAAGCGGGACGGGGCCGGTCCGCATCTCGCTCGGGTCATGGTGACCCAGGCGATCCTGCGCGAGCGCGACGGTGATCTCGACGCGGCCGAGGATCTGTACAGAGAGGCGCGGGACAAGGCGCCGGGCGACTTCGCCATCCTGTCGTCGCTCATCGACCTCCACGTGGCGATGCGCCGGTGGACGCACGCCGTGGACGCCATCGCGGGGTTCATCGCGAGCGAGCCGGCGCCGCCGCTGGCCTCGCGGGTGGCCGCGCTCCTCCGTCGCGGCGAGATTCACGCCGAAGGCGAGATGGATCCGCACCGCGCCATCGGCGTGTATCGCGAGGTGACGGCCCTGCTCGAGGCGGAGCGTTCGAGCGACGCCCGCGATGACGGTGAAGACGCCGAGCTCCTCGACCACTACCGGCAAGATGCGTATTACCGGCTCGCCCACGAGGCGTACTTGCTCGGTCGCTACGACGAGGCCCGCAACGCCGTCCAGGCGGCGATCGAGATCGCCGCGGCTCCCGGCCGGGAGCTGTCGCCAGAGACGCTCGCGCGCTATTATTTCTACCTCGGGACCATCGCGGAGACGCGGGGCGATCGCCGGTCTGCCCATGCGCAGTTTCGTCGCGCCGCCGAATACGACCCGAGCTACCCCGCGCCGGCCCTGGCGCTCGCGCGGCGCCTCGCCGAGAGCGGCGACCGAGGCGGCGCCGAGTCGCTCCTCATCAACGCGGCGCACGAGGCCATGCAGCACGGGGGCGCCGAGGGCGCCGTGCCTCTTCAGCGCGGGCTGGCTCAGATCCTCCTCATGGCAGGGGATCGGTCGGCCGCGATCGAGGCCTTCCGCGGCATTCTCGCCGTTGAGCCGGGGGAGGCCGCCGATCGCCTGGCGCTCGCAGAGATCTATGCCGTCGAGGATCTGGCCCGGGCCACCGGCGAGATCAAAAAGATCCTCGAGCGCGATCTCCGGTTTGGGCCGGCCTACCGGCAACTCGCGGCGTTTTACTCTCGCGCCGGAGAGGCCGAACCCGCGGTGCGCGCGCTGTCCGTGATGGAGACCCTCGGGTTCGCGGAGGAGGCGGATCGCGGCGCCGCCGCGAAGGCGCGCGCCATGCAGCCGCCGGCGCCGCTGCGCCAGCACCTCACGACCGAGCTGCGCGATCAGTACCTCATGCCGGAGGAGGCGCTGGGACCGGTGGGCGCGATGTTCTCCGCCATCGCCGAACCCCTCTCAGGGCTGTTTTCCCAGCCGCCGCTCGGCGAGGGTGTGGCGCCCCTGCGTCCGGGGGATGACGCGTCGCTCGACGCCGCCGTCGCGGATGTCACCCGGCTGTTCGGCGTCGAGCCAGAAATCTTCACGGGCGATCGGGTGCCTGGTGGATCGGTCGCGATCGCGAACCCGCGCCCGTTTGTCGTCCTCGATCGCGAGCTGCTCAGCCGCCCCGACGGTGAGCGACGTTTCGTGCTGGGGCGCGCGTTCGACAGTGTGCGGGGCTCGTACGCGTTTCTGCTCGGCCTCACGCGTCGTCAGCGCGAGGAGCTCGAGGCCTTCATCACGGCGCTGGCGGTCCCTCGAGACGAGCGGACCGAGCCGACAAACGAATTTCTGGCATCACTCGCACCGGCGGCGGCTCGGGCGGTGGAGGACTCGGCGGCCAGCGGTGAGCTCGATGTCGCGGGCTGGCTTCAGGGGGTCGTCTCGCTGTCGAGGCGGGCCGGGCTGCTCGCCTGCGACGATTTCAACGCGGCGACCCACGCGATCGCCCGCCTCAACGGCGAATCGCTACCTGTAGGAGAGCAGAGCACGATGGGGCTCGGGATGGTCGTCTGCGGCGCCGACTTGGTGCGGTATTACCTCTCGGACGAATACGATCAGCTTCGACAGACGCTCACGAGCGCCCTCCCGGTCGCGGTGCCCCAGGCGTGAGGAGCGAGTCCCCGGAGGCGACCGGTGCGGTCTTGTGCGATAACGCGAGTTGCGTGGCCGGGCTTCGCGAGATCGGACCTTTGACCACAGCGGTAGTAGGTTACGTACACGAGTTTCGGCTAGGGTGACAAGCGCGGGCGATCCAGTGTACGGTTGTATGCACGCCGACAGGAATTACGTGGCGGAGATACGATGAGTCAAAAGTTCCATGCGGCCGTTCATCAGCGCGACGACGTTTCCTACGTCAAGCTGTCGGGGGTCATCGACGAGGACAACGAGCTCGTTGAGCTCACGGAGAGGATCCCGGGCGGAGGGACCGTGGTCATCGATCTCGGTGACGTCGAACGCATCAACTCGTGCGGAGTTCGGGACTGGGTCAACTGGCTTAGCACCGTTGAGGCCAAGCCCGCCGATATCGTGTTGGTCGAGTGTTCACCGGCCATCGTGGCCCAGATCAACCTCGTCAACAACTTCACCGGGTCGGGGGGGGTAAAGAGCTTCTATATCCCCTATTTTTGCCCGGAGTGCGACGGCGAGAAGGTCTTGCTCGCCGAGGCCGTCGACATGGGGCCTCCTCCGCACGAGCCGCCCACGTGCCGGTGCGACGAGTGCGATCAGCCCATGGACTTCGACGACATGCCGGACTCGTACTTCGCATTTTTGGCGAACCAAAAGGCCGTCCCGAAGGACGAGCAGGTTCAGGGCGTGCTCAGCGAGTTTCAGCAGAGCGGCGACTCGGGTGAAAAGTCGCGCATTCGCTCGCGCGTCGGCAGTGGAAGCGGCGTCGGGTCCGGACCCAAGCCCTCCCTGCCGAGCGTGCCCTCGCTCCCCTCGATCTCGCGCACCGGTCTCGGCGCCCAGGATGGCAGCGCTGGGTCGAACCCCGGGCTCGGAACGGGGGCATCACGGTCGCCGAACTTCGCCAGCATGTCCAGCATCCCGGACGGGGCGGCCCTCGGCGTGAACCAGCAGGCGAACAAGACGCCCACGCTGATCTACGTGTTGGTCGTCGTCCTGTTCGCCGCCATCGGCGTGCTCGCCTACTTCCTGGTCACCGGATAGCCGCGAGCGGCGGAAGTCGCTTACAGCTGTAGGCGGGGGGCGAGCGGGCGCCTCGCCCCGCGGATCGCCCGCGATTACGAGACGAGCCCCTTTTTGTAGGCGAGGAGCTCCTTTTGCGTTTTGAGCAGGAGCTGGTTCGCCTCGAGGAGCTCCTTGGTGCGGGCCCGGATCTGCGTGGCGAGGCGCTCGCGTTCCTCGGCCTCGGTCTCGAGCATCTCTTGGTATTTGTTTTGGACTTCGGCTTCGTCGGTGACGTCGCGCTGGATTTCGAGCGCGCCCACCGGGTTGCCCGCGTCGTCCGTAATCGGCACGGCGGACAGGATGAAGCGGTACTTCTGGCCGTCGGGATCACCCGCGATCGATCCGCTGATTTCGTCTAGGCGAACGCGGTTTTTCGTTTGCCAGCACTGATGCGCGATGCAGTTGTCCCTGCAGATGTTGAGCTCGATGACGTCGTAGCACTTCTTGTTCTTCAGGCCGCGGGCGACCTGCCGCGGCAACATGGCGTAAAACGTGCGGTTGAAATCGACGATATTGCGCTCGTGATCGACCACGAAGTAGCTGTCTACCAGGGCCGGCGCGACCCGCTTGAAGTCGCGCAAAAACTGTTCGAGGGCCGGGTGCATTGCGCTATTTTCGCACCGGCGCGCGGGCTGGGAAAGCCGCTCGTCGACTCACGGCCCCTTCTCAGGCTAAGGTAAGAGCGCTTACAGGCAGGGTGGGTCGGCACGACGGCGTCGCCCGGGCCGCGGGCCCGCGTGAGCCAGGCGAGGAGGCGCGCTATGGTAGCGGGCGGGCAACTCGGAACCCGCGCGGCGATCGCGCCGCCGAGGAGGACAGGCGATGGCCAGCGAGCGAGCGCATTCAATCGACAGACCGGTCTCCTGGCGCATCAAGGAGAGGCCGGGATTTACGACGGTGGAGTTCGTGGGAGATATCGACGAGCGCGCCGAGTTCGCCGAGCTGCGCCTCCGGCTGCGCGGACAGGTCGTGTTCCACCTCGGCGAGGTGCATCGGATCAATTCGATGGGGGTGCGGGCGTGGGTGAGCTTCATCCGCGACCTCCCCAACGTGAGCGACCTGCAGCTTAGCCACTGCTCCCCCACGGTGGTCGCTCACCTCAACATGGTGGCGAACTTCCGCGGTCAAGCGAGCCTCCGATCGTTTTACGCGCCGTATGTCTGTAGCGGCTGTGGCCGCGAGGAGGAGAGGCTCTTGGACGTGAAAGCGCAGACGATTACGACGAGGGCGAGCGACCTCCCGATCCACACTTGCGCTGGCTGTGGTGAAGACATGACGTTCGCCGATGTGCCCGAGCGCTACCTGTCGTTTTTGACGACGGCGGACGCCGTGTGACCGCGCCGGTCGACTCTGCGTCACCCTCGCGGAGCGCCTTCTCGACAGCGCGGCTTTGCGCTCACTCCTCGTGGCTCTCGGGTAGCCAAGCAGCGGCGGCAGAGTTCGCCCCGCGCGCGATACGCGTCGGCGCAACCGGGCGTGGGCCCGCGAGCGGGGCCACGTAGATGTCTACGGAGCCTTCCCCTTTCGAGAGCACGATGTGCTGTCCGTCGGGCGACAGGGCGAGGGCGCGGAAGTCTCGCCAACACTTGTACTGGCCGCCCACCGCGCGCACCAGGCAGGCGCGGCTGCCGCGCTGGGCCGCGAGCCACGCCGAGTCCGCCGACCAGGCCACCGCGCGCGCTGCCCGCAAAAGGCCGCGCCGCACCCCTCTTCCATCGAGTCGAAACGAATAGAGCGTGGGCGGCTGTCCTTCCCGCTCGTACGTCGCGGCCGCGCGGCTCCCGTCCGGCGCCGGGTGCAGGTCGTTTGGGGCCGGGCTGTGCGGCGCGAGGCAGTTTGTTGGGCCGCCGGAAAACGAAAACGCACAGATCGCCCGGTCGTCGGCGATGACGGCGCGGTCTGCGTCCCGACCGAAAAAACCCGCCGCCGAAACCCCGGGCCGCCGAAGCACCCGGATGAGCGAGCCCTGCGACGGCACCTTCAACACCGCGTCCTCGCGGCGACACAGCACGGCTTCGCCGCCGGCGGACAGCTGCGCGGGGGGATGACAGGGCAGCATCCGCACGCGCGAAGGTTCGTCGCCGCCCAGGTCCACCAAAAACACCTCATCGCCGCCCTGGCCCAAGACGACGTCACCGCGGGCGTCGAGCGCCTCGAGGCCGCTTACGGGCCGGTCCAGATCAGCTAGTTTTTCGTCTTCGCCGCCGCCGCCCGCCGGCGCGGCCCAAAGCGCGCCATCCCGCTCGAACAATACGCGGGGCTCGGCGGAGTTGCTCGCCTCGGCTCCGATCGCCGAGGGCGCGAGCGAAGCCAGAATTCCAGCTATCGCGAGCGTCGCGCGGGTGAGCGGCGGCGGGGGCATCAGGCCACGAGATCCAACACCGCCTCCGGCCGCTCGGTCTCAGAGGTTACGAAGCGCCCGCCCCGCTCCACGGCGAGGAGCAGCGCCGTTCCGAAACGGGGACAGTGCACGCGCAGCGCGCGCGCCGCGCCTCCCGAGATGGGCTGCGCCTCCGCCTCGAACGTGGGCCGGGACAGAGGCTTGCCATCGAAAAACACCTCCGAAAGGAACTCGAGAGGGGCCACGAAGCCGGCGCCCTCGCTCTCGACGCGGTCGCGGGTGCCGCGGTCTACCGGGTCCTGCGGGCTCCACACGTCGTTCCACGCGCCCGTGCCGAGCGACGCCATCACGTCCAAGCCGAACCGCTCGCGCGGAAACGCCACGACCAGCCGGCCCTGGACCTCGTGTACGGCCAGCGGCGGGCCGGCGTCCTGTTCGGGTCCGTCCGGTTCGGGCCCATCCGGGGCTCGGGCCGCGGGCTCGGCGCGAGGCTCCGCCCGGCGCCCCGCGCCCGCCCCGGCGGGGTCCCGATCGCCCGCGCCGGTGGCCGGCGCTCCGGGGAACAGCGCGAAGCGCTCGGTCGCCGCGAGCGCGTCCTCGAGCAGCCGCGAGTTCCGCGTATCCCAGGTGCCGTCGGCCTCGAGCACGGAGACCACGAGCAGATCGCCGCGACGTTCGAGCGCCGCCGGTCCCAGATCCGAGAGGATCTCGTTTTCGGGCAGCTCGTCCAGCCGCTTTTCGAACGCAAACAGCTTCTCCTTGATCTCCTCTTCGGACAGCGGCGAAGCGCGGCGTTTGCCGTCCGTGTCGATGCTGGGGTCGAGCGCCCACGGCAAAAGCGCCACCGCGCGGAGGTCTCGCGCCGCTTTCGCCGCGATGACGGCGTCGCCCCAGCTGCCCAGGGCGAACATCCTCCCGATCCGCACGGGGAGCGCTTCGCAGGCCGCGATGAGGCGCGCCTTCTCCGCGCGCAGGTCCACCGGTACGACCGGCTCGGCGTGCGGATCGGGGCGCATCGGCGCGACGCTGTCGTCGATGATCATGAGCCGGCGCTCGCCGTCGCGCCGGAGCGGCACCGACGGCGAGACTTGCATCTCGAACTCCGGGGGCTGCTGGTCCGGATCGACGAGGAGCCTGGCGGAGGCGACTTCTTCGCCCCCCAAGGCCGCCACGAGTCCCTCGGGATCGATGGCGGCGTCGGCTTCGAAAATCAGGTCGAGAACGAGGCTGTCGAGGGCGAGCATTGGCGCTTTGCGTTTTACAAGGTGCCCAGTTTTTGGCGCAAGCCCCACTCGAGGGTGAGCAGCAGGAGCGCCAGGACGAGCAGGACGGGCCGGCTCCAAAGCTCGACCTCCGTGCGGCGATCGACGCGGACGACCCGCGGCTCCTCGAAGGCGAGATCCGGCGGGATCGAATCGGCCTCGGCGAAGTGCTCACCCCCGGTTTGGCGCGCGATTTCGGCCAAAAGCTCGCTCTCGGCGGCGGGGCGCTCGAGCTCGCGCGGAGCGCGACCGACCACGAACCGCTCCGATGCGGTCTGCCGGTCGCCGGCCGCCTGCGCGCGGGCCTCCACGCGATAAAGTCCCGGCTCCAAATCGCGCAGGGCGTGGGCGGCCGTGCCCTCCTCGCCCGTGGTGAGCTCCGTCTCGAGCAGCGTCTCGCGTGCGTGATCGTGGCCCTGCCGTTCGACGTGAAGCTCGACGACGGCGCCGTCTACGGGCTCGTAATCGCGATCGCGCAAAACGGTCTCCACCTCCGCGCTTGCGCCCGGCTCGTACTCGCGCCGATCGGCGGCCACTTGGAGGTGTTCGAACGCCGGATCGCGGATCATCCAGCGGATCGCGTTTTGCCAGAACTCGTGGTAGCGGGGCTCGATTCCCGACTGTCCGGCGGCGGCGAAATCCCAGCGCCACAGGGAGTCCGTGGTGATCGCCAGCGTGCGCCCGTCGCCGTGCTCGCCGGCGACGATCACGGGCATGCGTTCGCCGTCGTCGGTGCGCACATTCGGATGCACAGCCAGCACGGCGGCATCCGGGCGCGCGCCCACGACGCGGTTGACGCCGCGCAGCTCTGGGAGCTCGGTCCACGCCGCCCGGTTGTCGGCCGGGTCGTGGCGGAGCGCGGTCACCGGGTGCGATGCGCCCGCGCGCGTGAGCGCGGGCGAAAATCCGCCTTCGTGAAGCAGGCTGTCCTCCGACCTGGACGGCGACAGCTCCACCGGCAAGGCCTCGCCCACCGGGGTTCCGTGGTAGTCGCCCGAGGAGAAGGAGAGCTCGCCACCGAGCATCACGAGGGCGCCGCCGCCCTCGACGTAGCGACGGATGTTTTCGAGGTAGCGGCCGAGCCGGTAGGGCGCGAAGTTGAAGTTTTGAAGGACGACCACATCGAAGGATGGGAGCTCGTCTTCGAACAGCTCACGCGTGGGGAACGGGATGAGCGAGAGCTCGTCGTCGGGCACCCTGGTCACGTCGTCCTGGGTGCGCAGGATGAAAAACGAGATGAGATCGACGTTCGGGTTGTCCTTGAGCATGCTGCGGAGCCCGCGCACATCCCACGACGGCTGGCCCGCCACCTGCAAGACGCGGATCTGGTCCCGAATCACACGTAGGACGAAAGACCGGCTGTTGTTGACCTCGATCGCCTCGTCGTCGGCCACCGGCGTGGACACCTCGTAGGCGAACGTGCCCGTGCGCGGCGGCGAATACTCGAACCGCACGCGCTTTTCCGTATCGCCCGCGTCCAGATCGATCCACTTGCGCCTAACGGGTTCCCCCTCCTCGGACAGCGTAAGCGGTATCCGCCGCGGTTCGTCGTAGCCCGTGGACCGGACGACCACCTCGATGGGCACCACCGTGCGCACGAACGCGAGCTCGTCTACGCGGACGTCGGCGATGGCCACGTCCTTGAGCCCGGGCCTCCCGACCCAGAACGTGTGTATGGGCGCGCCGAGCGAACGGAGGAGCTGGCGGGCGCGTCCGCGCTCGGCGCCGTCTCGGTACGCCCCGGTGGGGATGCCGTCGGAGATCAGCACGGCCCCGGCGAGATCCCGGTCCTCGTACGCGTCGCGCAATCCCTCGAGGGCGCGCCGAAATCGCGTGGACCGGCCCTCGGGGTCGCCGGCCGTGACCGTCTCCAGCGCGGCGCGCTCCAGATCGTCCGAGAAGCGAAACGCGTCGATCTCGCGGTCCTCACGCCACGCCGAAAACGTGGCCTCCGACGCGCCGAGGAGCTCGCGCGCCCGCTCGAACCGGGTGGGGCCGTCCTCGTCCTCGCGCAGCGACATCGACAGCGAGTCGTCGACGATCACGGCGATGTGGTTGGGCTCTCGCGCCACGTCGCGGAGCTCGATCGCCGGCTCCACGAACAGCACGAGGGCGGCGAGCGCGGCGCCGGTGCGCAGCGCGATGAGCGCCGAGCGACCCCACGGCGAGGCGATGCCGCGGGTCGAGACGACCCCGAGCGCCACGATCGCCAGCGTGGCCGCTGCGCCGGCGCCGAGCCCCACGGGGCCCCACGGGGAGGTCCGGGTGAGCTCGTGCTCGTCGAAGGGCTGGTCCGCCGGCGTCGCGCCCTCGGCGAGCAGCGCGACGGCCCGGTCGATGCCGAGCGCCGCCCCGGCCAAAAGCGCGGCCGCGAGGCAGGCGATCGCCGGCCACGGGGGGGCGCGCCGCCAGACCAAAAGGCCCGCGATCGCGGCCCCGACCAGGACGAGCGCGGCGAGGGCGATGCGGTGCTCGTCCGACAAGAGCGCGAAGCTCACGGCGTATCGTCTCCGAGCTCACCGGGCGCGGGCTGCGCGCCGTCGCGGGGGCGCCATCGCCTCCGCCGCATGATGAACGGCACGTGCACCTGATCTTCCTTATAGTCTAAGGTCAGGGCGTACATCGCGATGTTGACCCCGAGTCGGAACGACATCTCGCGCTGGCGGTGGCCGCCGGGCTCGGGCTGATAGCGGTAGTTGCCAAAGTTATCGCGCTCCCAGGCGCCGCCGAGGTCGTTTTGCACGTACGCGACAGCGAGACGCCCGTCCAGGAACACGCCCTCCATGGCCGATTCGAGGGCCAGCCGTCCGACCGGCTCATCGAGGAGGTAGAAGGTTTGGTAAACGACATGGTCGCTCGGCACGTCTCCGAGCTCGTCTTCGCGGCTGAGCACCGACGCGCGGAGCAAGCGGCGGACACTGCGATCGAAGCCGCCGCCGACGGATCCTTCCGCCGAGTCGATGAGGAGAAACCCCCCGTAGGTGAGAAAGCGCTGGAGGCGGCCGAGCGCCCGCTCGGAGGGCAGGGAAAACTCCCGATCCCCGGCGAGGTACAGAAATGGCGTGTCGTGCAGGTCGTCGTCGGTGAGTGCGACGGGCTTGGGCTCGCGCGCCGCCCGGATCGAGGTCCGCTTTTCAATCTCCCACTGAAGGCGCCTCAAAGCCGTGGGGCGGGGGTTCCAGCGCTCGCCGAGCCGAAGCTGGCCGATCTGGAACGCGGAGTCGTCGCCTATCGCGCGCGCTCGCGGCGCGATGAGCGCGGTGGCGGCTCCCCCGGCGAGGCCCAAAAACGCGCGTCGCGAAAGCGACATCCCCGTATTCATAACGTCCGCGGCGCACCCTCGCCAGTCCCCGGGGCACCGCGCTCTTGGCGCGGGACGTCCCGGCCGGTGACACCGGCCCCGACGTGCCTCGGCAGTGCGTGGCCCGCGGCGGGGCGCGCGCCGTGACCCGGGCGGCCGCTCG
>SLNH01000097.1 GCA_007133195.1 Nannocystineae bacterium | reverse complement strand
TCCCAGTCGGGCACCGGCGCGCGAATGTCCTCGTGGCCGTGCTCGCGCATGATCGCGTTGAACTGGTCGAGGTTCTTCGCCTCCATGCGGAAATCGAGCTCTTCGCGCAGCGTGTGGGCGAAGTCATCGACGATCCCCACCGGGTTGGCCAGCCTCGTTCCCGGGACGAGCGCGGAGATCACCATGGCGGCGCCGCGCATGAGCCTCACGTCCGAGCCCGTCTGCCGATCGATGGCGGGCCGCTGCACCTTGACCACCACCTCGCCGCCCCCCTCGATCCGCGCGACGTGGACCTGGGCGATGGACGCGCTCGCGAGGGGCTCGGGGTCGAGGTCGATGAGCCGCTTCGCGCGATCGGGGCCGAGCTCCTGGCGGATCGTCTCGGTCACCTCGGCGAAGGAAAACGGCCGCACTCGATCGAGGCACTTTTGAAACTCGACGACGTACTTCTCGGGAAACATCCCGGCGGACGAAGCCACGATTTGGCCGAACTTGATGAAGGTGGGCCCCATGTCCTCGCACAAAAGGCGCGCCGCCCGCTGACGCGTGAGCGGGGTGTGCGGCACGCCCCGCGCCCGGAGGATGAGGCGCCGGACCCGCGTTACCTCCAACAGGCCTAGGGCCAGGTATTTGAATAGGTAAAGATGGAAGACCCACACGCGCCGCGTCGTCTGCGACACGAGCGACAGGGCGAGGAAAAACACGAAGATCGCCAGGAGGATGTATAAGAGCATGGCGTGGCGCGAAAAACGGCTGGGGCGCCATCGTATCACTGCTCATCCACCGGCCCCAGCGGCGCGCCTGATCCGCCGAGCTGGTTGCGATCCGGTCCTCCCCCGGAGCGGCCCGGCGGCCGCGGCGCGCTGGCCACGCACACGGCCGAGAACCGACCGCACGGGATCGCGGCACCTGAAATCCGCTGTAGGCTCCCCGCATGCTCACCACCGTCTCGGCCGGGCCCGTCTCGGTGCGCGGCATATCCGTCGGCGGCATCTATACGGCGCTTCAGGTCCCGGAGCTCGGCGTCTTGCTCGACGCGGGCGCCGCGCCCCGATCGTTCGCCGGGCCGGATCGACTGTTCCTCAGCCACGGCCACGCCGACCACGCCGGCAGCCTCGCCAGCCTGCTCGGGGTGCGCGCGCTCGTCGGAAAAACCAAGCCGCTGAGAGTCCACCTCCCCGCCGAGATCGAGTCCGACGTCGAGGATGCGGTCGCGGCGGCAAGCCGCCTTCAGGGCCACAAGCTGGGCATCCGCCCCGTCCCCATGAACCCAGGCGACGAAGCGCCGGTGGGAAGCGGGCTGTGCGCGCGGGCGTTTCGCACTCACCACCCGGTGCCGTCGCTGGGCTACGCGTTCGTCCGCCGCGTCAAAAAGCTGCGGCCGGCCTACTCGGGGCTGTCCGGCGGCGAGATTCGGGAGCGGCGGCGGCGCGGCGAGGACGCCTTGCTGTTCGCGGTCGAGGAGCGCACCGAGCTCGCCTACGCGACCGACACCCTCGTGGGGGTCTTGGACCGCGAGCCCGCGCTGTATAAGGCGCGCGTCCTGATCATCGAATGCACGTTCCTCGACGAGCGCAAGCCGCCCCGTGTGGCCCGAGCGGGCTGCCACATTCACCTCGACGAGATCCTCGACAGAGCCTCTCACTTCGACAACGAAGCCATCGTCCTCATGCACTTCAGCCAGACCTACAAGCCGGCCGAAGTTCATGAAATTCTGGCTCGGCGCTGCCCCGCGCCGCTTCGAGACCGGGTGGTCGCGTTTGCCCCCGGCGCGGGCGACTGGCCGGGCTGAGGCGACGCGGCGAACGGCGCTGCGAAAACGACCGCCGGCGTGGCGCACCGAGGGGCCGCTCGCGCGCCGCCGGAGGCGCGAGGGTATGTGCGCGGCTGTCGCACCAGCGGGTCGCCCGCCGAACGGCTGGCCCCCCACAGCGCCTGAGCCCATGATCACCGCATGTCGAGTCGAAGGTCTGAGCTCACCGACGACGAGGCCGCGCGCGCGCACCGCGTGCTCCGGGCCGTGTGGATCATCGTGAGCGCGTTCCACCGCGACGCCGTGGCCGGCGAAGTGGCCGCGATGGGCGAGCGCTTGCGGCTGGCTATCGAGCGGGGTGATCGCGTCGAGGCGAAGGCGGCTGTGCAGGCGGTGAGGACCTGGCTGTCCACGCGGGCCGGCGTCGTGACCTCGCGGCTCTGCCAGGTGTTCGAGCTGGACGACGACGGCGACGCTTGACCGGCCCGCGAGCCGCCGCGCGGCTGGCCGAACGCGCGGCCGTCACCGCGGCCAGCAGGCCAGCCGGGCCAGCTGGGAGACCGGCCCCGAGCCGATGGATCGCCCCGCGTGCCTCGAGCCAGAAATGCGGCTGGTCGGTTTTTTTGTCCGGAACCCATTGCCCCGAGAGGTCAAGAGGGTCATCATTTGGCCAAGGAGGTCCGGTTTCATGGCTCGCACACGCTCGACTCGCAAACCCGCCGCCCGCTCTACGAGCCGGAAGACCAGCGCTCGCTCGTCATCCACCCGTGGGCGCGCTGCGGCGAAGAAGACCAGCACCAGCTCCGGGGGAGCAGCCAAGAAAACGACGGCGGGATCCCGCGGCGCGGCGAAGAAGTCGAGCGGCGGCGGCCAGGGCGGCGACGCCGAGTTTCGCGGCGAGGTCGATCAGCTCGTCGAGAAACTCGCCTCGGCGCGGCGGCCGTGGTCGCTCCGGAGAGCCAGGCAGGAGTTCGAACGCTCCTACGTCAACCACATCATTCGTCGGAGCGACATGGACCGGCAGCGCGCGGCCAAGCGGCTCGACATCGGCTTCTCCACGCTCAAGGAGAAGATCCGGACGCCGGGCAAACGCTAAGACGGTCGTTTACGCGCCGCACGGCGGCGCCCACGCTGCGGCCATGCGCCGTTGCGATCGGCTACGCCTGCGCGCTCACGCCGCGCGGAGCTCGGGCCTCACACCGCCATCCAGCTCCGGTGCCGCGCTCTCCCCGAGCACCGCCCGGAGCCGTGACTTGACGCCGTTTTCGATCTGCCGGACCCGCTCTCGCGTCACGCCGAGCTGACGGCCGAGCTCGGCCAGACTCACGGCCTCCGAGCCCGCGAACAGGCGGCGCCTGACGATCAGCCGCTCTCGCTCGCTGAAGCTCGGCCACGCGGCGGCGAGCGCCTCGTGGACGATCGACGTGAGCTCCGCCGAAGCCACCCGCTCTTCCTGTGAGGCTTCGTCGGCTCGCAGCGTATCCAGGAAGGTGGAGCTGCTGTCGTACGCGAGGGGGGCGTCGAGCGAGCAGTCCCGACTGGACAGCCGGGAGAGCGAGGAACGCACCTGATCGACGGTGGTGTCGAACACGGCGGCGAGCTGCTCTTCGGTGTCTTCGCCCTCGCCGAGCTCGCTAGACAGCCTCGCGTGCTCACCTTGCAACCGGAAAAACAGCTTCGAGCGGAGCGCCGTGGTGCCCATGTCCACGATGCTCCAGTGCTTCAGCACGTACGCCAGAATATAGGCCCGGATCCAGTAGCGCGCGTAGGTGAGAAAGCGCAGTCCGCGCTCGGGCTCGAAGCGCCTTTGCGCCTCGAGGAGCCCCACCGTGCCCTCGCCGATCAGCTCGGACAGATGAATGCCGTATCCCCCGTACTTGCGCGCCTGCCGAACCACCGCGCGGAGGTGACTGCGCACGAGGGCGTCCCCGGCCGCTCGATCCCCGTCGCGAAACCGGCGCGCGAGCTCGAGCTCCTCGTCGCGATCGAGCAGGGGTTCCTTTTCCACCTGCGCGACGTAGGCGCGGAGCCCGGGCTCTTCGTCGAGAGATCTCGCCATCCTGCATCCCCTGGGAATTTGGCTCGCCCGCCGGACGACGCCGGCGAGCCAACGCTAACCCTCACGCATGGGTAAGGATAGAATGCTCCTTAGGTCGGGCCCTGTCAACCCAAAACCCACGTGCGCGTAAGGGTTGAAGCCCTGGAGCAAGTTCGGCTCCATCCCCCTTGCCGCGACCTCCGCTCGGCTCCACGTTGGGGTTGGCGCAACCAGAACCAACCGGCGGCGCCAGGAGCGATCCATGGCTGACGATTTTCTGTCCGACCGGCGCAAGGCGCTCGAGGATGAGTTTTTCCGCCAGGAAGACCAGCGTCGTCTCGAGGAGCTCCGCCTCGCCATGGAGCGCAAAGCGACGGCGAAGGAGCTCCGAGAAGTCTC
>SLNH01000031.1 GCA_007133195.1 Nannocystineae bacterium | reverse complement strand
TGGCCGGACCCGGGCGGCGCAGGCGACGAGCCGGGTCTGGCGCCGGAGGACGGGCTGTCCGGCGCGGCGGCCGTCGCGCCGCCGGACGATGCGAGGCCGCCTCGAACGCGGGCCGAGCGCAGCGGCCCGCTGTCGGAGGACGCGTTCGGCGCGATGCCGCCCGCCCAGGCCGAAGACGCGATCCTCACCGAGCTCGCGGCCGCGCCGGCGCGCGTGGACTTGTACGGCGAGCTCGCGCGCGTGGCGTCTCGCCGAGCCGACGCCGAGGGGCGGTTTTTCGCCGTTATGGCGCGCGTGGCGCTGGGGCGCGCGGAGCCGCACGAGGTGACAGAGGCGCGGGCTTACGCCGAAGGCTGGCAGCGCACCGGCGCGCTGTCGCCCGCCGACCTCGATGCACTGTTGCCAGGCGCGGCGGCCGGCGCGATGAAGCCCTTGTGGGATGCGATCGCGGCGCCCGTCACCAAGTGGTCCGCGCGGGATCCGGGCCAGCTCGGGTTCGGCCGCGGCGACCGCACGTCCGCTCGGAGTGTGAACAAGCGCCACCCGAAGCTCGCGAAGGCCGCGGCGGCGTTCGGCGCGGGCAGCTTCGACGCTTATGTGGTGGAGACCCGCTTGGGGTTTGCGCGCGCGATGGGCGGCGCCAAGCCGGCGCTGTTTCTGGGCGGCGATGTCGCGCGGGTCGAGACGCCAGCGGCGACGGCGGCTTTGGGCCGCGAGCTGTTCCACCTGGTCATGCAGACGACATCGCTCGCCGTGATGGGGGCGGAGGCGCTGGCGATTTTATTCGGGGCCGCGGCCAAGCTCGCCGATCTGCCGCTGCCGAGGGAGGCGGCCGCGGTCGCGCGACAGCACGTGCGCCAGGTATCCGATTGGCAAAGGGAGCTCGAAAAACAGCTCCCCAGGCCCCAGCGCCGCGCGCTGTCGGAGCTCGCCGGGCGGATCCGTCGCGACGCGGAAGCCGGGGCTGCGCTGCCCGAGCCAGAATCCTGGCGCCGGGCCATCCAGCGAGCGGCCGCTCGCGCGGCGCTGCTTTTGTCGGGTGATCCGGGGGCGGCCATCCGCAGCGTGGAACCCGACGGGCTCGCCGGTGACCCGAGCGAACTGGCGCTCGACCTGCTCGCGTTCTCGGTGGGGCCCACGCACCGCGAGCTCCGCGGGCGCCTTTGGAGCGAGGCCAGCTCGTGATGTGGCGACCCAAACCCAAACCCGTCACCGGCCCGGGCCCCGCCCGTTTGGGTCTGCGGCCGCACATCGGGCCGATGCGCCATGGTAACCCCTCCTCGTCCGGGGACTTGAAGCAATGAGCGACGAGAGCCGAAATTCGGGCACGGAAGACCTTCCAGGCGAGCGCCCGTCCGGCGCAGAGGATGAGCCCAATACCGGGGAGGGGGCGCTTGGCGGCGGCCCGGAAGGGGGATTCGCGCTGCCGATCACCGACGACGAGCTCGATGATGAGCTCGCCGTGTGGGACGAGATGTTCGACGCCCTCCACGAGGAGGCCCCGGCGGGCGCGGGCGGGGAAAGCGGTCAGCCGGAGGGCGCGGTCGCGGCGCCGGAGCCGCCGCCGGCGGGCGGCCAAGGGGTGACGCCCCCGCACGGCGCGGCGCCAGCGGGGGCGATCCACACGGGCGATCCGCTCGGGGATCTGTTCGCCGACGACCGGGCCGACCTAGAAGGCGAGCCGGAGAGCCTCGGCGAAATGCTGGGTGCAAGCGAGGGCGGGGCGGCGGAGCCGGGCGCGCCCGTGCCGGCCCACGATCCGTTTGCCGCGGAGCCGCCGGACGCGGTGGCGGTTGAGCCGGGCGAGCCGGCGCCTGGGGCGGCGGGCGATATTCTCACCTCCGCGCCCCGCCCGGAGCCGAGCGCCGGACACCCGTCGGGCGGCGCGGGGCGGGCGCCGCTGTCGGCTTCACCCGAGGATCTGTTCGGCGACGATATCGGGCCGCAGATAGAGACCGGCAGCGACTTCGATGCCACGCTCGAGGAGCTCGCAAGCCACGCGGGAGTCGAGGAGCCCCTGCCCGCGGACTCCGCCGGCCCGTCTGCCGCCGGTGGGGAGGGGGGCCGCGGACCTGAGCCAAGTGGGGAGGCCTGGCTCGCGGGCGGTCCCGGAGCCCCGGCCGGACACGCCTCGGCCGAGACAGACGCCTACGACGACATCGAGATCGGGGGCGCGAGCGAACCGGCGATACCAGCGCCAGGCGGCGGCCCCACGCACCGCCGCCTGTCCACGAATATCGTGCGCCGCGCTCGGCCGGTGCCCCAGGAGGCCCGAGGCGGGCCGGTCCTCGAGCTCGAGGCGGAGCCCAGCGAGGCAGACGCCATTCCGGCGGCGGAACAGGCGATCTCCGATGCGGAAACCCCGCCTACGGGTACCCCGATCCCTCAGGAGGGAAGCGGCGCGGGCGCCGCCGCTCGGCAAAAGCCGTCGACCCCTGGGCTCGATTCCGCCGCCGGGGCCGCGCCTGGCGCACGCACCGGTCGCACCTCACTAGACGACCTCCTTCGCGACGCCGACGCGGCGTTTCAGCCGCAGGGCGCGGAGCACGTGGGCTCGGCGGCAGGTGGCGACGCGACGCCGTCCGCGCAGCACACCGAGCCCTCGGGCGAGGGCCAGGTGGCCGATGTGATGCTGCGCGAGTCACCCGCGCCTCACGTGGACGGCGGCCTGCCGAGCCGCGGGGATCCGCTCGGCGGTGGCCTCGCCCCGGACGACGTTTTGCCAGGCTTTTCGCCCGGCGCAGGCGACGGTGCGGCGCCGGAAGGTTTTTCGCCCGGCGCAGACGACGGCGCGGCGCCGGGCGGCCTGGTCCCCAGCGCAGCCGACGACGCAGCCGACGACGCGTTCGAGGACATCGCCACCACGCAGCTGCCAACGGTCGCTGCCGAGTGGCCGGCGCCGCGGCTGCCGAGGACCCTCCCGCCGCTGCGCCCGGAGGAGCTTTCGCTACCGGATCAGGTCGAGCCGGCGGGCGGCGACCGGGCCGAGGACATGGCCCGCGAGCTCATGCTCTACGAAGGCGAGCTCGACCGGGCAGAGGATCCGGCTGCCGAGGCGAGGCTAAATCTCGAGGCGGGCAGGCTTTCCGAGGCGCTCGGCGATCTCGATCGCGCGCGCGATCTCTACGAGCGGGCTCTCGAGGCCGAGCCGGATCTCGCCGCCGCCCGTCAGGGGCTCCGCCGAGTCGCGCGCACCACAGGCGACTGGGACACGGCGCTCACCCATCTCGACGCCGAGCTCGCCGGCGCCGGAGAGCTAGAGCGAGAGGGCCTGCTTGCCCACCGGCTCGATCTACTCGAGGCCGCCGGCGAACCTTCGGAGCTGTCCGACGCGGCCAGCGCGCAGCTCGAGGAGGATCCGGGTCGGGTGCGCGCCCGCCTCGCCGAGCTCGACCTGGCGCTGGCCGAGGGCCGGTCGGCCGATTTCGCCGCCCATCTGGATGCGCTCGCGGATGCGCTGGCGACCGGCGATCCGGTGGTGCCCGCGCTCCTATGCGCCCGCGGCGCAGCGGCCGAAGCGGTCGGCGATGCCGAGGTGGCGCGCTCCCGCTACGGCGATCCCAGGCTGGCGGGCGCGAGCGCCGCGGCGGGCCTCGATCGGTTCAGAACCGCGCTCGCCACCGGCGACCAGGCCGGGGCCGCCGACGCCCTCGCCGATGCCGCAAAGGGCCCCGTGGCCGACAGCGATCCTGCGCTCACCGCGGCGCTGGCCCGCGAGCGCGCCGAGATCGCGCGCGCGACCGGCGACGACGCGGGCCGCCTCGAGGCGCTGTGGGTCTCGGCCGCGAGCTTCCCGGAGAGCGCGATTGTCCTCGAGGAGCTCGCTCTGGCCTGTGAGCGCGCCGGGGAGGTGGGCACGGGGGTGCAGGCGCTCGGGCAGCTCGCCACCATGGCGAGCGCCGCCAAGGAGCGGGCGCACCTTTACCGGCGCGCCGCGCGGCTCGAAAGCGAGCCGGCCGCGCGGCTCGGTTGGCTGTGGAGCGCGGTGGAGACCGATCCGGGCGACCCGGGCCTCGTGTCCGAGCTGTTCGCCGAGCTCGCCGAAGCGGGCGACGCCGACGGCGCGGCCGCGCTGGATGAGCTCGCCGCCAGCTCGGGGAACGTGTTCATGGCCGAGCGGGCGATCAGGAGGCGGCTCGGCGCGCTCGATCCGTCCGCGGCCGCCGACCTGGCGGCCAGCGCGCGCACCGTGGCCGAGCATCCCGCTTTGGTTTCCATCCATCTCGAGGCTCTGGAGGGCGCGGGCCGCGCCGGGGAGCTCGCGGGCCTGAGCGCGGCAGCGGCCAGCGACGGGGGGCTCGCCGAGCCGGCCGAGGTGCTCTACAGGAGGGCGGCGAAGGTGGCGGAGAGCGCCGGCGAGAGCACCCACGCTCGCTCGGCGTGGTCCGCCGCAGCGGGCGATGGCAGCGCGTCGGCGCTCGCCGGGGCGTGCCGGAGCGCGTGGGCGGCGCAGGAGCTCGGCGCCCTCGGGCTCGGGCTCGACGACGCCCGGGCGGCGGCCAGGCACCCCGCCCGGGTGGCCGACCTCGCCCTGCGGCGTGCGGCGACCGCGCTCATGCAGGGCGAGCTGGCGGCTGCGGATGCCGAGGCGATCTTGGCCGAAGCCACCGGGCCGAGCCCGGACAACCCGCGTCTCGAAGTCGCGCGCCTCGCCCTGCTGGGGCCGGAGGAGCGCTGGCTCGCCATCGGCTCGCTCCTCGAGGAGCGGGCGTCGGCGGTCGCGGGCCCGCAGGCGCACGCGCTCCGCTACCGGGCGGGGTTTTACTTCCTCGAGGGCGACGACGCCGACGCGGCGCGGGCGGCTTTGGAGCCGGTTGTCGCCGAGCTGCCGTCGTTTACGGGAGCGGGTGAGCTTTTGGATTCGGCTCGCCGGCTCGCCGGAGACGATTCACTCACCGCCTCGGGCGGGCGCGGTTCGGCGGGCCCGGACTTCGCGAGCCACGACGATCTGACGCGCCTCGTGCGCGAGGCGGAGGCGCTCGAGGCGAGCGGTGACGTGACCGGCGCCGCCTCGCGCTACAAGGAGGCGCTCCGCGCCAGGCCCGGTCACCCGGTGGCTCGGGAGGCGCTGTCTCGCATCGCCGCCGACGCCGGCGAAGCGGCGGCGCTCGCCGAGATCGCGCTCGAGGAGCTGCGGGCGGCCGAGGACAACGACGCGCGCGAGGCCAAGGCGGAAGCCTACGAGGAGCTCGCGCGGATCGACGGCGAGCTCCGCGGTGATCACGCCTCGGCGCTGCTCGGGTTCGAGGCCGCGGCCGAGGCCAGCCCCACCCGGATTTGGGCGGTGCGCGAGCTCGAGCGCGCCTACGGGGCCAGCGAGCAGCTCGAGCAGCTCGCCGCGCTTTACGGGAAGCTGCGCGAGGCGCTCGGCGACGATACCCGCGACGCGCTCCTTCTGTCGCTCGAGCGGGCGCGGATCGCCGGCCGGCTCGGGCGGCCGAGGGCCGAGCTCCTTTCCGAGTACCAGCACGTCTACCGCCACGACCCCGGCGAGCGCATCGCGCTGTTCGCCCTCGAGGCCGATCGTCGCGAACGCGGCGCGTCCGAGGAGCTCGCCGAGCTGGACGCCGCGGTGGCCGGCTACTTCCGCGGCGACGCCCGCGCGCAGGCTGCGTTTCTGATCCGGGCGGGCGAGACCCTCGACGCGCTCGGTCAACCGGAGGCGGCCATCTCTCGATTTCGCGAGGCCGCCTTGGCGTTGCCGGGGAACACCGCCGCGCTCGCCGGATGGCAACGCGCCGCGCTCGCCGCCGGGCTGTGGCGGAGCGCCGCCGAGGCCGCCGAAGCGGAGGCAGAGCACGCCGCCAGCGACACCGAGCGGGCGCGCCTACACCACCTCGCCGGGGTGCTGTTCATGGATCGCGAGGGGGACGAGGAGGCGGCGACGGCGTCGCTCCGGCGCGCGCTTTCTGCAAAGCCCACCCACGGCGATGCGTTCTCCCGGCTGTGGCGCCTGTTCGAGGGCGCCGGCGCGCACGTGGACCTTTCGAACCTGCTGTTTACGCGCCTCGAGGTCGAACGCGATCGCGAAACCCAGATCGCGCTAAACCGCGCCCTCGCCGAGCTTCACGCCGAAACGATCGGCGATCAGGACGAAGCTGCCGAGCGCTATCGGGCCATCCTCGAGCTCGAGCCGCAGGACACGACCGCGCTCGCCGGCCTGGCCGACATCGCGATTTCGCGCGAGAGCTGGCAGGAGGCCGAGGGCGCGCTCGTGGCGCGGGCCAGGGTCGAAACCGATCCGAGGGTGCTCACCGAGGTGTTTTGGCGGCTCGGCACCATCTACGCCGATCACATGGAGTACACCGAATGGGCGCTGAAATCGTTCCAGAAGGTGATCTCCTTGGATCCCTCGCGCACCGACGCCCTCGAGCGGCTCGCCGACCTGGCCGAGGCGCGGGGCGACTATCCGCTCGCGCTGTCCGCCTGGGAGCGCCTCATCAAGTCGGGAGGCGAAAGCCGCGACAAGGTGGCGGACCTGCACCGGATCGGCCGGATATGCCTCGAGGGCTTCCAGGATCGGGAGCGCGCCGAGCGCGCGTTCCGCGCAGCCCTCGAGCAAGACCCGTCGAGCGAAAAGGCGCTGTCGGTGCTCGTGAACTTTCACCGGCAAGGCGGTGAGCCGCGAGCCCTGCGCATCCAGCTCGACCGCGTGGCGCGGGCGATGCGCGCGCGCGTCGAACACGACGTCCGCGACGCCGGCGCTTATCAAATGCTTGCCAAAGTGCTCGCGGCGCGCGCGGATGTCGGCGTGGACGGCTCGTCGGCGTCTGCGGCGCGCGCCGCGGAGATCGCGACGCTTTTGGGCAGCGCCGACGGGGAGGTCGCGGAGCTCGCGAAGGCAAAGCCGCCCGTGAACCTGCGCGAGCTGGGCGGCGTGGAGCTCGACGATCTTCTGTTTCCGAGCCCGGTGCCGCCCGCCCTGCGCCAACTCGTGCGCCTGCTTTCGGCCCGCATGGCCAAGTACATGGCCGCCGATCCCCGCAGCCACGGGGTGGGCCGCGGCGATCGCCGAAAGCGGGGGGATCCGGCGGCGGATGTCGTGCTCGGCGTCGCCCACGAGCTCGGCGCCGGGGACGTGGATATCTACGTAACGGCCAAGCATCCCCATGCGCTCGTTCCTCTGCCCACGAATCCTCCGGCGGTGATCTTGGGCGCGGATATCGCCGATTCCTCGCGCCCCGAAGTGCTTCGGTTCGCGGCGGGGCGGGCGATCAAGATCGCGACCTCGGGGCTGGCGGTGCTCACGGCGCAAACGCCCGAAGCGGCAGGCGTGATGATCGGCGCGCTCGTGCGGCACTTTCAGGACGAGTTTTCGCCCGTGGGCATCTCCGCGGAGCGACTGGCCGAGGAGCAGCATCGGCTTCGCAAGCTCGTCCCGGGATCGCTCGTGCAAGAGGTCGCGCCCTACGCGGTGGGGGTCGCCGGACAGCGCCTGGATCCCAGGGAGGCGATCGCGGGGATCGAAGCGGCGGGCAACCGCGCCGGCCTGCTCGCGTGTGGCAGCATCCGGGCCGCCCTGAGCGCCCTGGCGGCGCTCGGCGGGCGGCCGCGCGACGCGTCCCCCGGCGCGGACCCGGCGACTGCCGGCCTCATGCGTTTTGCCGTAAGCGAAGATTTCACCCAGGTGGCGGCCGCGCTGGCCGGGGGCGCTCGCGGGACCAGGTAGCGAAAGCTGAGTGAACTTTGCTTTAATGTGCCTGCCTCGAGGAGCCATGTGCCTCGGCGGCTTTGACCACCATGACACGGGCCTGGACGAAGACCGCGCTCGCTATCGGCGTCGTCGCCTTCGCGTCCGCATGCGCCCCCGCCGGGTCGGGGCCCGAATTCGGGCCTGTGGACGATCAGGTCGCCTACGTCGGCGAAGAACACCTGATCGAGCTGCGGGCCACCGACCCAGACGGCAGCGCCTTGGCGTACAGCCTCCGCTCGAACCTCCCTACGCTCCGCGAGCGCGCCGACTTGACGCAGATCCCGGGCGGGGCGGTGTTCAGCTTTAGCCCCACCGCCGATGACGTGGGCGAGTGGTACATCGACTTTTACGTCACAGACGGCAACTTCGACGATCGAGCCACGATCGAGTTTTTCATCGAACACCCGCCCGGCGAGCCCCCCACGTTCGTGCGCCCCACGAGCAGCGGCAGGGCCCTGGATGTGTCGGAGGAAAACGCGCAGATCGCGCTGGACATCGAGGTCCACGCACCGGCCGCCGGCGATGTGGAGATCTTCGAGGAGCCGCCCACCATCGAGGGCGCCGAGTTCGAGCAGACCAGCGGGCTCGAGGCGACTTGGAACTGGACGCCGAGCGATGCACAGATCGCTGCCAGCGATCAGTACGAGGTCGTGCTGATCGCCGACGACGGCGTCAATCCGCCGACCACCAAGACCTACCTCATCGTTCTCGAGGGACGCGAGAGCGCCCACGCGGTGCGCGTCGCCGGAGGCGGCGACGCCGATGTAGGGCGGGCCGGTATCGCGGAGCGCGGCGCGATCGAGGTCATCGACTTGGCGCTTGGCGCGCACGAGTCCCTGTCGCTCGAGGTACGGCCGCCGGCGAGCGGCCCGCTGGGCAGTCACCGCGTGGTGCTACATGGCGACGACGATCGGGTTCGCGAGATGACCCGCCGGTGGCCCGGGACCGAGGGGGCCGAGCGCGAGCGCTTCCTTTACACCGAAACCGATCCCGGCTGCGGTCCGTGCCGCTACCGGCTCGAGATCGAGGGCCACGCAGCCGCAGACACCGCCTATGCGTTCCGTATCGATCGCCAAGATCCGCGCTAGCCTCGCGGTGTGCGTGGTGGCCGGCCTCGGCCTGCCGGCGTGCGGACCGACCGAGCTGTCTTTCGAGACTGGGCTGCGCGGCCTTAGCCTAGACGCGCTCGCGCCGAGCACGGTGGTGCCTGGTTCGCGGCTGGAGATCGAGGGCAGCTCGCTCATCGATCCCCCCGGCGGCAATCTCATGCTGCGCGTACAGGGGGAGATCGGCTCGTCGCCGGTAGACGCGGCCCTGCCCATCGTGTTTCGGGATTTCGGCCGCGCGCACGTGGACATCGACGACCAGGCGCTCACGGCTTTCGGCCGGACCCACGGGACGCTCGTGGGCGAGGCATGGATCGAGGCAGAGAGCGCGATCAGCGACGAGCTGTACGCGAGCGAGCGAAGCGCCATTCAGCTCGACATCCGCGAGTCGCTGACCCCGAACCTCGAGAGCGTGGGCCCAGATGGCGTGGTGTTCGTAAACGATGAGATCTCGGCCCGGGGGCGAGGACTGCTCCTTGGCGGAGAGGAGGGCGATACGGTGGCGGTCATAGATGGCTGCTTTCGCCCCTCGGGGGAGGCGAGCTGTGAACCCGTCACGCCTGCCGAGGTGCCCATCGAGCCCTACGAGCGAACGAGCCGCGACCGGGGGTACTTTCCGCTTTCGCCAGAGATCGCGGGGATCGAGCCCGGTGCGTTCGAAGGGCAGATCACCCTGGAAAACCGCCACCGGGATGGCGAGGTGGTGACCGGCGGCGAGGCTCGCTCCCTGGATGTGCGGATCGCGCGTCCGGCGATTTCCAGGCTTTCGCCGGGGGCGGCCAGCTTGGGCCAGTACGTGTTCGTGCGCGGCGGCGGGTTCGTGGGGGAAGGCGACGGGACGACGGTGCTCGAGCTACAAGGGACGTTCGAGCCGGACGGCGGCGGCGAGGCGGTCGACCTTTCGTTTTCGCTCATCCCCGAGCAAGGGAGCGGCAGGACAGTGCGCTACGTCGTCTCCGAAGACGACAGCCTCGGCGGACACCCAGACATCGACCTTCGCTCGGACACCGGCCTGATAATCGGCGAGCTTACGCCGCGAACCCGGCACGAGGGGACCGAGGTGCGAGGTGACCCGCATCCTTTCGAGCTCGAAGTCGCGCCGGTCAAGCAGGTCGTGAAGATCCGGTTTCTCGACTCGTACCGGCGGAGCCTGCGAAGGTTCGGGATGAAGGCCGTCGATGCCCAGGTGCGCGCCCGCGTGACTGACGTCGTGCGGAGGGACTACGACACGATCAATCTCGAGGTGCGGCGCGAACCCGTCGACGATTTCGCGCTTCACGCCATCGCCGAAATCAGCGGGCCCGATCCGAACGGACTCGGGCTCCTGGGTTACGACAACACCCCCGGAAAGGACGTCGGCAACCAGCGCCTTCACGACCGCATCGGCGGCGTCAATGCGCTCACCCAGCAAGATGGGTTTCCCGGCTACGGCGGCGTGTTCATCGAGTCGTTCCTCCTGCTCGGCGAAGAGGGCGGATCGTCTTTGTCCGACCCGCTCTTCGACGAAATTTTCGATCCGTTCCGGCCCGCCCGCGGCGGCGAGCCCATAAGCGGCGAAGACCTCGCCGGCGGCATTCCCATCCTGTCTTCGGGCGACGATTGCCCAGCCCCCGCGAGCGATCGGGAGTTGCAGGTCGCCTGCGCCATCTGGGTGCTCGGCTCGCTGATCGGCACGACCCTGAGCCATGAAATTGGCCATTCCCTCGGCCTCGCCAACCCCTACGGCGACGGGTTTCACAACCAGGGCGACGCGCCGAACCGGCTCATGGACGCCGGCCAAAACCGCCCATTCGCCGAACGGGCAGAGCTCGAGGGGAAGGGCCCCGGCCGGTTTTGCGTGGATGCCTACGAGTACCTCCGCGACATCCTGCCGACCGACGAGCCGATGGACCTAGACGGGCGCCCCGCCTGCTAGGTGGCTGGTGTTAAACGGACATCGTAGGCGAGGGCGCGATCCTGCGAGACGAGGTCGGCCGCACCCCCGGAGCCCGTAAGGGCGCGTATTGAAATACGCAACTGCAGCGGGCGAGGAGGTACGGCCGAGATCGGCCGTAGGACGCGTCCGCAGCAGATGGACGTTTGACACCAGTCACCTAGCCCCCCCGGCCGCTCAGCGCGGGCTCGCCGCGGCGGGGCGCGGGCCTCGCGTGAATACAGCGCCACGTTTTGTCATTCGCGACGAGGGTGTGGCTGTAAGGAAACCCGACCGATACGGCGCCTGTGTCGGTGCGCATCGCGAATGCTCGGCGCACTGGCTGCTCCGGTTTGACTCGTTCGCGAGCGTGATGGCAACGTACTGAGGCGCTTTCGAGCGAGTGCATGACGACTTGTAGAGACTGGACGGGCAGTTGCAGATACAAAGACTGATCGTGACGTGGAAGCCGGCATTATTTCTGGGCGCGCTGGTCATCGCTGGCGCTGGCGGGTGCGGAGAAATCGTCGAGGCCGACAGCGATGCGGGGGAGGGCGACGACGATCCCGACGCTGGCGGATTGCCCGACCCGGATGCACTGGCGGACCCGGATGCGCGCCCGCTCCCCGACGCCCCACCCGACGGCGACACGCCGCCACCGGAGGCGATCTATGAGCGGGGCTCCATCGCGCCGGAATTCAAGCTCATGCGCGACGGACAGTTCTCGGACTTCCGGATGCCGGCGCTCGCGGATTCGAATATTTTCGATGAGCCCGTCCGCGCCACCTTTGAAGCCAGTAGCCTCGTAGGTAACCCTGGCATTACGAACAAGTTATCGATCGTTGGGCAGCAGATCGACGACGATAATGCCGACAGCGACGCCCAGCCCGTGGGCGGCATCGTCCCCTCCGAGCAGGCGGACCGGGCCCATAACATGCCGTTTCGGGGGAAGCCGTCGGATATCGAGCTCAGCCGGATCGGAGGCGAGCGGTTCGCCCTCGTCACGCTGGGCGGCGAGATTTCGATTCCGGGAAATCAGGTGGAGCTCCTCGATGTCACAGACCCCACCTCGCCACAGTCACTGGAGCTCATCACGGTGGGCATTCGGCCCCAGTCGATCGCGGCTACGCGCGAGATCGATGGGGTCCAGCCCGGGATCGCGTTCGTGTGTAACGAGTACTCGAACTACATCTCGGTCATCGACGTCGGGGAAGGCGAGCTTATCGACGGCGTCGAGATCCCTACGGACTATCTGTGTAAGGACCTCGTCCTCGCCGATCCGGAGCCCCAAAGCCCCGATCCGCTGGAGCAGGACCTTTACGTCGCCAACCACTGGGCCGGCAGTGTCCACAAGTACGAGCTCGAGTTCATCGCGGACGATAACGACAATATCGTCGACGTGGTCCGCCGGGACGGGGAGCCGGAGCCCGCGCACCAGCCCTCCGAAACCTTCGCCAATGCCGGGAGTAACCCGATGAAGCTTCAGCGGAGCGTGGACGAACGGAAGCTGTTCGTGGCGAACAGCCGCGGGGGCGACGTCGCCATGATCGATCTCCAAACGGGCGACACTCGCGTTCGCGCCCTCGACGGTCCCGCCATCGGGCTGGTCGATGCCCAGCAGTCGGCGTTTGTGCTCACCACGACGATCCACCGGGGGTTCCCCTCGACGGACGAGCAAAACATCCTTCCCGGGGAGGTCACGCAGCCCGGACCTATCGAGATCGACGGCCAGGTCGTTCATCCCGGTGCGCGCTTCAATGACACGGTCACCTACAACTTCGAGGACCTCCGCAACCAAATCGTCCAAATCGATCCGAATTTCGAGCAGGACAGCCTGCGCGAGTACACTGACGTCGTCGAGGCCGACCGGAACCACTTCCCTTTCGACGAAAAGCTAATTATCGAAGGAGCCGTGGGCGCCGACATGATCCGCGGAGGCGCGGGCGAGCTGTTCGTCGCCTGGAAGGGCTCGGACGTGGTTCAGCAATTCGAGGTCGACGCCGGTGCGCCGGACAACCTGAATCTCGAGCCCGGGGATTTTGTCGTCGATACGGATATCGCTCCCAAGGCAATCGCGTTTGACGAGGAGGAGCGGACGCTGTTCGTCGTGAGCTGGGGAAGCGAGACGCTCCAGGTCTTTGACGTCGATAACGCGCAAGTGCTCGGCTCGGTGGATCTCGAATACGCGGCGCCGAGCTATCCGGCGACCGATATCGAGCGCGGACAGTGGGGCTTTGTCAGCGCGAAGTGGTCGAACGACGGCACGAAGTCCTGCGCGAGCTGCCACGTAGACGAGCTTCTCGCCGACGGCATTCCGTTCGCGAACGGTACCCGGGCACCCACGGTTCCCAACAAGGTGATCCCCAACTGGAATTTGGTGGATACGAAGAACTACCTTTGGAACAACTCGTCCCCGAACAATAGCTCGCTGTCGCTCGCGTTTACCGCGCAGACCCGCGGAGACTGCGAGATCGCGACGTTCGGGTTCGCGGAGGGCGCAGGGATGGTGTCCCTCGACAGCCGACAGGGTCTCGGTGACAATAACCAGCTGAACGCGTTCGACGCCAGTAGCATCCGTGACCAATGCCTCGATGAGTTGGCAAGCCGGGCCGACGGGTTCGACGTAAACGCCGACTTCATCGGCGAAATCGCCGGGCTCATCGTCCAGGAGCGGCAGGAGGTCGCCGAGGCGTTCGTTCGGGACGTCACGGAGTCAGAGCTCGGGATCGAGGGGATAGGTCGCGCCGAGCTCGCCGCGTTCATCGACTGGTACGGCGCCGCCTGGGTGCGAATGCCGCCGAACCCGACGCATTTTTTGAATGAGCGGGGCCTTCTGGAAGAGGAGCAGTCAGACCGTATCGCGCAAGGCGCGGTGCTCTTCCAAACCGCGCAGTGCGCGAACTGCCACATTCCCGAGGAGCGGTTCCGAGACGGTCGATCGCACGGGCCGGGATGGGACGCGATCAGCGACATCGTGGAGACCTTTGAAGACGACATGATCGACCAGGGGTTTCTCGCGGGTCAGGGAGACCAGCTGCCGAACGAAATCGTAAACGCGCTCGCTGCTGAGCTCGATGCCGGGCAAGGCGCCGATGACACGCCGAACATCCACACAGCCTTAGACCTGTTCGTGCCGTTTTGCTTCGACGACAGGCTTTGCCTGGAGTTCGAGGATCCGCGCAGGGTGTCCGGCGCCCGCCTCGACGATGCGCTGGAGGTTCTCGCCGTCCTCAACCTGGGCGATGTCGAGCGCGGGTTCATCCCGGGCAATCCGACCGGCAGCGCTCAGAACGCCAAGGTCGCGACGCCATCGCTCATGGGCGTTTGGTGGCAGCCCAATTACATGAGGCCGGGCACGGCCCAAAGCATCGTCGAGGGCATCGTGGGCCCCGGCCATCCGGCGCTGGCCAGTGGGCAAATCGGCTACGCGGTCAACCAGGACGGCGATCGCAACGTCCACGGCGTCACCGACGACCTCAGCGCCGACGACATCGCGGCCATCGTCGAGTACGTAGAAAGCATCCAATAAGCGCAGCAAAGCCGCGCGGCGGCGAGCAGCGCCTGGCCCCTAACTGTGCCGCGCGATCGGAAGGCTTCGGCGCGGCCGGTTTGCGCTTTAGCGCGGCCTCGCCGCGGCGGGGCGCGGGCCGTGGTCGTCGGACGGCTCCGGCGGGCACAGCTCGTAGACGACGATGGGCTGGCCGAGCGGCTCCGGGCCGTCGTGCTTTGTCTTGCAAAGTTTTGGCGCGGGGGCCGGGGATTCGTGGATCGATTCGGCCGGATGCTCCGCGGGGCCAGCCGCGCGGCGGGATTCGAAATGCGGGCACGGGCCGGCGGCCACTTGCGCCTGCAAGAACATCGCGCTGCTCGACACGGCGAGCAGCATGGCGACGGTCGCGACGACCAGCGCGGCGAGCGGGCTCTGCTTTCGAGTGGGTGCGACGACCTCCCTCACCAGGGAGGGAGATCCGGAATCAGCGCGCGCGTCCATCGCCTCATGGTAGCCCACGCGCGCGTCGTCGCGGAAGGCGCCCGCGGCGGGAACGTCCTGGGCGTACGCGCCGCCGGCGCCCCCGCCGCGCTGCCAGTCGCGACCGCGCGTCAGCGCGCCCGCTCGACCACCACCTCGCGGTCCCGGTAGGACTTGCCGTGGGCGGCGGCGATGATGCGATCGGCGAGCTCATCGGGCACCCGAACGTAGGCGTGGGTGTTTCGAAGCACCACGGAGCCGATGCGGCTCGCGTCCTCACCCAAGTCTTGGCCGAGGAGCTCGCGGATGTCGTCCGACGACACTTCCTCGCGTTTACCCAGGTTCACGTAAAGCCGCGCGGTGATCTCGGTGCCGCCCGCCTGTTCGCGCTCCGCGGGCGCGGGCGCCGCCGGGCGCTCCTCCTGCTTTTCGTCCGCCCAAGCCTCCCAGAACTCTTTTTCCTCGCCGCTGTCCGAGCTCGTGTCGAGCGGCCGGTGGATGGGGCGGTCGCCGGGTGTTTTCTGGGCTGGCCCGGTGGGGCGCTCAGGGGCGCCGTTTTCGCCAGAGCCGGCGGAAGCGCGCTCGCT
>SLNH01000205.1 GCA_007133195.1 Nannocystineae bacterium | reverse complement strand
GACGGCTACCTGGTCGTGCTGATGGCCGGCGAAGACGACGCCCGCGTCCGCGCCGAGCCGTTTCACGACATCGAGCTGCCGCTTGCCGTGGTGTTCGGCGCCGATCCCGATGAAGATCGTGACGAAGCGGACGCGCCCGAGTCGTCCGGTTCGAGCGCGTGATCACGCGGTGAGGTGCGCCGCGGCGGCGGTTCGAAGCTCGGTGAGGCCGAGCGGCCAGCCCTCGAGTGTGAACACCGCTGCGTCCTCGAAGTCGGCATCGAGACTGATTTCGAGATCGCGGGCGAGCTCCTCGGCGCTGCCCATGTCACCGAGCGGGGCGAACGTTTGTTCGAGATCGGCGCGGGCTGCATCGGTGTCGCTGAAGGTGCCCAGATAGGCCTCGCCGACGAGCCGCGCCGCCCGGAGATCGCTTCCGAAGTAGTGGCGCGCGACTTCGCCGAGATCGGCGGCGACGTCGGGAAGCGCGTCCTCGCCGATGCGGCTTTTGCAGCCGGGCGCGCCTCCACCCGCGAGCGCCCCGGCGCCGATCGCCGCGGCGAGCCCGCGCAGCACCTGCCGCCGGGTGGGGCTGGGCGCCTTTTTGCGCCGCGCCGTCATGACGATGCCTCCGCGAGGTGGTCGGCGAGGCGATGGGCGAGGGCGACGATGGTGAGGGTGGGGTTTGCGTAGCCGCCGCTCGAAAACACCGAGCTGCCCGCGATGTACAGGTTTTCGAGGCCGTGAACCCGGCAATCGCCGTCTACCACGCCGTCCTCGGGGCTCTCGCTCATCGCGGTGGTTCCCATGTGATGGCAGCCGCCCGTGATCCGTTCGCGCGGGTACAGGCCGTCGTCATCCAGCGGCATCCACAGTCGGCCGGCGCCGGCGCGGCCGAGCTCGGCGCCCAAAAGCTCGAGCCCCCGCCGGTAGTCGGCGCGATCGTCGTCGGCGATGCGCCAGTCGAGCAACGGCTTCGGGATGCCGAGCGCGTCTTGATCATCGGTGAGCGTCACCCGGCTGTCCGGGATCGGCCGCTGCTCGCCGCGGATCGTCATCCGGTACGCTTTTGCGCCCGACGCCTCAGCGCCGCGAAGGAGCGATCCGATTTCGTCAGCACCGAGCGCGCTCAAGTCGGCGACGTTGTCGCGGCTAAGCTCTCGGAGCTCGCAGGCAAACGCGATCAGGCCGCGCCCGTCGCGCAGTGGCGGCGCGAGCGAAAGCGACGGCGACACGGTGACCTCGACGCCGCCCGGACTGTCATCGTCGTACGTAAAGACGTTGTGCAGGCCGATATAAAACGAAAGGTCCAGCTCGCCCCGAAGGAGCAGCGCCGCGCCGTCGTACATGTGCGGATGCTCCATGAAACGGCGGCCGACGAGATCGTGGCCGTTGCCGACGCCCGCCGGCTCCTGCGACCGGGACGCCAAAAGCATGCGCGCGTTTTCGATGCCGCCGAGCGCGAGCGCGAACCGATCGGCCTGGATTTCGAACGAGGTGCCGTAAAGCGTCTTGCAGGCGAACGCCCGCACCGCGCCGCCCCCCTCGGCGAGGACGATGTCGGTCAGGTTCGCGTGGAGATACACCGTGACGTCCTGGGCCGCCTCCAGGTCGTCACGAAAGTATTCGCCAAACCGCCGCGGCGGAAAACTGTACTGGTAAAGCGGGTGGGTGGCGCGCGCCGAATCGAGCGGCAAAAGCTCGCGTCCGCCCCGCTCGGCGACGGACCGGGCGTCGAACTCGAACGCCCCGAGCCCGCACGTCTCGAGCGCCCGCCGGTAGTGCGGGACGAGCTCGCCGTGCGAAACCGGCCAGCCCGGCGCCACGCCCGGCCGCCCGGCGAACACGTCCTCGTCCAGCGGCCGGCACCACCCCGCCCAGTGGTTCGTCGTGCCCCCGAAATAGCGCAGGCGACAATTTTCGAGCTCGCCGCTCGCGAGCCCCTCCTCGCGCCCCGCGTAAAGCGCCTGCGTCGCCTCCTCGATCTCGAAGCCGCCGCTTTCGAGCACGATCACCCGCAGCCCCGTCGCGATGAGATCGCGGGCGATCGCGATCCCCGCCGCGCCCGCGCCCGCGATGCACACGTCCGCGGTGAGCACCTCGCCTTGTGTCACATCGCGCGCGTCGGCAAACACCGCACGAACGTATCAGAAAGCATGCGAGGACAGAGGCGGGAGGCAGCCGTCGGTTGTCCACGCCCATGGTCAGATTCGCGGTGCCTCCGTGCCATCGATCACGGCTGTGTGAGCTCGATCGCCCGCAAGTAGAGACGGCGCGAGGTCACCGGGGAGAACTGATCATCTCGTACGCGGAGGCTAAACCGCACGGCGCCGGCGCCTGAGGGATAGGCCTCGGGGGCGTAGCGCATCGCAGCGGCGGGCGCGTTGTGGGTCGCCTCGGTGGCGCGAAACCACGCGGCGGGCTCGGCGCGGGCGCTCTCGAGACGCACGTCCCAGTCCTCGTTGTACCAGCTGCCCACCTCTTCGAGGCGCCCCTGGGTGGAGTCTGCGCGAACGTCGTCCTCGCACGCCTCGATGTCGGTATAAAAGTTCGGATTGACCCGGACGCGCAGGTCGTTGCTCACGAACTCCGCCTCGACGTCCGCGTAGATCTCGTAGGAAAACGACAAGGGGAGGTCGGCGTCGATCTCGGCGCAGCGATCGATCCGGCTTTCGCGAAACCGCGGCTCGCTCGAAAACTCCGAGAAGTAAAGCACGTTGCCGCCGGCGCCGTCTGCGAGCCCCTGGTCGCTCGCGCGGGCCACGGCGGCATAGCCCTCGGCTCGTAGGACCGTCCAGTCGCCGAGCTCTTCGCCCGGCTCGTAGCGGCCCTCGAGGTCGCTGAAGTTGTCGACGAAGATCGTCTCCGGCTCTGTCGCGTCACTTGCGGTGGCGTCGTTTGCGCCGGGCGCTTCGCCCGGCGCGGCGGCGTCTGCGGGCGCGGTGGCGACATCGTCTGTGCCGCAGGCCCACGACGCGGCGAGCGCCACACCGGCGATCGCAAACGTGCCGTGCCGAACCTTCATCACTGGCGCGATCGTAGATCGAGACGCGCCGCGCCGCACGCGCCTGCGCAGGAACCGGTATCGGCGCAGGGGGGCGCGCGGGCGCGGTTGACAAGCGCGTCGTGCGGTGTGCCATGGTTTCGACCATGCTCCATCTCGGAGGCCGTCCCAGGCGGCGCGCACCGGTGGCCGGCCTCCTCGCTGTCTCCCTCGCGGTTGCGCTGAGCCTGTGGTGCAGCGCCCCTCCGGCGAGCGTCGATCTCGGCACGTGGGAGCCGGCTGGCGATTCCGCGCCCGGAGAGGTCCGCGGGCTGCGCGTGATCCCGGGTGAACGGAGCCTCACCGTCGAGTTTCTGGACGCGCCCCGCGCCGACACCTACCGGGTGTGCTGGAGCGACCGCGGTGAGCCGGCGGAGGGCGAATGCACGGCCGGCGTGAACGCCTCTCCCTACGAGATCGCGGGGCTTGACGAGGGCGTGACGTATAAGGTCACGGCGCACGGAGAAAACGCGCACGGGGATGGGGCGATCGCCCGAGTCGCACAGGGCACGCCCGGGTCGGCGGACCGCCCGCTCGAGATCCGGGCGACGATGGACGCTCGCGACCTCCGTGACCTTTACGCTCGCGACGTGCGCAGCGACGACCGGCTGCCCGCGGACGTGGTGGTCGCGGATCCCTCAACGGGGAAAGAGGCGGCCCTCGAAGCGGTGCGCGGGATCCGCTTTCGCGGAAACTTCGCCCGGCGCCTCGACCGCAAGAGCTATCACATCCGGCTCGATCGGCGGCCTGTGCCGCAAAAGGTTGGCGGGCCTTTGCACGACTTCAACTTTCGCAGCCCCTACCGGCGGGCGGGAGACCGCATCCTCCTCGTCGAGACCTATACTGACCCGAGCGGCATCCGCGCGGCGCTGTCCTTTGCGATGTACGAAGAGCTCGGCCTCCCCGCGCCCGCGACCTATTTCGCCGATTGGTGGCTAAACGGCACCTACGAGGGCCACTACGTCGCGATCGAGCGCGTGGATCGCGAGGCCTTGCGCGGATGGGGGCTCAATCGCAGGCGCGGTGAGCATACGCTGGTCCGCGACCGCACCGTGCAGATGGAGGAGGACGAAAGCCCCGATCCCGAGGCCACATCGGTGTTCGAGCTGGGCCCGGATGGGCTGGGCGAAGACGACGACGAGCGGGTCCGCACGCTCAAAGCGCTGTTCGACT
>SLNH01000243.1 GCA_007133195.1 Nannocystineae bacterium | reverse complement strand
TATGACTCCTCATAAGCATTACGGCTGGCCGCCTAGCACCGATTGAGCGGTCGAATCCAAGGCCTCGTCGGTCTCCGGATCAATGCCGCCGATGAGGTAGAAGAAGCTCGCCGCGACCGTCGTCCCCATGAACGCGCGGGGGTTTGCCTCCATATTGAGGCGTGACCTGGACAGATCCGACCACGCGCCCAGGTCAGGAGCATCGCCTTCCTGAATCTCCGAAGACTGGCCGCCGTCCATATTTTCGTTCGCGGTGCCTCCCACAGCATAAAGGCGGCTACTCCCCAATGCCGCGCCGAAGGCCTCGCGGCTACGTCCCATCGAACCGATGCCTTCGGGGGCGCCCGTCGCCCAACCTGCCTCGTCCAGCTCGCCGCCCCCGAGGACCTGGATGGCCTGGACCACCGAAGTGCTACTGCCTCCTTGCGTCCCGCCGAGGGCGTACAAGAAGGTTTGATCCACCTCGTCTCCACCCTCATCCTCGGTCACCGTATTGGGCGCGTTCAGCCGGTTGGCTGTGAGCGCCCCCAGATTCCGGCGGGCTTCATCCTCGCCGAGGCCCACCTCTCCTTCCCAGCCGTCGCTCGCCACGATCTGGTTCCCGGCCCCATCGATCGAGATCGACAGTCGCTCGACGCTGGCGAGATCCTCCTGCGCGTTGTTCTCGCCGCCGACGGCGTAAAGGTGAACCGTGCTCCCGAGGAAGTCCGGATCTTCGACCTCATCCGGATCCCGGGCCTGGGTGAGCCCGTGAGCCTGCCGCTCGAAGTTTAGCGACGCGACATCGCCGGTCCCGGGCACCTCCACCTCGTGCCACTCTCCCGTCGAGCCGAGGGGGAGGGGCGCGATTTCGTCGGGAAGCACGTCGGCCCCATCATCGACAAATCGAGCCTCGAAATCCGGGTCATTGGGGTCGAACGTGGCAAGGAGAACCTCGTCACCCGATGCGAGGTTTGGCTCCGGGGTTCGGTACAGGCGGTATTCGGCGACATCGTCTACCGCATCGTCCACCTCGTTCCAAAGCAGGACCACCTGCATCTCGTCGTCGACCTCCCCGAGCTCGGGAATGTCCACGGCGAGGGGATCGCTGGCCAAGATCTCGCCGCCCCCCGGCTCGCGAGACGAGCCCTCTTCCATCACGGCGGAGAACCGATAGAACCAGACCCCCGGTTCGATTCCCTCGTCTTCGAGCCTGATATTGAGGTCGTCCAGTGCGAGGCGGTCGTTCGGATCCAACACCTTGGCCCGCAAGGTGCTGGGCGTCGTCACGCCGTTATCTGCGTCGAAGCCGCCGACCAGGTAGATGAAATCGTTGGCGACGGTCACCGCGCTGGCAAAGGTTCGCCGCTCGGGCAGCCTGATGGGGAGCTCGAACCAGCCGCTCAGATCGCCAAAGCGCCCGACCTCGGAGGCCTCGACGGTATCAAATGCTTCCCCCAGGCCGGTGCCGTCGTCGCCGCCGATCGCGTACGCGAACTGCGCGGCGACGCCGGCGCGCCCGCCCGAGGCCGCCGGCGAGCGGCGGGGCGTCGTCATCGGCGGCCCGTCGTCGAACGCGAGCAAGTTTTCCGCCTCCTCCGGCCTGGAAATGGTGATCGCGGAGAAGTCGAAGAACGACTCGTCGTCGTTCGTCACGCGGACGACGCACACCGAACCGTGGTCGAGCCTTCTCGTGTCTGCGACGACGTCGATTTCTTCGTCTTCGCGCACGGCATCGACCACGACCTCGTCATCGAGGACTTCGATCGTCTCGCCGTCGTCGAGCTGGCAGATGAACGTGACGTCGGGACCGCGGAAGTTCGACCCGAAGATGGTCGCTTCCTGGCCCTCGTCCTCATCGATCATCCCGGGCGAGACGAATTCCACGACGGGCGGCGGATCTTGCGTAACGGTAAACGCGTCCTCCAAAAGCCCGACCTCGCCCTCGGGATTTACGACGATCAGGTCGTAGTCCCCGGCTTCGGTGCCGCTTTCGACGATGGCGGTGAGGCGACGCTCGTTTTGGAACGCCACCGCCCCGAGCTCGCGGGCGACGCCGCCGTCCTCGTCTGCCGGGTTGAGGTAGGCGCGCGGCGTGAGTTCGAACTGCACCTCGCCGGCGTCGAGCTCCTCCTCTTCTTTGGCGGTGATCTCGACGCCGGTATCGATACCCTCGCCGGCAAACGGCGGATCGATGTCCTCGAGGGCCAAGGTAACCTCGTCCGTCACCTCGAGGCCGCCGGCGAGGAACGTCTCGCATCCGGTTTCGTCCTCAACCAGGATGTCGTACTCACCCGGCTCGAGGCCGCTCGGCACCACCACCTGCACGCGACCGCCTCGAGTGGGATCAAACACGATGGGGCTGCTCACGTCGATCTCGTCCCCGTCCGGCGAGATCAACGCAACCTTGGTGGGCTCCGCTTCGAGCCCGGAGACGAAGATCGTGATTTGGGTGGTGATGCCGTTAAACACGACGGGGGGATCGGCGAAAAACACCACGATCCCGTCCGTGATCTCGATCGGAGTAGCGAGCTCGGCGTAGCACCCGTCCCCGTTGTGTACGGTGAGGGTGCGCTCGTTCGCGTCGCCCAAGGCGCCAAACTGCGCCGTCAGCTCCGTTTCGCTGACAACCTCCGTGTTTATCGCAGCGGTGTCATCGAGAAACACCGTCGCACTTTCACTGAAGTGGTCACCCTGGACGTTGATCGTCCCGCCGCCCCGGCAAAGCGATAGCGGCGAGGCCTGCTCCACCTCGGGCGCCGGAGTGATCTCGAGCCGGGCCTCGTCCGAGGATCGGCACTCCGCCGGGTCGGGGTTTCGCACCGCCACGTCGTAGATGCCCGGCTCGAGGTCGTCCTCGGGGATGGTGACAGTGAGGCTCGAGCAGCTCTGCACGCCACCGCCGGGAACAGCGATCTCGGCGCACGAGTCCATCGCGTCGGGCGCGTAGACCTGGCCGTTTACCTCGACCTCCGGCTCCTCGCCGTCCACCTCGAGGAAGCCGCTGCCGCGCACCTCGAAGCTCTGGGCCTCTTGCTCGACGCACATCGCCTCCGGCTCGATCTCGTCGATCACCGGGCGGGGCACAGCTCCGATCGCCCTTTCGAGGGTATCCGCGTGGCCGGCGGGGTTTGCGACGGTAATGTCGTAGACCCCCGGCTCGAGACCGAGCTCGGGCGTGATGTCGAACTCCATCTCGGTGGAGCTCGTCCACCGGACTACGCCGCCCTCCTCGCTGTCGGGGACCACGACCGCCTCGCCGTCGACAGCATTGCCCTCGAGATCGGCCGTGCGCCTTAGGGTGATTTGGGGGAGAACAGCCCGTTCATCCTCCGTGAGCGAGTCGAACACCGTGGGTGACAGCTCCGAGCCGTCGATGGTCACCGTCGTGTCGAGCTGCTCTGTGCACACGAGTGACGGGTCGACACCGGCCACCTCCGGCGGCGGGCCATCGAGATCTTCCGAGCACCCTGCCGCGAGGATGAAACCCGCACCGGCTGCGCACCACCATTTGAGACGAGGTATTGTCATAGTCGATTCTTCCCCCAGGTTATTTCAGGCCTACGCGCTTGACGGCGACGCGGCGTGCGGCTCCGCTCACTCGATCACGACCCCGCAGGGCTGCGTGATCGCCAGGTCGCTCACCTGGCCCGAGCCGAGCGCGTCACACGCGTCGCCGAAAAACTCGATCGCATGTTCCTCTTCGTCGTAGTCCCAGCCGTTTTCGCGGTCGGGATCGCGCTCTACCGGCTCGCCGTCGAAATTGACCTCCAAATCGTCGGGATCTGCGGGCTCGCTCTCCAGCTCGAACCGGCACGCGAGCGCCTCGCCCGCGATGGCGCCGAAGGCCTCTTCGAGCGCCTCGGCGTCGTCGGCCTGGTAGTATTCTCGGTCTGAGCCGCAGCCGATACCGAGAGCCAGAAGCAACGCTACGCTCAGGCGCGCTGCGTATCGGTTTCTCATCTATCCCCCGTCCCGGGGGGTTGAAGCTTTTGCGACCACGAGCCTCGGCTTCGCCCCGACGTCGCCGGCGGCGGCCGGTTTGGGCGGTCGCCGCCGCCGGGGGCGCAAGCGCGCGGGGGCGGACATACGGAAGTGCGGCTTTTGTGCAGCATATCTGCTCCGAGCCCGGCGGAAGATTCCACTGTTTGAGCCCTTCGTCGAAGCGCCTTCGCCGGGATCAGATTTTTTCCGAGCGCGCCGGGACCCCCGCCCGCGTCGCGCCGCCGG
>SLNH01000001.1 GCA_007133195.1 Nannocystineae bacterium | reverse complement strand
CCGCGGCCGCCGTCGAGCAAACGCGCGCGCTGCGCGAAGCCGGCGATGTGGGTTTTTTCGACCTGCCAGACGATCGGGACGCCGCCCGGCAGGCGATGACCTACGCCCAAAACCTGCCCCCCGAAATCGACACCATGGTGGTGCTGGGCATCGGCGGCTCCAGCCTCGGCCCGCACGCCGCCTACTCGGCGCTCGCGCCGTCTCTCGACGTCCTGCGCCCGCGCAGCCCCGGGATGCCGCGGCGGCTTTTGTTCCCCGACAACGCCGATCCGCGCTCCTTCGAGGCCGTGCTCGATCTCTGCCCGCTCGAGCGCACGGTGTTCGCTGTGGTCACCAAGTCCGGCGGTACGGCGGAGACGGCCGCGCAGCTGCTCGTGGTGTACAAGAAGCTCGAGGACGCCCTGGGCAGCGCTGGCGTCAAGCGCCACATCGTCGCGATCACCGACCCGAGCTCCGGGGTATTGCGCCGCGTCGCCGACGATCTCGGGATCGAGAGCTTCCCCATTCCGCCGTCGGTCGGCGGGCGGTTCTCGGTGCTCTCGCCTGTGGGGCTCGTGCCCGCCGCGGCGGCCGGGCTCGATGTGATGGGACTTTTAGACGGAGCCCGGCGCATGCGCGATCGGGTCATCGACGGCAGCGCGGCGACAAACCTTCGCGAAAACCCCGCGCTCCTTCTCGCGTCGCTGCTCTACCTGCACGACACCGAGCGCGGGCGGTCCCAGGTCGTGATGATGCCCTACGCGGATCAGCTCTACGAGTGCGCAGACTGGTTTCGCCAGCTTTGGGCCGAGAGCCTGGGCAAGGAGAGGCGCGAGGGCGGGCACGTCGAAAACGTCGGTCCCACGCCCATCGCCTCGCGCGGGGCCACCGATCAACACTCCCAGCTCCAGCTTTACGCGGAGGGGCCTGCGGACAAGGTGTTCGTCCTGTTCACCACCCGCGAGCGCGACAGCGACCTCACGATGCCTGCGAGCGCGCTCACCGAGCATCCCGAGTACAGCTATCTGGCCGGTAAGCGCATGGGCGATCTCCTCGACGCGGAGCTGTGGGGGACGTTCGGCTCGCTCACGCGCCGGGGGAGACCGGCGGCCACGATCACGCTCGAACGCGTCGACGCGGAGGCGATCGGCGAGTATTTCATGCTCCTCGAGGCGGCCACGGCGTTCGCCGGCCCGCTGTACGGGGTCAATCCCTACGATCAGCCGGGCGTCGAGGAGGCCAAAAAGTTGGCTTATGCCGCCTTCGGGCGAGAGGGGTACGAGGAAGCGGCGCGCGAGGGCGCGCCGCCCGAGCCCGATCCGCGCTACGTGTTCCGCTGAGCGCCGCTATGAGCACACTCGCCCGGCATGTCTGTCTCGTGATCGCGATCGCCTGGGCGATGAGCGCGTGTACGCGGTCGCTTCCCGGATCCGCCGAGACGCCGCAGGCGCCGGCCCCCACGGTGGGCGGGGAATGCGCCGATCCCGGGGCAGACGGCGTCGTCTCGGACGCCCCGGATCTGATGCGGGCCGACAGAGACCTGGACGGCAGCGGTAGCGCCGAGATCGTGGCCGCCGACCGCTCGCTTTGCACCCCGGAGGACAACTGCCACTGGAACGTGTTCGTGGCGAGCGGCGAGTACGAGACGTGCCCCCGCTACGCGGGCACCATCTCCGGCGCGGCGATCGAGACGCTCGACAGCCGCGGGGAGGAGGGGTTTTCCGATATCAGGGGGTGGTGGCAGCTCGCAGATGAGCGCAGAATGCTCATGCAGGAATACACCTACCGCAGCGGCGGCTACGAGGTCGTAGAGGCGGTGCCCTGCGCCGCCCAGCCAGGCGGTCGCGTCGTGTGCGGCGAGGACAGGCGCGCGGCGGAGTCGGCTCCGTAGCCGGCGCGGCTGCGCCCGTTTGCGGGGGGCCTTTACTCCCACAGGGGGCGGGGATAGGCTTATCGAGTCGAAGGGATACCGCCCCCCCGTGAGCGATACCGGTCGCCAGAACACGGTCGTCACCGTCATCAGCAGGATCCAGGATCGGCCCGCGGGCAAGGAAGCTTGCCTGGTCGTGATTTACGGGCTCGATCTCGGTAAGAAGTACCATATCGACCAGCCCTCGCTGATCCTCGGGCGCTCGTCGAAGGCCGACATCCAGATCGATCAGGAGTCGGTGTCACGCAACCACTGCAAGATCATCAGCACGGGCGGCTCGATCCTGTTGCGCGACCTCGGGTCGACGAACGGCACCTACGTCAACGACGAGCTCGTGGACGAGTACGTCCTGCGCGACGGCGACTTCATCAAGGTGGGGCGATCGATCTTCAAGTTTTTGTCGGGGAACAACATCGAGACCGCCTACCACGAGGAAATCTACCGGCTCACCACCGTCGACGGGCTCACCCAGGTCTACAACAAGCGCTATTTTCTCGAGACTCTCGAGCGCGAGATCGGCCGGGCGCAGCGCTACCGCCGCGATCTGTCCCTCATCCTGTTCGACATCGACCACTTCAAGGACATCAACGACTCCTTCGGCCACCTCGCGGGGGACCACGTGCTCAAGCAGCTCGCCTCGGCGCTGCGCGGCCGCATCCGCAGAGAGGATATGCTGTCGCGCTACGGCGGCGAGGAGTTCGCCATCATCCTGCCGGAGATCGACCACGCCAACGCCCGCCGGTTCGCCGAGAAGATCCGGCGTCTCGTGGAAGGGACCAGCTTTCGCTTCGAAGGCACCGAGGTGCCGGTGACGATCTCGGTCGGCATCGCCGCCATGCCGGCCGAGCTGCAGAGCCCAACGGACTTCGTTCAGCTCGCCGACGACAACCTCTACAAGGCGAAGCTGTCCGGCCGCAACTGCATCGCCGGTTGACGGCGGCGAGGTGGTTTGTCCAAGAAGGCGGCCCACCCGCCCGCGGCGCGCCGCCTCAGCGGAGGCCGCCCTGAATGACCCTGAAGCTCGAGCGGATCTGCTCGCGGCGCAGCGGCTCGAGACCGGACTTGAGGAGGGTGGAGTCGGGACACTGCGATAGGCCCTCCTCGTAGGCGGCGCGCGCCTTATCGCGGTGACCGAGCGTGTCGAGGATCATGCCCTTTTCGCAGTACAGGTCTTCCACGAGCCAGCCGTCATCGTCTGCCAGCTGGCCAAACGCCCGCTCCACCTCCGCGAGGGCCTCGTCGTAGCGCTCGAGATCGGCGAGCACGGCGGCGAGCCAGTACCGCGCCTCCGCCATCTTTGGGGCGCGCCGCACGGCCATCTCCACGGCCGCCAGCGCCGCCGTGTCGTCATCGAGCGCGGAAAGGATTTGGCACTTGAGAATCCAAGCCTCGGGATCCTCGGGCCGGATCCGGAGGGCCCGCCCGACGAGCTCGTTGGCCTCCCACAAGTCGGCGGGATCCTCATTGCCGCCGAGGAGCGCTCTCGCCATCTCCAGTACGTCCTCGAATTCGTTTTCGTACGTTTCCATGGCTTCGGGTGACGCTCGCACGGCGCCGACGCGCCAGCCCGCGGCGGGCGAGTCCCGGGAGGCGGGCGGGTAAGACGCCGTGTAGGCTAGCTTGAAATCGTTTTTCGCGCCAGCGTCAGCGGGGGCAGACAAGGGCCGCACAGGCGGCGTATCCCGCGACGAGGCGCAGTGAAGCCAGGGCGCAGACTACCCGCTCGTCGCCGGTTTGCCGCCGCTCGCGCCGCCAGAGCGGGAGGCGTCGAGCATCCCCTGGATCTGGGAGCGGACGCCGTCGGCGAGCTTGTTGACGAGGAGGCGGTCGCCGGCGGCTTCGGGATCGTACTCCCCGGCCAGGTCCAACGGCTCCCCGAATCGGATTCGCCACTTCGCGGGCAGCGGGAGTAGGCCGAGCGGCCCGAGCCACGGAAACGTGGGGGTCACGGGGATGTTCGGAAACCCGAGGGTCGCAGACAGCCACTTGAACCGGTGGAGTACGGGCTGGGTCTCTTCCGCGCCGACGATCGCCACAGGGACGACCGGAGCGCGCGCTCGCAGGGCGAGCTTGATGAAGCCCCCGCGCCCGAAGCGCTGGAGGCGATAGCGGTCTTTGAACAGTTTTCCGCTACCCTGGTTGCCCTCGGGGAACACGGCGACGAGCTCGTCGTCCTCCAGAAGGCGCATGGCGTTTTGCTGGCACGCTCGAACCGCGCCGATGCGGGACAAGAGCTTGCCGAGGTAAGGGGCGTGGTAGGCACTATCCTCGACGAGGGGCCTGAGGTCGCGGTGGGCGGGGTGCTCCTGGCGGATGAGGTGCATGAGCACCGCGGCGTCGTAGGGAAGAGGCCCGGCGTGGTTGGCGACCAAGATCGCGCGCCCGGTCTCGGGCACGTGCTCGATGCCCGTGGTCTCGAGCCGAAAGTAGTGGCGGGTTAACAGGTCGAGGACGGGTTCGATGCGCGATGTGTAGATGGGATCCCGGCCGTAGTCATCGACCACGTCGGACCGGCCCCGCATCGCGAGCCGCCGATAGCGCTTCCAGATGAACTCGAGGGGCAACCGGCGCGGCTCCTCGATGGGAAACGCCGGGGTGAGGCGCGCGCGCACGCGGCGCTCGAGCTCCCGGATCTCGCTCGTGATCGAGCTCTGGTTGGGGAGCACGGAGTGAATCGGCGGCCCGTAGTCGCCCGGCGGCACGGAAGCCTCGCCGCCCAGCACCACGTCGTGGGCGTCGTCCGCCGCAAATGGCGTATCCACGGGCAGCGAGTCGGGAAGGGCCGCATCCGGAGCGCGGATCTGGCCGTTTGGCTGTGCGGAACCGTCTTTCGGTGCTTGGCCAGGGCGCTCGTGGTCCCCTGGCCCCTGCGTGCCGTCGGCCTCGTTCGGGCGAGCGCTCCGCTCCCCGGCACCCGAGGCCTCCGCCTGGTCCGCAGCGGCGTCGCGCTCCGCGGGCTCGGTTTCGGCGGCGGCGTCGGGCGAGCCCTCGGGCTCGGGGGCTCCGCCGCCCGCCGCGGCCTCGTGCGCCTTTCCGCCATCGGTCTCGTCTGCTTCGCGGCCGGCGTCCTCGGATTCTCGGGCTTCGGTTCCCGCTCCTTCGGAACGGGCGGCGGCGCTGTCCTCGGTAGGCGCGCGCTCGTCCTCCGCGTGCTCCTCGGCGGGCTCGTCGTCGTCTTCGAAGGGATTGTCGCCCAGGATCTGCTTGGACATTCGCTCACCCATGAGCCCGGATCACGTCCGGGGCGTCGTCCTCGCCGGTGAGGCCGAGAAAATCCTTGATCGTGCGGCGGATACTGAAGCGCGGACTGTAGCCTAGGGCCTCGCTGGCGCGGCTTCCGTCGGCGACACAGAGATAGCGCAAAAACCGCAACATCGCAGGGGGCGAGTCGAGGACCTGGGTCGCCCACAGCGCCTTGGTTGCGGGGCGCGCCAGAGCATAGGGCACCGGGAGCGGGAGTCGCCCCATGTACGCGAGCACGGTCGCGTAGGGAAGGACGCCCTTTCCGATGATATTGAAGGGGCCTTGCGCATCGCTGTCCAGCGCGAGCTTGAGCGCCCACACGGCGTCGGCCTCGTGAATGAACTGCAAAAGCGGGTCGTGCCCCATCATCACGGGCACCACGGGTCGCGAAAAGAACCGGGTGAACATGTTCGTGACCGTGGGGCCGAGGACCGGCGCGAACCGAAGCACCGCCACGGACACGGCGGGGTTTTCGGCGGCGAAGCGCGAGACCTGAAGCTCTGCGCGCACCCGGTCATCGAGGTAACGCGAGCGGTGGTTCGGCTCGAGCGGGCGATCTTCGGTGATGTAGGCCGGGTTGTCCGGGGACGCCCCGTAGACCATCGTGGTCGAGATGAGGATGAAGCGCGCCGGGAGCACCTCTGCGCACGCGTTCAAGACGTGCATGGTCCCGATGTCCTCGAGCTCGTGCGCCCAGCCCGTCGCGTGCGTCGGGTAGGATAAAAACGCGCCGTGGACCACGGTGTCCACGCTTTCGCGGCGGAGCACCTCGGCCAGCGTCGCCCCGGCCGAGGGGAGCGTGAGATCGACTTGGGAGAAGGTGGTTTTTTCGAGCGGCAGGTCGGGCTGGCGCACGTCCAAGGCGACGATGCGGGCGCAGTGAGGATCTTCCTCGAGGCGCTTGATGAGCTCGCTGCCGAGGAAGGTGCACGCGCCCGTCACCGCAACGACGCGCGCGTTCGGATTGGGGCGCGTCCGCTCGCCGCTTTTGCGCGCGGGTAGCGGCGCTCCGCCCGGTTCCCCGCGAAGCGGCCTATCGCCGGTGCCTGCCATGGCAGCAGACAGCCTATAGAAGGCGACCTCTGTGCGCAACTGCGTGCGCACCGGCGCGCGCGTTTCGCGCCCCGCGTAAGCCGTGGCCGCGGTGGCGCGAGCGCGGGAGCGAGCGATCGGCGATCTGCGGGTGCGACGTGCGCGGGCGTGCTGGTTCGGGCATGAAAGCTCGTCGCTGGCGCGATTCGGCCGAGGCCCGGGCGTGTCACGCGGCTGTGATATGGGGGAGGCGTGGGCCCGCGTGTCAGCGCAGACGAGCACCGCGAAGACCCGGCGGATTCGGCAGGCGCGATCGAGGTGCTCCCCCCGGAGATGATCGATCAGATCGCGGCGGGGGAGGTCGTCGAGCGCCCCGCCTCGGTGGTCAAGGAGCTCGTCGAAAACGCCCTCGACGCCGGGGCCACCCACATCACGGTCGACGTAGAGGAGGGTGGAAAGCGGCTGATCCGCGTTCTCGACAACGGGCGCGGGATGTCGGCGAAGGAGGCGGAGCTATCGCTACGGCGCCACGCCACCTCCAAGCTGCGGTCTATCGACGACCTGTTTTCGCTCTCGACGATGGGATTTCGGGGCGAGGCGCTGCCATCGATCGCGGCGGTGTCGAACCTCGCGATGATCACGCGCCGGCGCGACGCCACCGCCGCCACGCGCCTCGCGGTCCAGGCCGGGGCGATCGCTGAGCGGCGCGAGGTCGGAGCGCCGGTGGGCACGCAGATCGAGGTGGCGGATCTGCTTCACAACGTGCCCGCGCGGCAAAAGTTCCTCAAAGGGGAGGCGACGGAGGCGTCCCATATTACCGAGGCGGTCTCGCGCCTGGCGATGGCGCACCCGGAGGTGCATTTTCGGCTCCGCCACGGCTCGCGCACGAGCATCGACGCGCCGCGCGCCAAAGACGGCCTCGAGCGCGCGAAAAAACTCCTCGGGGCGCGCGCGGGGGCCGACCTGCACGCGGTCGAGGGCTACGAACAGGGCGTGCGCGTGCGGGCGTATTTGGCCTCGCCGGCGCGGGCGCAGACGACGGCGCGGGGGGTGCAACTGTTCGTGGGGCGCCGCTGGGTCCGCGATCGGAGCCTGCTACACGCCGTGGTGATGGGATACGGCGAGCTCGTGCCCAAGGGGCGCTATCCGGTGGCCGTGGTGTTCGTCGATGCGCCAGGGGAGCGGGTGGATGTGAACGTGCACCCGCAAAAGCTCGAGGTTAGATTTTCGGACCAGCGGGCGGTCTGCGCGGCTGTGCGCCACGCCGTGAGCCGGGCGGTGAGTCGCGCGCCATGGGTGGAGGGCGCGCTGGATGTTGGCGCTGGCTCGTTGCGGATGGAGCCCGCGGGCGGTGGCGCCCGGGCGTCGGAGATGGCCGCGCGCTATGCCGAGGCCCGGGCGAGCGCGCTGGGGCCGGCGGATCGGCCCGCGCAGGGCGAGCGCCGAGGTCTATCCGAGGTGGCCTTTCCGGTCGCCCCGCGAGGCGAACAGGTGGGGCCGTCGCCTGCGGAGGGGGGCGCGCCGAATCGAGGGGTGATCGGCGCGGGGGGGCGCGGCGGCGCCGAGCGCGGCCGCGTCGCGCGCGCGCCGGGCTTTACGCCCGCATCAGATCCCGTGCCGGAGCGGGATCACCGCCCCGCTGAAAACTGGGCCCGGGTTACCGGCGATGTCGCCAGCGACGAGAGCGACACCGGCGACGTCCCCGCTGCGAGCATCGATGCTCGCGCGGGCGAGGCCAGTATATCGGCCACCGGCCCGATGCCGGCGTCGAGCGCGGGATTCGCGTTTTCCGACCTCACCTATCTGGGACAACTCGAGCGCACCTATCTCGTCTGCGAGGCCGCGGGGGAGCTCGTGCTCCTCGACCAGCACGCCGCCCACGAGCGGGTCGTCTTCGAGCGACTGCGGGAGCGCTACCAGGATCGGAAAATCCCCGCGCAGGCGCTCTTGTTTCCGCGCGAGCTCGACCTCGAGGCCGGCGAGCGCGCCTCCCTCGCGGAACACGCCGACACGCTGGCCGGGCTCGGCTTCGATATGGACCTAACCGACGAGGCGGCGTCGCTCCGCGCCTACCCCGCCGACCTTCGCGAACACGAGCTCGAAAAGGCGCTCTCGGAGCTGGCCGGCGATCTCGCCGACCGCGGCGGCTCGCGCGCGGTGGAGGAGCGAAGCGATCGGGCGATCGCGACGATCGCCTGTCACGGCTCGGTGCGCGCGGGCGATCAGCTCACGGACGGCGAAGTGGACGCCCTGCTCGCGGCCTTGGACGAGACGCCGCGGCGCACGCACTGTCCTCACGGCCGCCCGGTTCTCCTTCGCATCAGCGTCGCCGAAATCGCCCGCCGCTTCGGCCGCACGTGAGCTGCGGTGCATCTTTCGCGCGCGGTGCTCGCCGCGATCGCCGGCCGGCGAATGTGCGACGGCATGGGGTGATGTGGTTGGTTAGGCGAAAAGGTCTGATGCGCGACGCTGTTTAAGCCGATCCGAGCGACGAACGTCGTAACCGGATTGCCAAAAGGTGGGGTAGGATCGGCGATCATGCGGGTTAGCTATTTTGCTGTCTTCGTCGCCGCGCTGCTGCTCGCGTGCGGCGGCGGCGATGCCACCCACGACGCTGGCGAAGACGGCGCGCCCGATGCGGGCGCCGGCACCGGGGACGAGCTCGGCGTGCGCACCATCGTGCCGGACACGACGCTCACGGCCGGACAGCGGGTGGGCGCGAGCTGTGAGCTCGTGGACCCGAGCGGCGAGCTCGAACAGGGAGACGCCGGCGCCCCGGACGTGTCGTTTTCCATGTATTACGAGCACCCGGACTCGTTTGCGGAAGACGACGACGAACGAGTCATCGCGACCCGCGCCGGCACCGCGCAGGTGCGCTGCGCGGCGCACAGCCTGGGGCTCGAAGATCCCGAGCCGGTGGAGCTCGAGATCGTGCCGGGGGCGCCGAAGCGGGCCGTGACGGAGCTGGCGTCGAAGGTGGCCACCGCAGGCGAACCCACGGATGTGAGCTGCCGCGCCTTCGACGCGTTCGAAAACGAGGTAACAGAGTTTTCCCGTTCGCTCGCGACCTCGCCGTCGACCGGCGCGACCGCCGAAGACGGTACGATCGTCGCCACCTCCGCCGAGCCGTATGAAGTGAGCTGCGTGGTGCCCGGGGCCGAGCAAACGGACAGCGACTTTTTGGAGGTGTTGCCCGCGCTGCCCGCGTCGCTGTCTGCGAGCCTCAGCCCCGAGCGCGACGCGTATGCCATCGGCGATCAGGTGAGCGTCTCTGCCTCGGCGCGCGATGAGTTCGGAAACCGCGTGGAGGATGCCGATCTGGTCTACGACGCATCTCCATCGGTGCCCTCGCCGTCGGCGGGGCGGTTCGCGTTCGACACAGACGGGGCATTCACGCTGACGGTGGAGGTCACCTCGGAGACCCACGACGACCTTACCCTGTCGGAGGAGCTCTCAGTCGCCGTGAACACGGGCGGGCCCGCCATCGAGTGCCTGCGCGCCGACGACCCCGCCGAGCTCTCGAGCGCCTATATGATCGACCAAGCGCCGAACTCCACGCTGTTGGTACCGGTCCACGTCGACGACGACTTCGACGTCGCCTCGGTCAAGATGAACGGCGGCTCGGCGAGTTTCAACGCCGACCTCGGCGTCTACGAGCGCGGCGTTCCCGTCTCGTACGGCATGAACTTCGTCGATGTCGTCGCCGAGGACGAGCTCGGCGAGGAAAACAGCAAGACCTGCACGTTCCTCGCGGCCAGCCACTTCACGGATGAGGACGCCCATATGAGCGGCGCGCTCGGGCTCAGGCTCGATCCCCGCGCCGTGAGCGGCGGCGAGCCAGACGCCATCGACAGCGTAAACGACGTCCTTCACCTCGTTCTAAGCAGCGACGCGCTGATCGACATGGTCGACGACGGCATCACCGCCGCCAACCCCGTCAATGACGGCAACTGGTGTGAGCCTGACGTCACCTACGAGAGCGGCTCCATCAGCTGGGATCCGCCGTCGGTGTCGTCAGAGCTCATCGACGATGGTCTGCGCGTCACCGTCGAGCTGTCGGATGTCGAACTAACGGTGGATGGAAGCGGCACGGTGTGCTGTTGGTTCGGCACGACGGTCGATGTCACGGCCGACGTCATCGAGGCGACCGTCGATTTTGACCTCGGCCTCGACTCCGGCGGCGTGTTGCGCGCGGGCGTGCAGGGCGAGCCATCGATCTCCGTCGGTGACGTGAGCCTTAGCGCCTCGGGGCTGTGCGGCTTCCTCGTGAACCTGCTCGAGGGCTTCTTCAGCGGTACGGTCGCCGACGCGGTTCAAGACGCCCTCGGCGACTTCATCGAGACGGACGTCGGCCCCATGCTCGACGAGCTGGTCTCCAGCCTCGACATCGACACGATCGGCCAGTCGTTCGAAGTGCCGCGCCTCGACGGCTCGGGCACCATCGACCTCGCGTTCGGTCTCGATTTGTCTTCTCTCGATATCGTCAGCGAGCGGTTTTTGCTCGGGATCGGCACGCGGTTTTCACCGACGAGCGCCGCCCACAATCGAGACAGCCTAGGCGTGCCCCGGCCGTCGAGCGCTCCGCTCCTCGATCCACCCGGCACGAGCCAAAGCCTGCCCGTGGGCCTGTCGTTTTACGAGGGCGTGCTGAACCAAGTCCTGCACGGCTTGTGGCGCGGGGGCTTCTTCGAGGCGGATCTCGAGCTCGGGGACGGCACCGCCTCCATCGACGCCCGGCTGCCCGCGGTGGCCGCCGTCGCAGGCGACGGACAGGCGCGTCTCATGCTCGGGGGCATCAGCGCCACCGTGACGATGCCCGGCGTGCTCGACGAGCCCATGTCGATCACCTTCGGCGGCCTCGCGAGCGCCAGCGTTGACCTCGACGGCGACGACCTCGCGTTCGGCGATCTCAGTCTCGATGACATCTCCGTGTCTTTCGACGGCTCGATCAGCCAGAGCCAGCGAAACGCGCTCGAGGACTTCCTCGGCGACATCTTGCAAACCGTCCTCGCCGACGCCATCAACGAGGGGCTCCCCGCCATCCCGATCCCCACCTTCGAGCTCCCCGACGCGGCGGGCGACTTCGGGCTTCCGGCCGGGGCCGAGCTCGGCCTCATCGAGGCGCTTTTGACGGCCGCCGACCTCCACAAGGTTCTCACCGGTAGCTTCGGTATTCGGGACTAACGCGATGAACCACCGCTGCCTCCCCCCGCTCGTTTGCCTGCTTTTCTTCGCTTGCAGCGGCTCACCGCCGGGCGGCGAGGAGCAAGACGCCGGGCCCGGCGACGATCCGCCCGACCGGGGTGAGATCACGCTCGACGTCTCCGCGCCCTCGCCCGGGGCCGAACTATTGGCCTCCGAACATCCCGCGATCTCGGTGACCGGCACGGCGACCACCTCGAACGAGGGCCGCACCCTGGATGTGTGGGTGGGCGCCGAACGCGCCGAGGTGGACGCGAACGGCGCGTTCTCCGCAGAGGTGACGCCCGAGGTGGGGATCAACCACATCGTCGTGGAGGGGCGCGACGGGCTCGCGCGTCCCGTCGAAGAGCGGATGGACGTGATGTGGGCGCCCGAGTACCTCGCGCCGGACGAGGGGACCACCCGCTTCGACCTCGCCGACGGCCTCAAGCTCCGCCTCGCCCAGCGCTTTTTCGATTCCCGGCTTTTCGGCACGGACCTCGATCTGAGCGACGATCCCATCGTCGCGACCGATCTGGCTCAGATCGTCGAGCTCATCTTGTGGTTCGTGGATCTTGCCGAGCTCGTGGAGGAGGGCATCAGCTTCGGCGAGGGCGGCGCCTCCCTCGAGGTGGAGCTCACCGAGATAGAGCGGGGCAACGTCGTGGTCGACGCCGAGATTATCGACGATCCCGTCACCGGCCTCGATCTGTTCATCGACCTCGACGATGTCTTCCTCGGCATGGACGGCGCGTTCAGCTTCGACGACAGCGAGTGGACGATCGAGGGCGGCCTCATGGCGGACCTCCGCGCGTTCGCCGGCGTGACCATCGAGTCCGAGCCGGGCGGCGAGCTCACCGCCGATATCACCGAGATCACCGCGTCCCTGGGGCCCCTTGAGCCGATGTTCGAGGGCGAGGACGGCGACGAGCTAAACGCGTTTATCGAGGTGGGCGAGAAGAGTTTTCGCGACATCGTCTCCGAGGTCATCGCCGAGGAGCTCATCCCCACATTTACCGACGGGCTGCCGGAGCTGTTCGAGACGCTGCTTTCGACCATGGACGAGCTTTTGAACGACCTGAGCTTCGAGCTCGATCCCGGGTTGGGTGAGCCCGTCACACTGAGCCTGGGCGGCGAGGTCGGCGGTTTGGATGTGGTCGCCGGCCCGCCGCTATCGAGCGAGCCAGGACACGTCACGCTTCGCCAGAACCTCACGGTGGAAACCTCGGGCGAGCCGCACCACCCGGAATCGCGGGGCGCGCCGAGGGTCGATACCGCGCCCGAGGCTCCGCAGTCCCCGGGCGCCGGAGCGCAGCTCGCCGCCCGCCAGGATCTCCTCAATTCGCTGCTCCATGCGCTGTGGAACGCGGGGCTCCTCGATGGCGAGATCTCGGTCGGCGACATCACGGCCGAGGTGAGCGCCGCGTTGCCCCCCGTGGTGACGGCGGCGCCCAGCGCGACGTCGTGTCGGATCGACGGCGCGCGCTGCGACGTGATCCTCCAGCTCGGCCAGGTGGCGGTGGAGGCGTTCGATTCCAGCTATGCGCTGAGCGCCTCGGCCGGCGCGCGCCTCGCGCTGTCTGGCGGCGAGGTTTCGCTCGCCATCCAGGAAGTCCCCGACGTCCGGGTATGGCAGACGTCCGAGGAGGCCGCCCACCTGCCTGCGGAGGCCGTCCACGCGCTGGTCACCGACGTCATCTGGCCCGATCTGCTGTCCGCCATCGGCGATGAGCTGTCGATACCGCTGCCGCTTCCGGATCTCGACGAGCTCGGTTTGCCGCTCGCGGCGTCAGGCCTCGAAGGCGCCGCACTGCGCCTGGTCATGCGAGATAGGCTCAGCGTCGAATCGGGCTTCGTCGGCCTATCGGCGGACCTCGAGCTCGAAGTGCCCTGAGCCCTCGTCGCCGGCGGGCCTCGGCCAGCGGGCCGGCGCGCGCCGCCCCGACTTGCGGCCGGCGGCGGCGATGCTGGATGCTCGGGCAAGCAACTCCGCTCCGGCGGGCGCCGCCCCGAGCGCGCCCGCCACGCCGCGCCCGCCACGCTACGCCCGCCACGCTACGCCCGCCACGCTACGCCCGCCACGCTACGCCCGCCACGCTACGCCCGCTACGATCGATGAGCGAGCAACGCTTCCCGCACACGCTGGTCCTTTTGTTCGCGCTCATGGTCGCGGCGCTCGTCCTCACCTGGATTCTGCCCGCGGGGGCGTTCGAGACCGAGGAGCGGGACGACGGCCGCGAGGTGGTCGTCGCCGAGACGTTCCACCGGGTAGACGACGCCCAGACGCTCTCGCCGCTCGACCTGCTCACCGTGGTGCCGCGCGCCCTCGGCGACGCGCACGAGATCATCTTCTTCGTCCTCATCGTCGGCGGCGTGCTTTCCGTCATCAGGCAGACCGGGGCGCTCGACGCGTTTTTGGGCTGGGCGCTCCGGCGGTTTCGGCAGCGCGTGGGGCTGCTTCTGTTTTTGGCCATGCTGGTTTTCGGGCTGGCCTCGAGCACCTTCGGGATGGCGGAGGAATACATCCCGCTCGCGGCGCTCCTCGTGTCTTTGTGCGTGGCGCTTCGGCTCGACGCCGTCACCGCGGTGGGCGCGATGGTCGGTGGTTACTGCATCGGCTACGGCGCGGCGGCCTTGAACCCGTTTACGGTGATCGTCGCCCAGGACGTCGCGGGCCTGTCGCCGGGGTCGGGAATTTGGCTCCGGGTCGCGATCTTCTTGCCGCTCCTCGCCATCGGCTTTCATCACGTCTACCGCTACGCGCGGCGGGTTTTGGCCGATCCGACCGCCAGTCTGGTCTACGACGTCGCCGACGCGAGGCCGCCGGAGGCGCCCGACTATCCGCCTGTTTCGAGGGCGCACATCGCCGTGCTCGCGGCGATGGCCGGCTCGATCGCCCTGTTGGTGGTGGGCATCGTCTTGTGGGGATGGTATCTCATCGAGCTCTCGGCGCTGTTTTTCGGGCTCGGGATCGCCGCCGCGCTCATCGCGCGCATCGGCCCCAGCCGCGCGGCGCAGACGTTCGGCAAGGGCGCCGCCGAGCTCAGCATGACCGCGCTCCTCATCGGGTTCGCGCGCGCCATCGCGCTTTTATTGGAAGACGGGCAGGTCCTTCACACGGTGGTGCACGGCCTTTCGATCCCGCTGTCGTTCGTGGGCGCCGAGCTGGCCGCCGTGGGGATGCTCGTGATTCAGAGCGCGATAAACGTGTTCGTGTCCTCGGGCAGCGGCCAGGCGTTCGTGACCATGCCGCTCATGGCGCCGCTCGGCGACCTCGTCGGCGTGACCGCCCAGGTCGCGGTGCTGGCGTTTCAGTTCGGCGACGGCTTCATGAATATGATCGTGCCGACGAACGCCGTGCTCATGGGCATCCTCGGGATCGCCGGGATTCCCTACGGCCGCTGGCTTCGCTTCATCGCGCCGCTCGTCATCAAGCTGCTCGCCGCCGGCGCCCTGATCCTGGTGGCGGCGGTCTGGCTCGGCTACCAGTGACGACCCGCGCGTTTTCGCGCCAGACCAGACCAAACCAGGTCGATCAGTCGTCGCACATCTCGAGGTCGTCTTCGGTCGCAGCCGGCGAGATCACGGTGGTGCCGCCGTCGCCGTCATCGACGTCGAGCGAGCACGTGCGGATCGCGATGCGACCGACGCTGCCGCCGCCGCCTCCGCCTCCGCGGGTGCTGCCGCCGCCGCCGTCGCCCCCCTCGGCGCCGACGTCTCGCGCGCCGCCGTCGCCGCCGTCGCCCGAGTGAAGGCCGGAGCCGCCCGGGGCCGGTACTGCGGTGTTTTCCGAGCCCGGCTGTCCGGGATCCACCGAACCACACCGCCGGCCGCGACCGCCGCCGCCGCCGTTTGCGGTGAGCGCGCCGTCCACCTGGATGTCGGGCGCCTCGAGGATGATAGTGCCGCCCGAGCCGCCGCCGCCGCCGGCGCTGGCGTTTTGCGTCCCCGGCAGGGCGCCTCCCCCGGACGCGGTGACGGCGGCCTCGTCGTGGATGTCGATGTCGTCCACGGCGATCAGCATGAGTCCGCCGCCGCCGCCGCCGGCCGCGCCGCCGCCGTCGCCGCCGCCTTGG
>SLNH01000466.1 GCA_007133195.1 Nannocystineae bacterium | reverse complement strand
ACGCGGCCCTCGAGGATCTCCTCGAGCCCCTCGCGAAGCCGTCTCGCTTCGGGAGAATCCGGATCGTCTTGCGGCGGTCTATAGGTTCTGGGCTCCGCGCCGGGCTCTCCGCGGGGCGCGTCGGCGGCGCGGGCGGATCTCACCAGATCCTCCGGGCTCGCTTCGCCGCCGGGCTGGCCCGCGGCGTGGGCGGGGGCGGCTAGCGCAGTCGCAGCAAACGGGACCAATAAGGGAGTGGCGTAGCTTACGCGTTGCATCGTGGCGCTATCCTCGGGCCGCTTTCGCGAGGCGACTAAAATGGGGAACGCTTGGGGTACGCTTGCGGGGAAACGCTAAAGAAATCGGTCTAAAACGCTGTTAAGCGCGCTTTTTGGGAGCGCGCTTCAAGACGACGTAAAGGGCGCCGGTTCCGCCGTGGCGGGGCGCGGCGGTCGACAGCACGCGGATGTGCCTCGAGCATCGGCCAGCGGCGAGCCTGTCGACGACGGCCTCCTTGACCACCGAGACGCCGCCTGTGTTCCGGCCCCGCCCCGAAATCACCAGGACGCAGCGCCGTCCCGCGGCCATCGAGTCGCGGATGAACTCCTCGGCGCGAGACGCGGCGGCCTCCGCCACGGCGCCGTGCAGGTCGATCTCGGCCTCGGGAGCGAGCGCGCCGCCTTTGATTTCCGCGAGCTGGGCCGCCGAGACGCCGCGGGCGCGCGCCCACACGTGCTCCCCATCCCGCTGGACGTCGAGCGTTTGCGCGGGCTGCTCAGCCCCGGCCAGCGGCGCCTGCCTGGGCTCTGGGCGCGGCGCGGGAATTCGATCGCGGTCGCGGAGCGGCGTGGCGTCGGCGACCTCGGCGAAAAATAGATCGAGGTCCGCGCGAGAGTCCTCGCCGTTTCTACGCTCGCCATCGCGCTCGTGGCGATCCCGGGTTCCCCGGCGCTTTCCCCGGTTTGGCACGATAATATCCATCATAAGCCGCCGGTTTCCCGATCGCCAGCTTTGCGCTGCGGGGCCATTGGATTCAGCTGAGGCCGCCTCCGGACCGTGTTCACCGAAGGACGATTCCGGCGGACCCCCGGCTGCGAAAAGGTAGGCCCGGCTGCGCCCCCGTCGCCCACCGGCGCTTGATGTGGCAGGGCGTCGCGGGCAAAGTCCCCCCTGGCTCACGACAGGATTTAGCCATGACCATGTCTAAGAAACCCGCAGTCGCTTATTTCTGCATGGAGTACGGCGTGAGCGCCGAGCTTCCCATCTACTCGGGAGGCCTCGGTGTGCTCGCCGGAGATACAATGAAATCCGCTGGTGACCGAGGGCTCCCCCTGGTCGGCATCGGCGTGTTCTGGGACGAGGGCTACACCCAACAGGTCATCGGGGGCGAGGGGCACCCCGAGGATGTGTTCGAGCCCGCGCCCCGAGAGGCCCTGGAGCCGCTGGATGTGTCCGGAGTCGAGGTGACCGTCCTCGGCAAGCGCATCCCGCTTCGCGCCCACAAGGTCACGCGGTACGTAAGCGCGCCGCTTTACCTTCTCGAGCCGGCGGAGGCGGACGATCGCTGGATCACGAAGCGCCTTTACGGCGGCGACGACGAGGCGAGGCTCGCCCAGGAGATCGTGCTCGGCGTCGGCGGCGTGCGGCTTCTGCGCGCGCTCGGCGAGGACGTGTCGCGATACCACTTCAACGAGGGGCACGCCGTGTTCGCCGGGCTCGAGCTCCTCCGCGCCGCGCTGGCCGAGGGCCAAGACGTCGATTCCGCGCTCAGCTCGGTGCGCGATCAGGTGGTGTTTACGACGCACACCCCGGTCGCCGCGGGCAACGAGACCCACGATCTGGGCCTCATGGCGAAGGTGGGGGCGGACGTCGGTCTCGACCGCGAGCTCCTCGAGCGGATCGGCGGTTCGCCGTTTTCCATGACCGTGGCCGGACTCAGGCTGTCTCGCCGCGCCAACGCGGTGGCCAAGCTGCACGGCGAGACGGCGGCGCGGATGTGGGAGCACGTGACCGACGGCGCGCCGATCATCGCGATCACGAACGGTGTCCACGCGCCGACCTGGCAGGACGAGCGCGTCCGCGAGGCCATGCGCGACGAGGATCCCGAGGCGCGGCGCGACCGGCTGTGGCGCGCCCACCAGTCGATGAAGGCAGAGCTCATCGAGGCGATCCGGGATCGGTGCGGCGTCGAGCTGTCGACAAAGCGACTGCTCGTCGGCTTCGCCCGCCGCGCCACGGCGTACAAGCGTGCGGATCTCATCTTCGAGCAGCCCGAGCGGCTCGAGCCTCTGTTTCGCGACGGCGTCCTCCAGCTCGTGTTCGCGGGCAAGGCTCACCCCAAGGACCACGCGGGGAAAGCGCTCGTCGCGCGCCTGGTCGAGGCCTCGAAGCGCTGGCCGTCGAGCGTCGTGTTTCTCGAAAACTACGGCATGGAGCTCGGCGCGCTGCTCACCCGCGGCTGCGACGTGTGGCTGAACAACCCGCGGCGGCCCATGGAGGCGTCGGGGACATCGGGGATGAAGGCGGCGATGAACGGCTGCCTAAACGCGAGCATCCTGGATGGATGGTGGCCGGAGGGGTGCGTTCACGGCGAAACCGGCTGGCAGATCGGCGACGCCTCCGGGGATGCGCTCGCGGGGAACGTGGAGGAGCAGGATGCGCGGGATCGCGAGGCGCTCTACGAGACCATGTCCAAGGAGGTGGTCGCCACCTACGAGGAGTCGCGCAGCCGCTGGGTGCAGATGATGGAAAACAGCATCAGGATGTCCGAGTGGCAGTTTTCCTCTGACCGCATGGTGGAGGACTACTTCGAGAAGCTCTACGGCGCCGACTGAGGTTCGCCATGGGCGCCGGCTTGGCGCAGGAAGTAGGCGAGCTGCGGATCGCGCGCAGCCAGGGCCGGGCTTAGGCCGGGGATGGGTTCGGGGATGTGGCCGTGTTGCGCGAGGTAGGCCTCGGGCGGGGTGTGGTCGCCGCATACGGCGCGCACCTCGTCCCGAAGTGCCAGCCGTGACGCGCGCAGTCCCGCGTCGGCGGCGGCGTCGTCGAGCGCCTGCAAAAGCTCGCTCGCGGACGCGTGGCGGCGCTCGGGATCGCGCTCGAGCGCCGTATGGATGACGCGGGCGACGCCGCGCGGGATGTCTTCGCGAAGCGATCGAAGATCGCGGATGGGGGCGGCGCGGATGTTCGCGAGCGTCTTTTTGTCGCTGCTGCCGCGAAACAGCGGCTTGCCGGTGAGCGCTTCGTAAAGGACCACGCCCGTGGCGAACACGTCGACCCGCGCGTCGGGCGGGCGCTTTGCTTCGAGGAGCTCGGGGGCGAGGTAGGAAAACTTGCCCTTGACCACGCCGGTGCGCGTTCGGTGCTCCTGAACAGAGGACCGGGCGACGCCGAAATCGATGAGCTTCACCGTCCCGCTGTCGTCGATGAGGATGTTTTGCGGCGAGACGTCGCGGTGGATCACCCCGAGCGGGCAGCCGTCTACGTCTGTGAGCGAGTGCGCGTGCTCGAGGGCGGCTGCCACGCCGAGGCCCACGCAGACTAACGACGACACGGTGGCGGGCTCCTCGCGGATGTGACAGCAGCGGACGAACTCGAGCAGCGTGTGGCCGCGGATCACCTCCATGGCCAAGTAATAGATCCCGCCGATCCGATCGAGCTCGTAGACCTGCGGGATGTTCGGATGGGCGCAGCGGATCGAGATGCGCCCTTCGCTCAGAAAGAAATCCTGATAGTCGGGGTCGTCTGCGCGCGTGGGATGGATGCGCTTGATGATGACGAACCGCCGGCCGGTGTGCGGCGTGTCTTCCACGGCGAGAAAGATTTCCGCCATCCCGCCCTCGGCGATTTTGGAAAGCAGGGTGTACTTGCCAAATCGCGCCGGCAGCGCGTGTGACGGGTGCGTCTCGTGCACGAAAGCGAGGATCGCCGGGCGGTTTGATAACGTCAATCGACCATCACGGCGTGAGCCGCCAAACGCGCGCGAGCGCGGGAGCTCGGTGTTTGGCTCCGCGACGAGCTCGGCGCTTGTGGCCTCCCAGGCGAGCTGATATAGTCTCTTGTTCTTCATCAGTACCTTCGATCCCGCGATTAGAGGGCATTTCCGAGCTTCGACGTGCAAAAAGGATCCGTCCAGGTGCGCGGCGTGGACGTGAGCTACGCCACCGGCAGCGAGTTTCTCGCGGCGTACTGGGGCTACCTGTCCGACGGTGGCCTCGTGATCGACGACTCGACCCTGCGGCCTGGCGAACTCGTATCGCTTCGCATCGCGATCGGTT
>SLNH01000126.1 GCA_007133195.1 Nannocystineae bacterium | reverse complement strand
GCGACCTTCGTCGTAGGCCATGGCGTGCATCGTCAGCTCGGGCGGCGATTCGAGGCGCGGCGTCACGTCTTCCCATTCGCTGCCGTCCCACGTCCACGTATCGCCGAGCACCTCATCGCCATCGTAGCCTCCGAAGACGACAGCCTCGCCGCGGGCCCGGTCGTAGACCATCCGCGTCGCGCGCGCCGGCGGCGACTCGCCGTCCGGCGTGACGTCGTACCAGGCATCGCCGTCCCACTCCCAGGTATCCCCGAGGTAGTTGTCAAATCCTTCGGCGCCGCCAAACAGGAGCACGCGTTCCTTGTCGCTGTCGTAAACCATGGCGTGTCCCGCGCGCGCTTGCGGCGACTCACCGTCCGGCGTGACGTCGCGCCACACATCGCCGTCCCACTCCCAGGTATCGCCGGATACAGGAAAGTTTTCTTGTACTTCCTGCGACCCGCCGAACAGGACGATCCGCTCGCGCCCCGCGTCGTAGACCATCGCGTGGTCGCTCCGCGGGGCGGGATCGACCGCGGGCGTCGCGTCGCGCCAGTCGCCGCCGTCCCAGGCCCACAAATCGTCTAGCGCGCCGTCGCCATCGGAGCCGCCGAAGGCGAGCACCTCGCCTCGGGCGTGGTCATAGACCATCGCGTGCGACCTGCGCTCGGGCGGCGAGGTCCCGGGCGAGGCGGAACTCCAGGCGCTTCCGTCCCACGTCCAGGTCTCGCCAGAAGGCTCCGATGCGCCGTCCTCGAGGCCGCCCTGGAGCACGACCGCGCCGGAGCCCGCGTCGAACGCCATGGCGTGGCCGCGCCGCGCGGCCGGCGGCGGCTCTGACTCGATCTCCTCCCAATCGCCGTCGGCCAAGACCCAGGTGTCGCCTAACGGCTCCCCCTCGTCGTCCAGGCCGCCGAAAAGCACGTCGGCATCGCGCGCCGCGTCGTACGCCATCGCGTGAAAGTCGCGCGGCCCCGGCAGCTCTTCGGCGGGTGACAGCTGCTCCCAGTCGCCGCCCTCCAACACCCAGGTGTCGCCTAACGGCTCACCCTGTTCATTGGTGCCGCCAAATACGACGACGCCTTCAGCCGCGGCGTCGTAGACCATCGCGTGGGCCGCGCGGGCGGGAGGCGCGGATCCCGAGAGCTCGTCCCATTCGCTGCCATCCCAAGCCCACACGTCATCGAGCGGATCAGAGTCTTCGTCTTGGCCGCCGAAAACGAGCACGCGGTCGTTCGCTTCGTCGTAGGTCATCGCGTGGCGGTGCCGCGACGGCGGCGACGCTCCCGCGCGCGTGACGTTTTCCCAGCCGCCGCCGTCCCACTCCCAGGTCTCGCCCGATACGCCCGAGCTCGAGTCCTGGCCCCCGAACAGGACGACGACCTCCCGGCCCTCGTCATAGCCGGATCCAGGCGGTGGCTCAGGGCGAACTTTTCGCAGGCCTCCGCGTAGTTTTCTTGTGCCATGAGCTCGCGGCCGTCGCGGAAGGCCGCTTCGGCGGCGGCGGCGTCCTGGGCGCGGGCTGGCGACGCCGTCGCAACCAGGGTGAGCACGGCAGCAAGCATGACAGCGATGCGCATGCAGGGGAGCTCCTGCGTCCGCTCGGTGCGGACGAGACGGGGCGCGGGCCACGGCACGCGGCGACGAATGGGGCTAAAGACGGTCCCCGCCCGAGCCGTGCGGCTCCCTTCATTGACGACTTCCGAAGGGGTCAAACTCCTCCTCTTCTTCCTCCTCGTCGGCTTTACCGCCGTTATCCTGGCGGGCCGCGGCCGGCTGCTCCGAGGTTTCGCCAGCGGGCTCTTGCGAGGTGGCGGCAGGCCGCCGCCGCTCACGTACCAGCGCGACCGCTTCCTCGCGATCGCGATCGGCGACGATCTCGACGCGCTCTGTCTGATAGCCCGGCGCGCGGACGACGAACGCGACCGCCTCGCCGGTCCGCTCGATCTCGTGCTCGAGCGGCGTCTCACCGACGATGGTCCCGTCCTCGGTTCGCACGAGCGCGCCGCTTGGTCGACTCGTGATCGCGACAGTCACGTGCTGGGGCGCTGGCGCCGCGTCGGGCGGCGCCGCATCCGCGCTCGGGTCCGGCTCATGTCCGGCGTCGATTGAGCTCGTCGTCTCGGCAAGCCGCTGATCGGCGTCGACATCGAGCGCGCCGGCTCGATCGGCGGCGACATCATCTCCGCCGCCCGCGAGCGCGAACGCGCTCACCACGGCCCCTAAGGCGAGCACAGCCGCGATTCCCAGACCGACTCGAATCCAGGTTTGGTAGCTATCCGAGGATTCCGCGGCGCGCTCGCCGGTGGCGCCGCCCAGCGTGGTCGACGCCGAACCGTGGCGACCATCAGCATGACGATCGTTGGGGGTTGCGCCGGGCGCGGGCCCTGTATGCGCTTCGGTGCCCGCGCCTGCGGGCGTCATGACTTGTTCGCGACCCGCTGCCGGGGTCGTGGAGGCCGATATGCGCTCCGCCACACGAGCGCTTTCCGGCGGATTTGACGGAAGGCGCGCTGCCCCGGCGAACTCCGAGAACGACGCCAAAAACGCGCCGACCTCGCGCATCCCCTGCGGCCGATTCTCCGGTTTCTTTTCGAGCATTTGCGCGATGACGGCCGCAAGTTCCTCGGGCACCACGGACGAAAATTGCGAAAGGGGCGGCGCGGGCTCGGTCATGTGGGCCGATATCATCCCGCCGACGCCATCCTCGAGGAATGGCGGACGCCCCGCGAGCATGCCGAAAAGGATGCAACCGACCGAGTAGATATCGCTCCGCCAATCGACTTGCCCCGCTCCGCGGCACTGCTCGGGCGACATATAGGTAGGGGTGCCTAGCACCGCTCCTGTGCGGGTTTTGAACGTCGTGGAGGTGTCGCCCCCCAACTTCGCGATACCGAAGTCGAGGATCTTGACTCGCTCCCCACCCGCGACCCCTGAGTCTGGGACCACGAAGATATTGTCCGGCTTGAGATCGCGGTGGACGATGTCCGCCTCATGCGCAGCGGCGAGCGTGTCCGCCATCTGGTTTCCGAGCCGGGCCGCTCGTTCGACCGGTAGGGGTGCTTGGCGGCCGAGGAGGGCGGACAGCGGCTCCCCCTCGAGGAGCTCCATCACGATGTAAGCGCTGCCGCTTTCGAGCACTCCCAGATCGTAGATATGGATAATGCCCGGATGGTTCACCCGCGCCGTGGCGTTCGCTTCGTTAAAAAAGCGTTTAACGAGCTCCTCGTTTTGAGTCAGCTCGGGTAGCAGGACCTTCACCGCGGCCCGCTTTCCCATGAGCTTGTGCTCGGCCAGGTACACCTTCCCCATCCCACCTTCACCGAGAAGGCCGGTGACGGCGTAGTTCCCTACCTCGCTTCCCCGCATGTCGATCTGGCTTGCGCGCAATTGCCACCACACTAGCAATGTCTGCGTGAAACGAGTAGTACCAGGCCTCCGAAACCTCGCCTGAGCCCCGCCAGCTGCCAGCGTTCGCAGCTACTGCATCGCCTACGGTAGGCCAGGGGTTTGGCGCGGGTGTTCGACCTCGAGGCCGAGGCCTGCCCGCGAGGCCCCGGCCGCACTAAGATCATCGGGGCCGTCGCCGCTCGCGGCACATCCTCGAGCGGCCGGGCTGCTCCGTCTGCCTGCGGATAACCGCAGTGAACGTCCTTCTTCCTTCTGAGCAACTGGGATGGGGAGCGGCGTGCGTTCGGGGTGTTCGCTCCGGACGACTGCCGCGATCTGTGGAGCGTGTGTGCGTGACACGTCACCTAAGTCGATCGAGGAAGCCGGGGGCTCGCTTAGGACGGTCCGCAGTGTTTGGTTCGAGACGTGACAGCATCTCACACCCTCAACGCCATAGAGGAGATGACGCTTCACAAGTGGTAATCCGATTGACATCATAAATGTGTCTCGTGTTCCGCGAGATCAAATAAAAATAGAGATCATGAAACAGAACATTTTGGTAATCGGCGGGTATGGGCACGTCGGACGCAACGTCTGTCTGGAGCTGGCGAAGTCGTTTCCGGGGCGGGTCATCGCCGCTGGCAGAGATCGGGACAAAGCCGAGGCATTCGCCGAGACGACAGGCGGTGCAGTCCTCGCGCGAGAAGTGGACATCACGCGCGACGCCAGCGAGAGCCTGTTCGACGACGTGAAGCTGGTCGTGGTCTGTGTGCCGCAGAAAAGCTCCGCGTTCGTCGAGTCGTGCCTCAGAACCGGGACCCATTACGTCGATATCACCGAGCTCTACTCCTTTCTCTCGCTGGTGGAGCCCCTCGGCGATCTGGCGGAATCTCG
>SLNH01000078.1 GCA_007133195.1 Nannocystineae bacterium | reverse complement strand
CGGATTCGACCCAGCCGGCTTTGGCGAGCTCGACGAGCGCGATGGCCTGAAGCACCGACTCGGTGCTCTCGCAGAAAAACGTGGTGTTGGCGGCCTGGCCGGCGCGGCGGCCGGTGCGGCCCATGCGCTGCAGGAACGAGCTCACGGTGGCGGGCGCCTCGGCTTGCAGCACGCGGTCGAGATCGCCGACGTCGATACCGAGCTCGAGGGTCGAGGTGCAGACGATGCAGGCGTCGCTTCCGCGGTGAAAGCGGGCCTCGGCGAGCTCGCGCTCTTCGCGGGACACGGCGCTGTGGTGGACGAACACCGTGGTGCCGGCGCGGCGCATGTACTCGGCCACCGCCTCGGCGGTGGAGCGCGACTGGCAAAAGCACAGGCTCTTTTGCCCCTTGGCCATCGTGGCGGCGTCGCGCGAAAGCTGGCCGACCTCGGGGCGGTGCACGACCAGAAGCTGTCGCCGGCCCGGCTGCTTGGGCGGATCGACCACCTGGCCCCCGCGCCGAGAGGAGCCACCGAGCCAGTCCAAGATCGAGTCTGGGTTCCCCACGGTGGCGCTCAGGCCCACGCGCTGGACGTCGTGCCTGGAGTGCCGCGCCAGCCGCTCGATCACGCTCATGAGGTGGGCTCCGCGGTCGGTGCCGGCGAGGGCGTGCACCTCGTCGATGACGACGACGCGAAGGTCGGCGAAGAGCTTGCGCTCGTTTACCCGCTGGGAGACGAACATCACCTCCAGCGACTCGGGCGTGGTCATCAGTAGCTCGGTGGGCTCCTTCAAAAATCGCCGCCTCGCCGGATCGGGAGTGTCACCGTGCCAGACGAAGCGATCGAGCCCGACCATCTCCGTATAAAGGCCGAGTCGCTCGGCTTGGTTGTTCAAAAGCGCCTTGATGGGCGCGATATAGAGCGCCCCTACGCCCGCGGGGCCGTCTTCGACCATCTGCGAGAGCGCGGGAAACATCGCCGCCTCGGTTTTGCCCCCGGCGGTGGGCGCGAGAATTACGGAGTTTTCCCCCGCCAGGAGGACCTCGCCCGCCTGCTCTTGCACCGGGCGCAAGCTCGACCACCCGAGCCGCGCCGCGATCGCCTGCTGTAGGCGCGGCGCGAAGCGGGAAAATACGCTCACCACACGTCCTCTTGCGGAATCAGCTCGTCGCCATCGCTGTCCGGCGGGCCGGCCGGCGGCGCCCCCGACAGCACCTCTTGCTCCTCGGCGCTGAGCGCCGCCGGCTCGAAGCCGTAGTCGCGGATGGGTTCGTAGTCGGGGTTGTCTTCTACGAGGTCGAGCTGATTCACGAACTCGCGCAGAAACTGCCGCGGCACCACCCCGACATCCCCTCGAAAGCCCGCCGTCACCTCGTCCACCAAGCGGCCGACAAACTCGTCGCTCACTTTGGCCTCGAGCGCCGCGCGATCCTCCGAAGGGAAGATCTCGCGCAGCTTGAGAGCCACCGCGCGCAGCCTTTCGGCGTCGAAGGGCACAAGCTCGAGCTGGGGCTGCCGCAAGCTCGCAAACCGCCCCTGCTTGAGAAAACGGATGCGGTCGTGAAGCGGCGCGAGCCCACCGACTCCGTGGCGGCTCTCGAAAAAATCCGGCGTGCCGGTAAACAGCCAGAGCATCCCAGGGTAAGAGCCGGCGGCGTCGGCGATCTGGCGGATGCCGTTTAGCGACTTATGCCGCGAGTCCGAGCGCATTCGCAGAATCGTCTCGGCCTCGTCGATGACGATCAAAAGCCCCTTGTAGTCGGCGGCCTTGGCGATCTCGAGAACGCCCCGCAGGTAATCCAGCGCGTCGCGGCTGCCGATGTCGCCCTTGATGCCCGCGCGCTTTTTCGCCGAGGCGGCCACATTGCCGCTCCCGCACAGCCACGAGATCAGCGCCCCCGCGTCGCCTAGCTCGCCCTCCTGCTTGAGCTCAAAGATCGTCTGAATCACCCGGACGAAATCCTGCGGCGCCTTGCCGCCGGTGAGCGAGGCGAGCTCCTCGTCCAGGCGCCGGCGAACCTTGTCATCGAAGTCTGGGGCGTCCTCATCCTCACCGGCGGCGACGAGCGCCTCTTCGACCTTGCCGATCCAGCGGTCGAGGATGTCGCCGAGCGCGCCGCGCGGGCAGGTCGCGGTGCCGAGCTCCGTCATCACCTTGCGGTAGACGTCGTCGAATTTGTGAAACTTGAGGTCGTTATCCGATACGACCACAAAGCTCGTCGCGAAGCCCTGTTGCTGGGCATCGAGCAAGGCGAGCCGGGCCATGAACGTCTTGCCGCAGCCGTAGCCGCCGCGCAAAAACTTGATGGTCCCCTCGCCGTTTTGAGCGAGCTCGAGCTGGCGGTGGAGCTCGTTTCGCTGCTTTTCCACGCCGACGGCGAAGGTGTCGATGCCCCGCTCGGGCACGAGACCCCCGCGCAGCGCCTCGAAGATATGGTCGATATCTCGTCGCGTGAGCGTACTCATTCGCTGCCTCCATCCCGAACGTAGCGCTTAACGCCGCCGATCGTCTCGATGCGCGCGACAAAGGGCACCCGCTGCACGTGCTCGTCGAACTGGCGCGAAAACTTCCGATGTGCCCGCGCCCCGCCGAGCATCTGGATTGCCTCCTGCTCGGTGACCGCCCCGTACTTCGCGAGGTGCTCGAAGACCCGTCTCACGGCCCCTTCGGGAAGTCTCTCGAGCCAAGCCGATCCCCCGGCACCCGGCCCGGGCTCGGGCTCAGCCGAGGCCGGGCCTTCGCCACCGGTCGGCTGCCGCGGCTCCGAGGCCGGCGCGGCCGGGCGCGCCACCGGCGCCACCGCGAAGAGCGCGTCGGGCACACGGGACTCGACGTTTTCGACCGCGCTCGGGTGGTAGACCTCGACCTGCACGCGCGCGTCCGTCGGCCCCATGAGGCGAAACAGAAGCTCGAAGCTCTCACCCACGGTCGCTTCCACGACAACGCCGGTGATCTCGGCGCTGCCGCCGGCCTGCACGAGCTCGACGTCCACGCGCTCGTCGTCCCGCACCTTTAGGGCCAGAGGGATCTTTGCGGGGCTTCCGAAGTCGAGGGCCTTTTGCGCGGCGACGTCCACCTTCACCTCGAGGCGGTGCAGCCCGACCACGTCGGGAAGCCCCCGCGCCGCGATCGCGTACTGCAGCGTACTCCCGCCTGCCGCCGCCCGGTGAAGCGCCGTGAGCACGGGGATCACCCGCTCTTGCAGGCTGTTACCGCCGTGCACGAAGGTCTGAGATTTGGTGCCTCTATTAAAGACGGCCGTGGTTTCGGGGAGCATGAGGTGCCCGCTGACGCCCTCGTAGCCCAGCTCGGCTAGGGAAACCCGCGCCTCACCCGCGTGATCGGCGGCCACAGGCGAAAAGATATGCCGCCGCTGCGGATCGATCTTGCGGCCGTGGCTCTGGACGTGCTCCGCGCTGTCGCCCGTAAGCAAAAATCCGTGATCGCTCGTGAACACGAAGCGCCGCACTCCCGCCTCGCGAAGAAGCTGCCACGCGGCTTTGATCTTTTTGAGCACATGGTCGAACACCGACGGCCCCACACCTTTCTCGCCGGCATTGTCGATCTCCTGGCTGTGCACGACCACGAGCTTCGCCTTGGCGATCGACCGTGTAAGCGATGGGCCTTCGCCGCTCACCACCTCCTCCAGGCTGAGCCACGGGCAGGTCGCCCCCCCCACCCGATCGTGCATCGCCCGCTTGCGCGTCTCGGGGCTCGAGACGTGAAACTCCCCCGTGGAAAACCCTTTCAGCTCGCCGCCTTCGGGCGAGCTTAACTTCGGGGAAAGCTTCCCTCCGTGTGCGACCGGCGCGAGGACGTTCATCCCGACGTCGGTCACGGTGGGCAGCTCGGCCAGCCGCGGCCGAAGCTGCACCGTCGTAGCGCGCGCGCCCTCGAGCTCCTTGAGGAGCTCCTGGCCCATCTCGTAGCGAAACGCGTCGATCACAAAATAGGCGGTGACGCCGCTTTCGCGAGCGAGCGGCCCCACTACCTCGTCGAAAAGCGTCCGCTGCTGATGCGAGGCCGCCGGCAAAAACCCGTGCTGCCGGCAAAGTGCATTGAAGTCGCGAGCCCATGCATCGGCCCAGCGGCGCCAGTACCGACGCATCTCGTTCATGCGGGCGCGCAGGCTCTCGAACTCGGGAAGCTGCGGAAATAAGAGCGCCACCCGCCGCTGCTCGAGGTGCCGGTGCGCGCGATCAACCGCCGCGCCGCGCTCGGCATAGGCCTCGGCGGCCGCCTCGAGGCTCGCGCCGGCGCCCAGCCGCTCGCCGGCCCGCG
>SLNH01000380.1 GCA_007133195.1 Nannocystineae bacterium | reverse complement strand
GGCACCACGGGAGCCACGGCGTCCATCGAGCCGACCGAGGTGAGCGCCGAGGAGGCGGCGAGCGACGACTACCTGGGCGTGCTCGTCGAGATCGCCGGTGCGGAGGTCACCGACGAGGACTACGACTGCAGTCAAGATAATAGCAACTGCAACGACGACGGGCTGTGGGAGATCGGCGAGGGCGACGACGCGGTCTTGGTCTTCGACCGCCTCTACCAAGACGCCGATTGGGACGAGCGCGTCGGCGAGCTGCCGGTCACCGGCGTGATGATGCTCCGGTTCGGCCGCCACCGGGTGATGCCGCGCACCGGCGACGACTTCTAAGCGCAGGCGGCGCGAAAGCCGCGCTCGCCACGGCACCGCAGCGGCGCCCCGCACGGCTTTTTTGCGCGCGGCCCGCCTCGATCAGGAGCCTTTGACGTGCGCCACTCGCTCGGGTCTGTCAGGATGCACCTTGACGGCGACGGATGCGCCCGACTCGAGGCGGGATATCTCGTCTTCGGAGGCGGCAGCCTTGAACTGGGCCTCGTAGGGCTCTCGGTCATCGAGGAACACGCGGCAACGCACATCGACGAGGCGGTCGCCGTCGACCCGTACCTTCATCCGGCGGACATCGAGGACGTGCGCTACACCATCGAGTCCTTTGCCTCCAACTCTGGTTGGGCCGGGCAAGACCACAAAGTAGAGGATGATGACGATGGCCACGAGTGACAGAGCACCGCCGGCGATCGCCAGCAAAGGAAGGCGAGCCTCCGGAAAAAGATAGGCCGTGACAGCCAAGCCGCCCGGCAGGCCCAGAAAGAACACGTATGCTCCGAGCGAGGTATCCTTCCGAGGCTCTTGGGAGTGCGGCGCGGCGACGCTTTTTGGGCAGAAGGCGAGTCCGTCATGATCGCTGCGGACCTCGTTTGCGGTGGATTCATCGACCCCCGCCGCGCGTAGCGAAGCCGCTGCCGCCGCGACGTTCCCTTGCCGTTCGATCGCATTGGCTCGCAAAACGGCCGCCAGGTCGGCGAGCGTGACGGCAACAGGTCGCTCCTCGGGGCTTGAGCCGAGCAGGCCGACAACTTGATCCCAGTCGCCGCGCACGGTCGCGAGGTACGCCTTCGAGATTCGATACGAGGAATCGACGTAGATGTCGTCCGAGTAGGGCTCGATCGGCGCGAGCCAATCCTCGGCTGCTTGGAGGTCCCCCGCCCGCGCCGCGTCGCGCGACAGCATGCCGCGCAGCATTTGGCGGTGGCGAGCCGAGGGCAGAAGTTCGAGCGTGCTCTCGATCACCCCGCGCCGGCGCTGCTCGTCGCGTTGGCGCAAAAACGAGCCTGCCAAGAGGACCGCGAGGAAGTAAAGGCGCTCCTGACTGGGGTAGTCGCCGCCCGCCTGCACCTCGTCGCGGGTCTGCCTCCACTCGGCGAGCGCGTGGTCTACATACTGGTGTGGCAGCTTTCCCGCGACCAGGTACGATCGCAGGCTCGCAGGCGGCTCCATGGGTGCGCTGGCTTGGTTCCGGAGCCGGTCGAAGCGCACCGCCTCGTCCAGTTGCGGTCCCGACTGCGCCGCCGCGAGCTCGGCGCGCTCGTCGCGTACCGTGACCACGTTCGCCGCGCCGCAGTAGCTGCAAGTCGCCGTACCTCCCGTCGTGGGAGCATCGAGGGGCGCGCCGCAGTGGTTACAGAGCAGCACGCGGATATCGTGGCTGTGCACCGTGGTCATTCTGTCGCTCCAAGGCTGGCCAGGATCTGAGCTATCCCACGTCGGCTGCGTGCGCTGACTGTTCCGCGGCGCTACTGCGCGCGATCGACCACGACCTCGAGCTCGCCACCTGCGCGCACGACCGTGATCTGCCACGGGCGGCAGCACACCTCGCAGTCCTCCACGTACGATCCCTCCGTATCGGGATCGACCACGAGGTCGGTCCGCTCGAAACAATAGGGGCAGGTGACCGATACCGTATCCAATGGCCCCTCCCTCGAAAGCCGCGCCTCACGACACGGTGACGCGCGGAATGCCCCACTGCTCGAGTAGCGCGCGCAGCCTCTCCCGCTGATCGCCCTGCAGCGCGAGGACTTCGTTCTCGGCCGCGCCGCCGCACCCGAGATGCCGTTTGAGCTCGCTTAGCCACCGCTCGAGCTCGCCAGCCGGCAAGCCGAGCTGTTCCACGAGCGTGACCTCTTTGCCGCCCCGTCCCTTGCGCTGATAGCGCACCACCGCGCGCCGCGGACGCCGAGCTTCGTCCGCATCCTTCGATCCCTGGCCGGCCTCGCCTTCGTCCACGCGTCCGGCGGGAAGCCGCTCGCGGAGCCCCGCCAGTCCCGCGAACGGGCTATCAAAGCGCGGCGTTTCGCCTTCTGGCTCCGCCTTGTCCTTCGATCGGCCCTTGCCCATGCCCTCTATCCTAATACACCGTCACGACCACGTAATCCGCGCGGTCGCGCTTTAGCCGCGCCAGGCGCTCGCGCCGACGCCTCCGAGCTAATCGCCGGCGTGGCGCTCGGCCAGCGCGCGCGCCGTCTCTGCGATCGCTTGGCGCCACGAGTCGGGCTTTCGGAGCTCCGCGTAGACGCCGAACGACAGCACCCACGGCACGATTTCCCACTGGGCGGAGGAGCGGACGCGGTAGAGCAGACTGCCGTCGCCTTGGCGCTCCTTGTGCTCGTCGGGGTGATACGTACGCTCTTCGACCCGCCACGCGATCGCCTCGTCGAAGACGATCTCCACGTCTTCCTCCGCGTCGGACACGAAGATCCCGAACGCGCGGCGGACGTGGTCTTCCACGTTCAGCCGCGGTGGCGGAAACGGCTCATCGAGGACCTCGAGGCTCTGGATGCGTTGCACCGCGAGGGTCGTGATCTCAGATAACCCGTCGAGCGCGCACAGCAGGTAGAGCGAGCCGCGGTGCCACACCAGCCGGAGTGGTCGGAACAGGTGATCGCGGGTTTTGCCGCGCCACGCGGCGTAGTAGGTGGCGCGGCACTTACGTCGGCGCGCGATGGCGTCCGTAAGGTCATCGATCGTGCCTTGCTGGCTCCGGTAGTCGATGGCACCGCGCCAGTGCGGCAAGAACACGCGAGACAGCGCCCCGATGCCGTGATTTTGGTGCTCGCCCAAGTATCCGCGCATCTTGACGAGCACTTGCTGCAGGTCGTCGGCGAACGGCGTGCCTTCGAGCGGGGCCGCCGAGGCCGCCGCGTGCACGGCCAACAGCTCCAACATCCCAAACCGTATCGATTCGATCGACTGGAGCGAGGCGTCGATACGATACACGCCTTTTTGTTTCCCCGCCTTCTCTTCGACCAGCGCGAACTCTTGCTGCAGCGTCTTGATATCGCGCTGGATGCTCGATTTCGACGCACCGAGCTGCTCGCTCAGCTCGGCGATCGAAAACGCCCGCCCCGAGTCGGACAGAAGCCGCAAGATCGCCCACTGGCGAGCGAGCTGGCCCGATTCAGGCCGCCGCGGTGGACCGTTGCCCGTGCGCGTCATACTGAGTGCCGCCACATCATAAAGCCGATCGGCGCCGGTGGCCTCACCGCCCGGGTTTTTTCGACAACCTGTAGGCCCGGGCGCGCCGCTCGGACAGCGCCCTTACTCGGCCTGCTGGACGGAGAGATCGTCGGCGGCCCAGCCCTCGTCGATGTCCTCGGGGTCGATCTGCACGTCGAGGCGGACGCGGATATGCGTGGCTCCGCCGGCGACCGGCGTCTCCTGGGTCATCTGGTGATACTCACCGTTCGGCAACGACTGCGGGCTCGCCACGTTGGTCGTGATCCGATCTCCGTCGTCGCACGCCTCGTCGGGATACCACTCGATCGCGGTGCGAAGCCGAACGGCCTCGCCGGAGCCGTGGTCGTTGTCGGCGCTGCCCATGCCGAACACCTCGACCTCGACCGGCTCGTCTCCATCCAGCGCCAGGCAGTCCACGGTGCGCATGGACCGGCCGTCGATGTCGGGAGCGACGCTGGTCGTCGACAAGAAGCGATTGCCCTCGCGCGGCTCGAGCGGCGGATCGTCCTCGCCGTCGTTGTCGTCGGGCGGAAGCACGTGGAAGATATCGGCGTCGTGGTCGTCGTCTACGAACTCCAGGCGCGGGTCGCCGGGCTCGAACGAGGTCGCGTAGGGAAGGGGCAGGCCGCGGGCCTCGGGATCGGTGTTGGGAAAACCGGGGCTGCCGCGATCGGGCGTGCCGGCGGCGGTCGTATTCGGCCCCCCGGCGCGGTTCCAGGTGTACCACTCGCCGGGATCGGAGCCGTCGCCGTAGCCGCCGCCTGTGATGTCGTCGCGCCGCTGCATTGACTTGAAGTAGCCGAGGTCGAAGTCCGCGAGGCCCGCCGGCCAGCCGCCTGCGTCGCTCGGGTCGGGGGTCTCGTCGATCACCGTGCCCGCGACGTCTTCGAGGACGAGCCTCATGCCGTCGGTGGGCAGCTCGAGCGGCACGACGAACAGGTGCAGCTGGGTTCGAATGTCTTCGTTCTCCCCGTCGATCGATCCGGTCACGAAGTTCGTCACCACGAGGTGGTCGTCGTCGTCGAGGACCGTGTCCGAGAACAGAAACACGTCGTTTCCTTCCACGCCTGCGCCGGCGAGCCGCCACTGGCTCACGTTGAGCTCGCGACCCGAGACGTTACGGAGCTCCACCCACACGTCCATCGTGCCCTGGTTGTTCGCGAGCGGGCCGAACCAATTGACCTCGCTGATCACGACATCGCCGGGCTCGCCGGGCTCGCCGTGGAACGCGACGTCGAAGGACTCGGTCTCGTAACGAAGCGAGCTGTCATCGTCGTCGGTCACGGTCAAGGTTACATCTTCGAGCTCGTCGTCGAAGCGGAGGTCGAGAAAGGCCGTGCCCTGCGTGAGCGTCTGGCTCTCTGCGGGGCCGAGGAGCTCGCCTTCGGACGCCTCGACCGTGACCACGCCCTCGTAATCCTCGTAGAGGTTGCCGTTTGTATCCACGGCCCGAATGTAGAGGCTGAACTCGTGCTCCGGGATCGGGGACTCGGGGCTCACCCGCAGCTCGAGTTCCTCGAACTCGCCCGGCTCGTCGGGGTCGGGATCGCCGCCGTTGAGATCGTCCCCCGCGTCGACAGGCGGCGTGGTCCCGGCGTCGGGACTTGCAGGCTCGGAGTCGCCGCAGGCGAGGGCGAGGGCGAGGGGCGCGACGAAAGTGAGGTGCTTCGCGTGTGACATGGGAATCGCTTAGCGGGCCCGGACGAGATCGCGTAGGTCGCGGGTCATTGCGGGGTGAGGTCGAGGTCGATCGTGATGTCGCCGTTGTAGGTGACGCGTAGCGACTGCTCGCCGTAGACGGTGCCGGGGACGCCGAGCTTGCCGTAACGCTCATCGCCGGCGACGAGGGTGTATTCGCCCGCGGGGACGGCGCCGACGTTGAACTCGCCCGCGGAATCCGCGGTGCCCTCGGCCACGACCGTATCGCCGTCGAGGACCCGGACGACGATCGCCTGCGGCTCGACGCGGAGGCCGTCCCGCGCGGCGGCGACCGCCGCGCCGGCGTCGATCAGCCCGTACCCGAACTGCGGCGTCCAGCCATCATTGCCGAGCGGGTTGGCGGTCTCGGCGAGGATCTCCTGGACCTCGCTCGGCGAAAGCTGCGGGTTTGCCGCGCGGACCAGGGCCGCCACGCCCGCGACGTGGGGCGAGGCCATGCTCGTGCCCTGATTCGGCGCGTAGGCGTGATCCTGGAGGCCCTCCTCGGGATCGTAGTTCCATACGGTCGACCACACGCCGCGCTCGGGAAACGCCTCTTCGCCGACGAACATCTCTCCACCGGGCGCGGCGACCCACAGATCGTTGCCGAAGCTCGAGTAGTTGGCCAGCTCGTCCTCCGGGTTCGTGGCGCTCACGGCGATCGTGCTGCCGTTTGCCGCGGGGAAGTTCACGAGGTCCTGCGCGTCGTTGCCCGCGGCCGCGACCGGAATCACGCCCTCTTCGCGGGCGAACGCGAGCGCGTCCTCGCGCGGCGGAAACCGGCTCTGCCCGCTGCTCAGGCTCATGTTGATGACGTCGACCGGCCGGTCGAGGAGGCCCGCGGCCTCGTCGTCGAGGCCCGCGGCCCAGCGGATCGCGCGGACGGTCGCCAGGCCGTCGAGCGTGCATCGCTGTTCGGGATCCTGATCCTCCTCGCGAACCCCCACGTTCATCGGGACCACTTTCACGTCGGGGGCGACGCCGGCGACGCCTTGGCCGTTATCGGTCACGGCCGCGACCGTGCCGGCGACGTGGGTGCCGTGGGCACCGCAGCTTTCGTTGAAGGTGTAAAAGTCGGGGTTATCGCGGACGAAATCCCAGCCCGGCAGGAAGTTGTCGACGAGATCCGGGTGGTCGGGGTGGAAGTCGCCGTCGATGACCGCGACCACGACCTCCTCGTAGCCGGTGGTGATGTCCCAAGCAGCTTCGAGGTTGATCGATTCGTAGTGCCACTGGGCGTCGTAGAGCGGATCGTCTACCGCCGTCGTGGTGGACAGGATGTTGGGCACCGCGTAGTGCACGTGACCCTCTGCTTCGAGTGCCTCGATGGCGGTAGCGAGATCGCCGTCTACCCGGAGCCGGGCGAGGCCGAGCTCGGGCGCGACGACCTCTGCCTCGTACGCGCCGGCGGCGCGGGTGCCGATCCGCTCGGCGGTCGCCAGGAGCGCGTCGGCGGACGTCTCGGCGTCTGGCGCTCCGTATTCGGTGAGCGCCACCATCTCGGGGTTTAGCCGAACGATCACCTCGCCTGGGACGTGCGGCTCGTCGAGGAGATCGGGCTCGGGCTCGAGGTCTCGCGCGGCGAGGTAGCCGCCGGAGCTTCCCACCGTGCCGGTGACCTCGGGGAAGCGCGCGAGCACGGGAATGGTGACCGAGGTGTCGCCGCGAATGACCACCGAGCCGCTGTGCGAGCCGAGCTCGAGGTTCGTTCGGTCCACGGTGACGCGAAGCTGGTCATCGCCGGACCCCGACGCATCCTCGATCGAGATCCAGTCCGGCGTCGCCTCGGCCTCCCACGCGCCGTTCGCCTGGAAATCGAGCCGCTCGACCTCGGTACCCTCGAACGAGAGCGTTTCGACGTCTGGCGTTATCTCCGTGGCGGGATCGGACCCGCAGGCCGCCGCGAGCGCCGCCGCCGCGGCGAGGCCGATCGTGGGCCAGTGTGTATTGGGGAAGTTCGTTCGGTGCACTGCGGTTCTCATTGCGGCGAGTTATCCGTGGAGGCCCAGAGGTCGGCGCACGAGTGGGCGCGGCAACCACCTGGCAGCGAACGCGATAGTAGTGGGTGAGCGCCCGCACCCGCAACAGCGATCCGAACCCAGCCCGAGCCGCGGGCTAGACTAGTCCTCGTCGGCTGGTGCGGCGGCCTCGGCCGCCGCTTCGCGGAGGTCGCGTAGCGAGGGGACGGGGTCGATGACGAGCGTCGTTACGTCCGCTTCGTCTTGTTTCGCGCCGGCGTCGATCTCCTCGCAGACCCGCGGCAGCTCCGCGTCGATGTCCCGGAGCGCCGCGCGAGGAGAAAGTCCTCCTCGGCGATGTCTTCGCGCTCGTAGGCGCCGCGGCACACCGACTCATAGCTCTCCCCCCACTCCGTGGCGTAGCTCGTGAACGTGGCGATCGCGAGGTCGGCGGAGGGATCGCGCGCCAGGGCGGCGGACAGCGCCTCTTCGGTCTCTCCGTCCCATACGCCGGCGAGATGCGCGGACGGGTCGCACATCGACGACTCGTGCGACCCGTCGCCGAGCAGCATCGCGAATGCGCCCGCGCCCAGGGCGGCTGCGGCGCCGAGCGTGATTGCTTGCCGTCGCCGCCGCGCGAGCGCCTTTTTTAGCTCGCCTAGCAGCGCCTCCAGCGACGGATGTCGATCGCTGCGCTTTGGCGACAGCCCGCGGAGCAGGGCGCGGCGAACGCGCGAGGGCACCCCCGAGGCCCGTCCGAGCGGCACCTCCACCGCGCCCGACTCCACCTGCTCGCGGAGCGTATCGAGCGTGTCGCCGCGAAACGGGCGCTTGCCATACAGCGACTCGTAGAGCGCCACGCAAAACGCGAACTGATCGGTCCGCTCATCCGCCTCGCGCCCTGCGTATTGCTCGGGCGCCATGTACGCGGGGGTGCCCGCGATCGCGCCAGCCTGCGTGAGCGCCTCGAGGCTGGAATTTTGGCTGTCATCAGGCGCCGCGGTGTCCTCGAGCGACGCCGCCTCCGGTTCGGGGCGGGGCGGCCGAGCGAGCCCGAAGTCCGTGACCACCACGCGCCCGCTCGCGTCCACCAGCACGTTATCCGGCTTGAAGTCGCGGTGGATGAGGCCCGCCCGGTGGGCGGCCGCGAGGCCGGCGCCGGCGCCCAAGAACAACTTGACGATCTCGCGCCAGCCGCGGGAAGCCTCGGCGCGCCAGGACGTGAGCGTGCCGCCCTCGATGAGCTCCATCGCCACGAAATCGGTCTCGCCCGCGGTCCCCACCTCGTGCACGGTGATCACGTTCGGGTGGTTTAGGCGGGCCATCGCCCTCGCCTCCCTGAGCAGGCGCGCGCGCGCGCCCTCCGTTTTGCCGGCCTCGCCGTCTTTAAGCACCTTTATCGCGACGGTGCGATCGAGATCCGGATCGCGCGCCGCGTACACGACGCCCATGCCGCCTCTACCCAAAACGCGGATGATCTCGTAGCGCCCGAGGGTTTCGTTTACGGGGACCTCGTCGGTTACGGCGCCCTTCGCGGGCGTGTCCCCGGCGACCGTCTGCGCGTACGCGACGGCGCGCTCGTCACCGCTGGCCGGGCCGGACTCCTGCGAGCCTGCGTCCGCGGTGATATCGAGGTCGGGCCTCTGTCCCTTGGAACTCGACAACCAGCCTCACAATAGCGGATCCAAGTGTAACGATCACGCCGCGCAGCTCAGTCGCAGTGCAATCGATGTGCTGTCGCAGCACCTGAGGGCTTCATGCTGTCGGGGTGGCGAGGACAGGACCCGCGCGCGATGGGTGGCCACTTCGATCTCCGTCGTATAGATCCTCATACGCCCGAGCGTACTCGCTTTCATCGCGATCGAGCTTTCGACCGGCAAGGCAGGCGCCGAGCCCGAGCTCTCCCGCGTCCCGGTTGTCAGGGCGGCACAGCGTCCCGCGAATCCGGCGACGATCTGTCGCGCGGCGGCGGGCGCGCCCACGGCGGATCGCGGACTTGCGGGCGGCGGCGGGCCGGCACGCGGGTTGCTCCTTTCGCCGGCATGACCCAGAACGACGTGAGGAACCTCATCCGCGCCCTCGATCTGAGAGACTGCTGGGGCAAAGTCGGCCGGCTCGAAGAGTGGGACCACGACCAGCGGCTCGCCGTGCTGGTTTGGTACCTCACCTACCTGCCACGGCGGCAGGCGCTGCGCGTCATCCGAAGCCGGCTAACCGGCCTCGCCAGCGGCCACCCGGGCATCGCGACGGCGGCTTGGGCCGAGGGCGTGGCCGAATTTTTGGACGGCCTGCCCGAGGAGCTCGATTTAGAGACGCGCCTCGCCCGGGTATGCTCGGCGTTCCCGCCCGCGCTCGCGCGCGCAGGCTGAGCAGCCGCGGCTCGGCCGCCGGCCACCCGAGGCCTCTTCGGCGGCGCTCAGGTCCTGGTTCGAAGGGGGCTCCTCGGGCCGTCGTCGCGCCGACCTCGTGCCCCCGTTTTTCCACGCGGTGCGCGGGCCGGGGGGGCGCGCCGCACGGTGCCGACCGCGGCCGCGATCTCAGGCACTTGCGCTGAGTTATGCTGAACGTATAATCAGTGCGTGATGTTGGCGCAGCAACCCTCGCTGTTCGGCCGCGAAGCCCCGAGGCTCGCCTTGCCGCTGGCCCGCGCGCAGCGCACGCAGCTAGGCGAAGACTCGTGGATCGACCGTCTGCCGGGCTGGGTCGGCGGGCACGAGCGGCTCTTCGAGCATCTGGTACAGCACATCGACTGGCACGCGAGCCAGCGCGAGATGTACGAGCGCATCGTCGATGTGCCGCGGCTTTTCGCGAGCGTCCCCGACGACGGACATCACCCACTGTTCGAGCAAATGGCCGACGAGCTTAGCCGCCACTACGAAAGAGATCTTTCGCACGTCCTTTTGGCCCTTTACCGGCACGGGGGCGACAGCGTCGCGTGGCACCGCGACCGCGAGATGCGCACGCTCGATAACTCCATCGTCGCGATCGCTTCGCTCGGTACCCCTCGCAAGTTCGGACTTCGCCCGGTCGGCGGCGGCCGGGCTGCCTACGTCACCGTGGGCTGGGGCGACCTCCTCGTGATGGGCGGCGCGTGCCAGCGCGACTGGGAACACGGCGTCCCAAAGGCGCGGTGCGCCGAGCCACGCATGGCCGTGATGTTTCGCCACGGCGCGTAGTTCGCGCTGCGGACTCGCGGCGAGCCCGGCGATCATCGCCGGCACCCGGCGATGAGGTTAGGGGACGAGGCGGGCGAGGAAGTCCAGGCCGTCGGCCTCGGCGGCGATGAGTCCGCGGCCGATTCGCGCCGATTCCCGGGCCATGGGCGGCCCCTCGACGAGGCCTTCGAGCGCGCGCTCGGCGCCCTCGGGATCCTCCTCCGCGACCGCCACGAGCGCCGCCGTGCCGACGATCCGCCGCGTGGGGAGCATTTCGGCATCGGCGACGAGCTCTGCGACCTCGGTCGCGCCCAGCGTCGCCGCGTACGCGGCGGCGAGCGGGGCAAGGCTCGCGGCGCGCACATCGTGGGCGGGATCGCGAAGGCGCGGCTCGAGGAGCTCGCGCACGACCGCCGGCTCGCGCTCGCCCAGCCCGGCCAAGGCCTCCGCGGCGCGCGCGCGCTGCCGCTCCGACGGCGCCACGAGCATCCGCTCGAGGCGGGCGCGCACCTCCTCCACGTCGCCTGTGCGGGCCAGGGTGGTGAGGGCCAGCATGCTGATTTCCGGGTCTTCGTCCCGCACTGCGACCGCCAGCGCCTGCCGCACGCGAGCGCCGGGCAGGTCGTGATCGCCTTCGGCCAAGCGCACCACGGCGGCCCGGCGCACGGTGGCGTCGGGATCGGTGACCGCAGAGCTCACCGCCGCCCCCGCGTCGGCGTCGGCGCCGAGCGCGGTGGCCATGGCCGCGATCCGCACGCGCGGCGCGTCGTCGGTGAGACCGAGCCCCGCGAGCGCGCCTGCGCCGGTGGCCCGCGCGGCCTCGAGGATGGCCAGCTTTTCGGCCTCATCCGCGGTGTCGAAGATCCCCGTGAGCGCCTCCGGAACCCCCTCGGGCGGCTCGGCCCCCCCGATCGCGAGCCCGTCGAGAGCGGCGAGCCGCACCTCCCGGCTCGCGTCGGTGGCGAGCTCGAGGAGCGCGGTTGCGGTGCCGCCGGGCGGCTCGTCGTGAAGCTCCACCACGCTGGCGAGCACCCGCGCCGCTGCAGCTCGAATTTGGGCCTCCTCGTCGTCCGCGAGGAGGCGCGCGATCTGCGACGCCATCGCCCCGTGCTCGGCGTGATCGAGCGCGCACTCGACGATCTGGGGTTTGACCTCGTCGCGCGGGTCGCGGGTCGCGCGGATGAGGTGCTGGCGCGCTCCGGCGCTGCCGGCGGCGACGCCGTTGCAAAGCCCCTCGATGCCGATCGGGTGGAGGGCGTCGTCGCGGCGATCGCGCGCGGCGGCGGACAGCTGCGAGAGGACCAAATCCGGCGACTCGTGCGCCATGTGGGCGTAGACCTCCGCCGCGGCGCGCTTTCGCGAGCCCCGCTGGGCCCAAAGGCGCCCGATGCCGCCCCGGGCCTGCGGCCCCGAGCCGCCCTGCGTCGCGCTGGTGGCGAGCCCGTAGGCGGCGCCGACCTCGACGCGAAACGGCGCGTCCCCGATCAATCGGATGAGCGTGGTCTGCGACGCGCGGCCGAGGTTCCCGTAGGCGCGCGCGGCGGCGGCGCGCACGTGCTGATCGTCGTCATCGAGCAGGCTGTCGAGAGCCTCGTGGGCCGCCTGCCGCCCCTCGGACACCACCTCGCCCCACGCGAGGGCCATCGCTTCGCGCATCGTCCGTCCGAGCCCTTCCCTCTCCAGCATGAGGGCCAGCTCGCCGGCCGCATCGGCGGGATCGATACGCGCGTAGACGGGGAGCGCCGCGGCGCGCAGGCGATCGGAGCGGTCTTCCAACACCGACTCCATGTCGTCGGCGATGTCGTCGAAGCTGGCTTCGTCGATTTGGTCTTGCAAAAGCTCGAGCGCGAAGATGCGCTCGTCCTCGGGCGCGTCGCTGTTGGCCGCCAGCGCCGCGGCAGAGCGGCTCGCCTTCTCGCTGTCCACGAGGAACGCGCGGCGCAAAAGGTTTCGCGCCTTGTCCCGGTCGGCGTCATCGATGTCCTCGCTCGCCAAAAGCGAGATGGCCGTCCCTGGCGACGGCGCGCCGCCCGGCGTGTCTTCTCGGTCCACCACGGCGAACAGCTCGCGCCGCGCGCTCGGCTCCGGGCCGCTGGCGAGCGCGTCCTGGACGATCGCGGTCGTGGCCTCCTCATCGAGGCCGCGGCGAACGGCCGACAGGGCCAGTCGGCGCTGCGCGTCGTCGGTGTCGGCGATCGCGCCGGCGAGGAGGTCGCGATAAACGCCCCGGTGGCGAGTCTCGGCGGCGATGGCCACGCCGAGCGCCGCCGAGCGGACCGCGGGTGAGCCCTCGCCGAGCGCTTGCTCGACCACGGCGACCTCCTGCGGTCCGCCGCGCGCGATCGGCGCGAGCGCCTCGAGGAGTGCGGCGAACTCGTCGTCGGTCCCCGCTTGCCGTCGCAACGTGCCGAGCGCCCGGTCGCTGCCGTCGGCGGCGTATTCCACGAGGGCTTGAAGGCCGGGGCGCAAGGCCTCGGTCGCCAGCTCGCCCGTGCGATCGAGGCCGACATTCTGGCCCACTTCGCCGTCCTCGATGGCGCGCCACGCGTCCTGTGACGCCATGGACCGCGTGAGCCCGGTGTCGGCGACGATCGCGCCGAACCGCGGAGAGCTCGGGAGCCAGTAAAACCGCTCGAACGTGGGGTTGCCCGCGCGCACGACGACGCGCTCGGTCCCGTCCTGTTCGGCGACGTCTAGGTGGTAGCTCCCCGACAGCGCGATGTAGACGACGGCGAGCGCGAGCAGCGGGGCCGCGGCGATCGCGGCGAGACCGGTGAGGAATGTGCGCTTGGTGCGCTTGAGGATCGCCTGCTCCGCCGGCGTGGACGGCTGGATGCCCTCGCGCCGGAGCGCCCACCACTCCCTGATCGAAAGACGCTTGCTCTGCGCGGTCTTGGACCCGAGGAGCTCGAACGCGCGCCGGGCCGAGGCCCTCGCGGGCGCCGACACTTCGCGCACCCGTGGGGCCAAAATTTCGTGCGCGAGCGCGTACTGGGCGGCCTCGGAGGCGTCTGTGGTCACGCGCCGCACCACACCGCGGTCCGCGAGGATCTCGAGCGCGTGGGAAGCGAAGCCAGGATCTAAGCTCGCGCGCGCCGCCGCCCACTCGGGCACGTAAGACCCCGCGCCCCGCGTGGCGGCGAGCTCTCCGAGAAGCCGCAGCCCGGACCGCTCGTGGCCGGTCGCGCGGCAGGCCGCCGACAGCCACGCGCCGGTGAGCTCCGAGGCGCCGCCTGCCTTCTCCAGCTGCGCCGCGTCCGAGATGCCGAGCTCCTGGATCGCGACCATGGCGATCTGCAAGTCGGCGGGCAAAACCGGGCCGAGCGGCCCGATGCCGTCGATGATCGCGCGGGCGAGCGCGGGATCGGCGGCGCCGCCCGCGTAGGCCAGCGTGCGTTCGAGGACGTCGGCCGCAATCGGCGCGGAAAACGGCTGGAGCTCGTAGCGCGCAGACGGTGGGAACAGGGAGCCCGTCCGGCGTTCGAGCTCGCCGAAAAGATGGACTCGCTCGCTCGCGCACGAAAACAGAAACCGCGCTCGGCCTCCCGAGCGCGCCACGACGCGGGCGAACAGGTCGCCGAGCTCGCCCACGAGGCGGTCGTCACCCGCCTGCAGTAGCTCGTCGACCTCGTCGATGATGAACAGGTAGAGCTGGCCGGCCAAAGACTGTCCGACCACGCGCGCCAGGAACGTGAGCGGGCGCTCGTTGTCCGCGGGCTCCAGCCCCGTTGCCGCGACCACGGCGTCTACGAACGATCGGATCGGGTTCTGTAGGTCGTCGCACACCAGCACGACCACGCCGTGATCGCGCAGATAGGGCAAAACCCCGGCGCGAAGTAGGGAGGTCTTCCCGACCCCGGGGGCGCCGTGGAGGAGGCCCGCCCGGAAGCCTTCGCCGATGAGGAGCCGCGAGATGTCGTCGCACTCGCGATCGCGCCCGAAAAGCACGTCGCGCTCTGCTTCGGAAAACGGGCTCAGGCCGCGCAGTGGGGTGACCGTCCCTGGATAGGAGGCGATGGCCGACACGCCCCGACTATATCTCACCAGACGCCACGCGCCGACCCCGGGCGTCGCGCCGCCGTGAATAGTAGGATGCCCGCCCATGTCGCCGCCCCCGAATACCGCCATCGCGATCGAAGGGCTCGAGGTCAGCTACGGGCACAGCCGCGCCGTGCGCGGGCTTTCGCTCACGGCTCAGCCCGGCGAGATTCTCGGCCTGCTCGGGCCAAATGGTGCGGGCAAGAGCACCACGCTGCTTGCGGCCGCGGGGGCGCTCACTCCATCGGCGGGCCGCGTCGAAATCGGCGGTGCGGATCTGGCGACCGATCCGTTGGCCGCGCGCGCCAAGGTCGGGCTCGCCGATCAGCCCCCCTCTTTGTACGAATTTCTCACGGTGAAAGAGCACGTGACGTTCGTGGCCGAGACTCGGGGCGCGGGCGCGGACGAGACCGACCGCAGGCTGGGCGAGCTCGGGCTCGAGCCGGTGGCCGATCGGCTGTGCCGAGAGCTGTCGTTCGGCATGCGCCAGCGCGTGGGGCTCGCGGCGGCGCTCGTCGGCTCGCCTCCCGTCCTTCTTCTCGACGAGAGCCTAAACGGCCTCGATCCCAAAGCGGGGAGGGCGGCCCGCGAGGCGCTCGCCGCCGCCGCAGACGCCGGGCAGGCCGTGGTTTTATCCACGCACATGCTCGAGGTGGCCGAGCGGCTGTGCGGGCGGATAGCGCTCATGGACGGCGGCTTCCTGGTGGCCGATTACGCGGGTGACGAGCTTCGCGAGCTCCTCGCCAAGGGGCCTGGTGCCCTGGAGGCGCGCTATCTCGAGCTCGTCTCCGAGGAGGCGGCGCCGTGACCGGAGCGTCACCCACGGCCTCGGCCGCGATGACGGCGGGGCGGCTTCTGTCGTGGGCGGACCGGGAGGAGGCGAGGCGGCGGCGAGCACAGACGTGGCCGCTTTCTACGCCGCCGTGGGCCGTTTCGCTGGCGCTCGGGATCGCCGTGGCGGCCGAGGTGTGGCGGCGGGGCGAGGCGACCGGCGACGTGGCGGGGGCGCTCGTGGTTTGGACCCTGTCCGCGGGGGCGGCGGTGACGCTCGCGGCGATGGGGGCGCCGTTTCGGCTGTATTGGCGGCGCGATGCGCCGCTCGTTTTGCGTACGCCGATTCCGGGGGATGTCCTGTTTAGGGCCGCCCTTTGGCGGAGCGGACGCGCCGGCGCGCGCGCGGTTTTGGTCGCGCTTCCGGGCCTCGCGGCGGTGGCGGCGGTGGCAGACCTTCCGGCGGCCGGTCGCCACGGGCTGCTCCT
>SLNH01000301.1 GCA_007133195.1 Nannocystineae bacterium | reverse complement strand
TGTGATCTGACGGGGTATGCCCGCTCCGCTTCCTATCGAGCTTCGCGAGCGCGTCGTTCGCGCGTACTTTGAGCACGACCTCACGAAGGCTGAGGTCGCGGAATTGTTCAACGTTGGCGAGCGAGTACCGATGCGGCGGCGCTGGGCATCGCGCACCCTGGAGAAGAGCTCGGACAGGTCGATGTGTGCGGCGAGATCCTGATCCCGATCTGCGGCGCTCGGCCACTCCGGGACTGCAGCGCGAACCTGTCGGTACAACGAGTCTGCGATCGCCTCGGACCGAGCCGAATCGAGGCGCAGTGAGGCTCGCGCGGGAAGATCCCACGACTTGCCCTGGAAGGCACGCACGTCCTTGCGCTTCCACCGCATGATGGCAAATATACCACTCGACCGCCCCGGGCGCCGCGTTCGCGAGCCGGCGTCAGCCCGGCCGGGAAGGTTCGCGCGTGCCGCTCGCCTTTCCCGACATCATCGTGGGCGTAGACGACATCGTTTGGCGGCGCGGGTAGAGGGGGGCCCCCTGCGTGCCAACCTGCGTGAGACACGGTCCCCCAAAGGCGAGTCTCCGGAACTTCCTACGGAAGGTCAGCGACTGGTGCCGGCGCCACCTGCACCGGCCGCGCAAGGTAAAACACGCCGCGCTCACGAGGCGCATCCGCGGTCACTACCTGTACTTCGGCGTCAAAGGAAACATCAGGAGCTTGCAGAGGGTGCACAAGATGGTGCGCTGGATCTGGCTCAAATGGCGCCGGCGCCGAAGCCAACGGGGACGGCGCCTCGGTCGCGGGCCGGTACAGTGTTTTGGTCATGAGGACATGTTTTCGGCTTGGCCTTCGAGCTCGCGCACGCCGCGGTTGGCGACGACCGCGTGGGCGCTCAGAACTCGCCGCCGAGGGCCAGCCCGCCGCCCCCGTCGACGGCCAGCGGCGCCAGGCTTAGCGACGCGGCGTATTCGGGCAAAAACCGCTCGGCCGGATCCATATTGCGCGTGAAGTGGGCGCCCAGGCCGAAGCCCGTCCAAAGACCGGTGAGAATGGTGGCGCTCGCGATCCGGAGCGCGTTGTCGTCGTCCTCGACGGAGGAGCCGACGATCGCCCCCGCCGCGCCGCCGACGAGGCCGCCGAGGGACGAGCTAAGCGACACGAGCCGCGCCCGCTGCGGCGACCAGTCGAGTCCGCGGGACATCGCGACGCCGGCCACGGTGCCGACGTTTAGGCCACCGGCCAACGTGAGCAGGAGAGCATCGGAGCCGATATCCGGTTGGCCGATGGCGAGGCCCAGGCCGGCGGTCCCGGTGCCGAGCGCGGCGAGGTTTCCGGTCACGGTCATTTGTCCCGGCGTGGGATCGGCCGCGCGGGCGAGGGCGTAGCCGAGCGCGCCGCCGCCGGCCATGGTGCCGAGGCTAAACGTAAACGCATCGCTGCCGTCGAGGCCGAGCGGCCACGCTACGAGCAGTCCGTTGGCCACGCCGACGGTGAGGCCGAGGGTATAGGCGTCCCCCATGCCGCTCGTGAGCTCGAGGTTGCGGGAGCCCGCCAGGCTCGCGGCGAAGCCGGCGCCGGTGGTACCGGTGATGAACGCGACCGCGCCGGGGAAGCTGTCGATCTCGAGCTGGGCCGTGAGCACGGCGCCGGCGTAGAGGCTGGCGGTCGTCGTACCCGCCACGAACTCGATGCGGCCGGCGTCGGGGCGATCATCTTCGGGCAGCTCGTCGGGCATCGCCCGCGGATCGGGCCCGGGGGCGTCGCGTTCGTACTCGGGTGGAATCCCGCGCTCGGCCAGCTGCCTACCGAGCCTGGCGAGCTCGCGCGCGGCCGCGCGCACGTCGGGATCCCTCGCGTCGCGGGCTACCTGATCAAAGCCCGCGATCGCCGCCTCCACGTCCCCATGGACCAGGGCGTCGAAGGCTGCCTCGTACATCTTCTCGACCTCGGGATCTTCAGCCGACTCGGTCTCGCCCGCGTGCTCGGCTTCGGGCTCGGTCTCGACATCGCTTTCGCCCCTGGCCTTGGCGTCGGCTTCGGTCTCGCCGTCGGTTTCGGCCTCGGCCTTGGCGTCGGCTTCGGTCTCGACATCGCTTTCGCCCCTGGTCTTGGCGTCGGCTTCGGTCTCGCCGTCGGTTTCGGCCTCGGCCTTGGCGTCGGCTTCGGTCTCGCCGTCGGTTTCGGCCTCGGCCCCGACTTCGACCTCGGGCTCGGCGTCGGCTCGGGCGTCGTTCGTCCAGGCGGCCACAGACCAGGCGAGAAAGATCGCAATGGTCATCTGAATACGTCCACACAGTGTCATCGGACCCAGCCTACTATCGAAGAGACCCAGGTGTTTCATTCTCCTCAAATCCACTACAGCAGCGCCCAGTTGCACGGGGCCTGTCCGGCTTGCCCTCGGCCGGCTAGCTGCGTTGCCTCTCCTCGAAAGGGCATCGCGTTTGCGTCATCAATGAAGATGGTAGCGGTCGCTCGGTCCTTGCCGAGGGGGCGAGGCCGCGCTGGTCCGAGGATGGGGATCACATCGCCCTCGAGGATGATCGCAACGTAAGGGTGGTGAGCGCAGACGGCGGCGAGACCCTCGCCTTAGACCGAACGACGACGGCTCAGCAGAACCCGGAATGGCGCCCCTGCCCGGAGTGAGGGCGTCCAATTCGCCCCTCGTCTGCTCCAGGAGAGAGGTTTTGGGCGCGTCGCGGACCGTGTCGTTGAGTTAGGGTCGCCCCATGGCAACCAGGGTTCGGGATCTACCTCGCGTCTCCGATAGAGGGGCGCTTGGCAGCCTCGGCAACTCGACCGCCGAGCGCCTGGATTTTCAGCGCGAGATCGCCCGCGCGAGCGCCCCGCTCGTGCGCGGGCGGCTGCTCCACCTCCCGGTGGTGTTCCCGGCGCGACCGGAAGCGTGTCACGAGGTGCTCGTCTCGAAAGCCAAGAGCTTCGAAAAGTCGCCGGGCTTGCGGGTTCTTTTGCACGATCTCGCGGGCAACGGCTTGTTCACCAGCGAAGGCGAGCTGTGGCGCCGGCAACGGAAGCTCATGGCGCCGCTTTTCACCCCAGCGTCGCTCGGCGGATATGCCGAGGTGATGCGGCGCGCGGCGCAGCGGGCCGCCGAGCGAATGCGCCCGGGCCAACAGGTAGACATCGCGGCCGAGACCACCCGCATCGCGATGACGGTGGTCGGCGACGCGCTTTTCGGGGCAGATACCTTCGACGAGGCAGACACGCTGGGCTCGGCGCTCACGACGGCGCTCGGCTGGGTAAATGAATCCCTGGCCTCTCCCGCGATCGCAGCGCACATCCTCCTGCTCGACGCCACAGGCGACCTCGCCCGCCGCACGCGGGGAACGCTGAAGACGTGGCTCGAGCGCGCGCACCACGCTCTCGAGTCTCCGTTTCTCGTCAAGGGCTCAAAAAGTCGCGAGCTGAGGGCGGCGATGGCCGTCCTCGACGAGCGGATCCAAGGCATGATCGAGGATCGTCGCCGGGAAGGGCTCTCGCGACCGGATCTGCTCACGCGCCTACTCGCCGCGCGCGACGCCGACGAGGGCGGATCGATGACGGACAAGCAGGTGCGCGACGAGGTCGTCACCCTGTTCGTCGCAGGCCATGAGACGACCGCCACGAGCTTGGCGTGGGCGCTTTACCTGCTCGCGCGCGAGCCGGCGGTGCGCGAGCGGGTCGTGGCCGAGGCCCACGCGTTCGCGGACTCGTCGCTCGAAAGCTACGATCCCGATAAGCTCGAGCTCACCACCAGGGTGTTTCGGGAGGCGCTGAGGCTCTATCCGCCGGTGATGATCTTCCCGAGGCGCACCCTCGAGGAGGTGGAGATCGCCGGTACCCGGCTCCCGCCGCGCACCATCGTTTTCGTGAGCGCCTACGCGCAGCACCGCCGCGCCGATGTCTACGAGGCACCCGAGCGCTTCGAGCCGGATCGCTTCTTGCCCGAACGGGACGCCGCGCGGCCCAAGGGGGCCTATCTGCCGTTCAGCGCGGGGCCGCGGTCTTGCATCGGGATGTCGTTCGCGATGATGGAGGGGCCGATCGTGCTCGCGACCTTGCTAAGCCGGCTTCGCTTCGAGATCGACCCCGCGCTTCGGGTCGTCGAGGACGATTTCGCGACGCTTCGCCCCAAGGGCGGCGTGCCCGCGATCGTTTGGCCGCGAAGCTACAGCGCATCTCAGTTGCCGTGATCCCGTCCGGGTTGTTCTCGGTCGCCTGCCTGCGTTGCGCCTCCTCGAAAGGGGCCCACCCTTCCTTCGTCGGCGCGCCTTGGCAGCCGGCCTGCGAACTGCCCCGTCTGGGGGCTCACTTCAACTGAGCTCCGCTGTA
>SLNH01000038.1 GCA_007133195.1 Nannocystineae bacterium | reverse complement strand
TCTCGAAGTCGCCGGCATTGAAGCTCGAGGTCCGCGGCTCGAATCCGTTGCCATCGTTGTTCTTGTCGTCGTCGGTCACGCGATCGAAGCCAAATTGGAAATCGGTTTCCAAACGGTCCAACACCTCGTTTAGCTCCTCGTTGGAGGTCTCATTAAACGTGCTGTTGCCATGAAGGAGCAGGAGACCGCCCTCCTCCACGAAGGCCTCGATGGCGTCGAGCGCGGTGTCGTCGAACCCGTCTGCGGCCACGTCGTCCCGCCGGGTCACGATCATCAGTGCGTCGGCGCCGTTGTCCGTGTCTTCAAGGGCCGCGGCAAAGTCATCCTCGATAGCGACCATACCGAAGCCCTGGCTGTCGGCGTGCTCGAAGAGATCGGTGAAGTTATTCTCCAAGCTGTGGTCCTGGCCGTGGCTCTCGTCGAAGAGCACGGTGCCGGTTCCGTCAAGGAGATCCTCCCAAACGTTGACCAAGAACTTGTGGTTGGCTGGCTCGAACGTGCCATCGCCGAAATCTGCGGCGACGCCGACGACGTTGTCCTGCACCGCCACGAGCGGGATGTGCTCCTCCTGCGGAGAGTCGCCTTCGGCTCGGTATGGGCCGACGTCATCTCCATCGTTGTCCTGAGTATACGCAGTCGCTTCCGCCCATACGGCGACGAGGCTATCGTCCTCGAGCGCGTTACCATCGTCGTCGACGAGGCTGGAAGGGCTGAAGAACTCCAGCACGCCGACGCCGCTCACCGTGAGGTCTTCGTCGGCGTCTTCGTTGTCGACCCTCAGCTCGTAGTCGCCGGGGGCGTCGGGCTTGAACTCGAAGGTGATCTCAATCTGCTCGTCCGCGTCCAGGTCGACGTTTTGGCTGTCCTCGAACTCGGTATCGACGAAGAACTCAACGGTCGCTTCTCCGCCGTGGTCGGCGTTTGTGTTTTCGACGTCGGCCGTCACCACCGCCGTGGCTCCGAGACCGATTTCCGCCTCGTCCAGCTCGACCTCCGAGATGGCGACCTCGATCTCGGGGACGCGGACGGTCACCGTGTCGGGGTCGGCGTCGACGCCGTTCACTGCGAGCGAGTAGTCGCCCGGTTCATCGCTGCTAAAGGTGAACGTGGCCTGATCCTCGGACTCCGCCGCGACCTCTACGGTCTGGCTCTCCTCGATCTCGGCATTGTCGTCGTCCTCGCCCTGGACGTACAGATCGAGCTCGATGTCGCCGTCGGCGTCGCCTTCGTTTTCGAGCCGGACGGTGACCGTGGCGCTGGCGCCGACGTCGATCTCGGCGGGGTCTACGTCGACGCCGGTGATCACGATGTCGGCTTCACCGTTGCCGTTCCCGTTGCCGTTGCCGTTCGTGCCGTTCCCATTGCCGTTGGTGCCGTTGCCGTTTCCGTTGCTGGCGGAGGGCGGGCCTTCGCCGCACGCACCGAGCACGAACGCCGCGGCGCCCACGAGGGTCAAAAGCTTTTTCGTCATGTTTTTTCCTCTTCGCTATCGCCTAAGTAGCCTAAGGGCAGGCGCGTCTGACGTAGGGTTCGGACGCACCTCCACTCGGTGACGAACGCTCTCAGATGAGTCATCGGCCGTCAACCATTTGTTTTGCGGCGTTGTGCGGGCGGTCGAGGAAGCGGCGAGCCGTCGCCAAGCGCGCCGAAACGGCGAATGGGGTGGAGCGCCCGGGAGGTGAGTAGTGGCGCAAGATGACAGGTTTTTTCCTCGGCTAGCCAGGAGGCTCGCGCGCCGTCGCTGTTCGCCTGGCGTGACCAAGATCGCACGCGGCGCAGGCCGCGCCCGGGCAAGCTGCAAACCCACGGCCCGCGCCAGGCGGCTCCGGCGCCCCGGCGGCGGCGAAACCGGACCTGGCGGTCGGCGCAAGTGCACGGAAAAGCGCGCGCTCCCGGCTGATGCCGCGTGCTAGATCTCGGCCATGGCGAGCCCGGAGTCTACGAAGCGGTTTTCGCGAGGCGCGCACCTTCATTTCGACTGCACCGCCGGCGCGGCGGGGGACATGGCGGTGGGGGCGCTTTTGGATCTCGGGGTGCCCGCGGAGGTCGTGACAGACGCCCTCGATAAGGTGGGCGTCGGAGGGCATCGGCTAGGCGTCAGGCGCACCGTCAAAGCAGGGATCGGCGCGACCGACGTCACCGTGGATACGAGCGCTGCCGGGGACGCGGCAAAGGCGCACGGGCACCACCCGTACCGGGACATTCGGGCGCGTATCGAAGGCGCCGACTTGGATGCGGGGACCCGGGACCGGGCGCTCGACATCTTTGCCCGCATCGCGCGCGCCGAGGCGTCGATTCACCAAACGAACATCGAAGACGTGGAGTTTCACGAGGTGGGCGCGATCGATTCCATCGTCGATGTGGTCGCCGCGGCGGCGGCGCTCGCGCACCTGGAGCCCGCCGCGGTCACCGCGACGCCGGTCGCCGTCGGCCACGGCAGCGTGGGCACCTCGCACGGCCGGCTCCCGGTGCCCGCGCCGGCGACGGTGGCCATCCTCGCGGAGGCCGGCGCCGTGATGGAGGGCGGCGGCGCTTCGCGCGAGCTGTGCACGCCCACCGGGGCTGCGATTTTGGCCTCGGCGGTCACGGCGTGGGCGCCGATGCCCGCGCTCGTGCCGGTGGCGGTGGGCTACGGCGCAGGCGACGCGGATCTGCCCGACCGCCCGAACGTCATGCGGGCCCTGCTCGGCGAGCCCGCCGCGGGGGTTGGCCAGGAATCCGTCTACCGGATCGAGGCCGGCGTGGACGACATGCGCCCCGAGCTCGCCGAGGCCGCGGCCGAGGCGCTGTTTTCCGCCGGCGCCATCGACGTGTGGCTCACCCCGGTGATCATGAAAAAGTCCCGGCCGGGCGTTCAGGTCTCTGCGCTCGCGCCGGAGCCTCGCCTCGAGCCGTGCCTGTCCGCCCTGTTTGCCGAGACCACGACCATCGGAGCGCGCTATGAGCGGGTAACCCGCCGCGTCCTCGATCGGCGAAGTGAGATGGTCGAGACTCGGTACGGCACCATTCCCATCAAGATCGCCTACGCGAGCGATGGCCAGCCGATAAACGCGGCGCCCGAGTACGAGGCGTGCCGCGAGGCCGCCCGCGGGCAGGGAGTCTCGGTCAAGGCCGTGATGGACGCCGCCCTGGCGGCCTATCACCGCTAAGACATGGGCCGCTAGCGGCGCTTCTCCTCGCTTCCCCGCGCGGGACCCGGGATCTCGGCAGGATCGAGGAGCCCGCGCCGGCGCCAACCGGTGCGCAGAAGCCAGCATCGCGGCGAGGCGACCGGTGGATCCAAAGCCGGCGACGGGATATCGGCGCCGCGCTTCCAGCCGTCGAAGTAGCGCGCAGACGAGTAAGGATCGAAGCCGAGTTCCAGCCTTTCGCCGTGGTGCCGCGCGTTCAAAAGGACGTAAGCCAGCGCGTTTCGCACCTCGGTCGGGGTACTGAGCGCACGGTGGTGATAGCGGTCGGCGAAAACACGACCACAGCGGCCGAGCGGCGCATTGAGGAGCCGCGCGAGCCGGCTGGAAAAGCCATTCATGCCCGATGCGAGGTGGCGCGAGCTCTTCGCTTCGCACACAAGGTGTATGTGATCGCGCTGAACCGAGAACTGACAGATCCGAAACCCGGCGCGCTTGCAGCCGGCGTAAAAGGCGCGGCGTAGTGCCTGCCAGAGCTTCGGCCTGCGGAGCTTGGCCACCTCGCGGCGAACGCGGAGCGTGACGTGAATCGGCGTGTGCCGGGTTACGCGAGAGCGGCGAGCGCGGCGGGTGTGCGGCACCCGAGGCGAGCGGCGCTTCCGCCCGGCCCCGGGGCGCGCGCCGCCGTGGGTCGAAAATTCGAGCGGAAGCTGTCTCCCCGATTTTCGCGCCGCTGGCGATTTGCCGGATTTGGCCATCAAACTTGAATCTAGCACCTTTGTTCAAGGCCGCAAGCTGGATTTTGGGCCGCGTGCGAAAATCGCAGTGGGCAGCGCCGACGGCCGACGGCGGCCGGGACGGGAAGGGACTCGCTATGGTGCCGACAGATAAGTGACACTTTGCGGCGCCACCATCGCCGGCAATCGCCGTCGAGCCGGCCGAAATCAATACGTAACCCTGCTGCCCAGGACCTGTTACCCCAAACCGCACGGACAGTTCACCCTTCCCACCCGGTACTGAAGTGTTACCCATGTCTTTATACGGACGGAGCCGGAACCGGAGTCCGGCCCCGGCCACCGGCCACCGGCCACGGCCCCGGCCACGGCCCGGTGTGGTGCCAATAGATGGGTGACACTTTGCTGCCAAGACATGGGTAACAGGTCGGGGACGGCACGCCCCCGGAGCG
>SLNH01000311.1 GCA_007133195.1 Nannocystineae bacterium | reverse complement strand
GGCATCGGCGCTTCACCGCGGACGAGGTGCTGCGCATGACCGAGGCGGGGATCTTCGGCGAAGACGACCGCATCGAGCTCGTGGGCGGGGAGGTGCTCGAAGTGTCACCGCAAGGACCGGAACACGGAAGCCTCAAGGACGAGCTTCACGCGTGGCTCGCTCGGGCCTATGCGGAAAACAGGGCTCACATCCTAAACCAGCGCCCGCTTCGCGCGGGCACTTTTGGCTTGCCGGAGCCGGATCTGGCGGTCGTAACGGGGAGCCCGCGCGACTACCCCGATCGACATCCCGCTGGTCGCGACACCCTCCTCGTCATCGAGATCGCAAAGTCCTCGCAAGAGCGCGATCGGCTCAAGGCGGCCGACTACGCGCGCGGCGGCGTCCCCGTCTATTGGCTCTTGGACCTGGATGCCCGGCGCCTGGACATCTACACGGATCCGGATCCGGAGGCAGAGCGCTACCGTCAGCTCCGCTCGCTCGGAGAGGACGAGTCCGCCGAGCTGCCCATCGCCCGCGAGGCGTGGGACGTGCGGAGCCTCCTCCCCTAAGGTGATCGAGCCCTAAGGCGCGGCTCGCCTCCGGGCATAATTACCCTTGCGGCCCGGTGCAGCGCATCTCCTCTGCTACTCTCGATGGGCGATGCCGCGTCCCGACAGAAGCGTGGCGGCGCTCGCCCTCGGGCTCGGGGTAACGACTGTAGCGTCCGCGTGCGACGGGACAGGCATCGGCCCGCTCCCCGATCCCGCGCCGGACGGGGCGCCCGGAGAAGTTCGGGGCCTTCGGCTCACGCCAGGGCCCGACAGCGTGACCGTGAGGTTCCTAGACGCCCCAGGCGCCGACTCGTACGTGCTTTGTTGGAACACCGAGCCGGCACCGGAGTTCGGCGACTGTGTCCACGAGGTGACCTCGCCGCATACGCAAAAACGGCTCGAGCCGGGCGAGCGGCTGTATTGGGCGGTGGTCCCGGAAAACGAGGCCGGGTACGGGCCCATCGTCGAGACCCCGAGCGCCGTGCCCGGCGAGGCCGACCGCCCGCTCGCGGTCCACATCGACATGGACCGAGACGATGTGGCGGAGCTTTATACGCGAGATGTCACGAGCAACGAGCGCTTGCCCGCGCGCGTGTCCCTCGGCGATGAGCACGGCCCGTGGGCGGAGGTGCCGGACGTGCGGGGCGTCCGCTTTCGCGGGGAGTCCAGTCGCCATCAGGATCGCAAGAGCTTTCACCTTCGGCTCGATTCCCGGCCCACGATCCAGGAGTTTCCCGAGTTCAACTTCCGCGGGCTCGGCAGGCGCGGCGGTAATCGCGTGCTCCTCAACCAGACATGGACCGACCCGACCGGTATCCGCCCGGCGCTTGCGCTCGAGATGTTCGAAGAGGTGGGACTGCCGGCGCCCTCCACCTTCTTCGCCGACCTGTGGCTAAACGGCATCTACGAGGGCTTCTACGTCGGCGTCGAGCGGGTCGACCGCGAGGCGCTCCGCGGGTGGCTTCTAAACCACGAGCGCGGCGAATTCACGCTCGTGCGAGATCGAACGCGGCAGCACAGACATCTGGACGAGATCAATCGGTCCAGCATGTTCTCCCTCGACCCCGACAGGCTCGGCGACACCGACGAGGAGCAGATCGCTTTTTTGCAGCGAGTGTTCGACTACCGCGGCGATCTCGAGGATCACGATTGGGAGGAGCTCCACGCGCTCTTGCGATGGGTCCACGACACCAAGACCGAGACGGCGCGCGAGTGGCGGCGAGGACTCGAGGAGCGCGTCCACATCGAGAGCATGATCGATCTTTTGGCGCTCTACCTCATGCAAGACGACTTCGACTCGTTCGCCGACGACTACTGGCTTTATCGCGACGGGGTCGGCGACGAGCTGTGGCGGTTCATCCCGTGGGATCAGGAGCGCACCTTCGGAAACCGATTTTGGTTCGGGACTTCCGCCGGCGATGACACCTTCCCCTTCGACGGCGACGTCACCGACGGTTTTTCCAACCCGCTGTTCGAACGCACGCTCGAGGTGTTCGCCGACGAGATCCATGCGCGCGTTCGCGAGCTCTACGACGAGACGTTTACCGAGGCGTGGTTCGACGAGCGCATTCGCGACCTCGCAGCACAAGCCGAAGCGTCCATGACGCGGTGGCCCGAGCCGGCCTTCACCGTGCACCCCCAGCAGGAAAAGACGCCGCCGGGCTGGTTCGACTGGCACATCGAGACGCTCCGCGACTATCAGGCGTTCCGCCGGCAATTCCTAACCGCCGAGCCCGCGCCCGGGAAGCCGTATACGCATGCCGGTGAGATCGAGCTCGGCGACCGCGGCACCGGCTGGGTCTCGGATCCGCACGGCCGCGTGCTCCTCCGCCTCGACGGAGAGCCCGGCGACTCGCTCGACCTCGATGTCCAGCTCAAAGACACCCCCCGCCGCGATGGCCTCGGCAAAGACTGGGTCATCGAAAACCGCGGCGAGCCCTGGCGCGGCGACGTGACCCTATATTTCCGAAACCAGCCCTTCGACACCTGGCTCCCCGAGCTCCACGAGACCGGGCGCGCGTGGGAACTCACCGTCCTGGCGGGCCGCGACGACTGGCTGCCCACTCGCGTAAACCCCTACGCCAACGCCGTCACCGCCCAGGTCCTCCTCGAGGGCGAGCGCACCCTCACCGCCCGCTTTCGCCGCTAAGCCCCGCTCCTCGCCACCGCTACCGTGTCGTCGGGCCCCCTCGCGGTTCGCCCCGCTTCCACCTGAAGTAGGTGGAGAGGTTCAGATCAGGACTTGGCCGCGCCATGGGTTTCTGCGCGAGCCGTCTGGCCGATCCCGTCCGCCCAGCACCTGGTGAATATACTTCGAGACTTTGGACCCGATTGACAGCGATACAATCCATGCTTTTGATGTATACATGGAAAAGATCCAGATCCTGTTCCCGGAGCCGCAGATGAGGCGCCTTCGAGAGCTAGCCGAGCGCGAGGATCGGCCGATTAGCGAGATCGTCCGCCGGGCGACCGAGGCGTGGCTCGATCGCGCGCCCGCCGGCCGCGCGCGAGGACCGGCCAGCCTGCCCACCTTCCGCGGCGGCGCGATCGGCGTCGCCTCCGAGGGCCTCCGAGAGGCTGCCTATGGCGATCGCCTGGCGCCTAGCCACCTCCGCGACGCGCCGGCCGCTCGATCGGACGATTCGCAGCGCGGGCCGCGAGGAAATGGCCCGTGAAGAGCGTCGACACGAACATCCTCCTGTACGGCACGAACGCCGACTGTGACGAGCACACCTGGGCCAGACCCGTGTTGGAGCAAATGCTCTCCGAGCCCGGCGCGTGGATTTTGGCCGACCAGGTGCTCTTCGAGTACTACCGACTCCTTCGCCATCCGAGGGTGCTCGCTCGGCCGCTATCCGGGCGCGACGCTGCCGAACAGCTTCGATATTTCCGCGACCTGGCAGGATGTTACCACTGCGGCTACGAAATCAGCCTCTGGCCCGAGGTAATCGCGCTTTTGGACGACGACAACTTCGCGCCGGCGCGCACCTTCGACGCAGTGCTCGCCGTCACCCTTCGCGCGGCGCGCGTAGAGCGCCTTTACACGCGCAACGCAAAGGACTTCGAAAGCCTGGGCTGGTTCGAAGTGACAAACCCAGAACCCTAAGAGCTGGTCTTCCCCAAAGGGCGTATCCCGCGCGCCGTGCTAAACTCTGGAAACTGAGTGCATAACCCCTTCGCGATCATGCGCCCCGCGCCCCATGTAGCCTACGAGCGCCTCGTCCGGCGCTTCGCCGACAGGATGCCCGCGAATCAAGCTGCTGCGGACGATGTGCGGCGCCGGCTTCCAGACGCCGTCGCCCTACTGACTTCGCACTTCGGTGCCCGCCGCGTGATCCTCTTTGGCTCGCTTTCGCGAGGGCTCTTCGACTACGAACGCTCTGACGTCGATTTGGCTGTCGAAGGCCTCGGGATCGGGGCCCTGAGCACAGCCGGCGAACAGGTAAGCGAGATCCTCGGCCGCAGGGTCGACCTCATCGGCCTGGAAGACGCGAGCCCTGAGCTCCGCAGCCAAATCGACCGGGGTGAGCTCCTGTATGGCGCCTGATGAAGCCGCCACGCTCGCCCTCCGCGAACTGGCCACGCAGATTCGCCTCGACCTAAAGGCGATCGAGCGCGAAGCCGACGCGGTCTCGCAAGGCGCGGCCGAGATCGACCAAGGGGCAGATCACACCCCCTGGCTCGCGGCGATCGCGGTCCACCTCGACCGGTTTTATACGGCTGCCGAGGCGGCGTTTCAGCGCATCGCGTCCACGCTCGGGGAGCCCTTGCCTTCTGGTCATGC
>SLNH01000044.1 GCA_007133195.1 Nannocystineae bacterium | reverse complement strand
TCGGCTGGGCCGGAGGCGTCGGCCGGTTGGGCGGCCGGTCGGTCGGCCGATCCGGCATCCGGCGGAGGCCGGGTCGGCGGGGCTGCGTCGTTGGGCTCGCCCGGGGCAGGGTCGTCGGCGCCGCAAGCGGCTGTCACGGACGCGGCGATTGCCGCGATGATGGCGAATCTCCCCACGCGCCGAGCGTAGCACCAAAGTGCTCCCAACCAGATCGGGCCTGTCCGGGAGTGTCCGGCGGGGGCCGGACGATGCGTCCGGAGCTCGGACACAGGGCGTGTCATTTCAGGAGGCTAGGACGGCATGGCGGTTGCTACTACGGGCCAGCATGCTGGCTACCGTAGAGTCGTGCACGCTCTTTGGAATCGACGCCTATCCCGTCGCCGTCGAGGTCGACATCGCGAGCGGCTTGCCCGGGTATCACGTCGTCGGGTTACCGGCGACCTCGGTGAAGGAGGGCGCCGTTCGCATACGCTCCTCGCTCGAGCGCGTGGGGCAAAAACTCCCGAACAAGAAGGTCACCGTCAACCTGGCCCCCGCCGACCGCCGCAAAGCCGGGGCGGCGTTCGATCTTCCGATCGCAGCGGGCGTCCTGATCGCCGACGGGATCGCCAGCGGCGAGCTCCTCGAGGGGCTCATGCTCATGGGTGAGCTCGGCCTCGATGGCTCGCTACGGCCCGTGCGCGGAGCGCTGGCGGCGGGGCTTTTGGCGCGCGAGCGCGGGCTGCGAGGCATCGTCCTGCCCTCGGCGTCGGCGGGCGAGGCGGCCGAGGTGGACGGCCTCGAGGTGTTTCACGCCGACCATCTTTGTCAGGTGCTCTCGGCGCTCGCAGGCGAATCGCCTCTTCCGCGGTGGGAGCGGCTTAGCCCCGCGCCGGTTCGATCCGGCGCGTGTTCGCTCGGCGACATGAGCGACGTGCGCGGGCAGCCGGCGGCCCGCGCTGGGATGGAGATCGCCGTGGCTGGTGGCCACAATGCGCTCTTGGTCGGTCCGCCCGGGATGGGAAAGACCATGCTGGCTCGCCGGATCCCGACGATCCTCCCCGATTTGACGCGGGAGGAGGCGCTCGAGACAACGAAGATCTATTCGTCGGTCGGACTCGCCCCCGCCGGCCTACTTCGAGAGCGGCCGTTTCGCGCGCCGCACCACACGATCAGCATGGCCGCGCTGCTCGGCGGGGGCAGCACGCCACGGCCGGGCGAGGTCTCTCTGTCACACCGCGGCGTGCTGTTTTTGGACGAGCTCCCGGAGTTTTCCCGTCTCGCGCTCGAGTCGCTCCGCCAGCCGCTCGAGGATCGGCGGGTGACCATCAGCCGCGTCGCGGGGACGATCAATTTGCCCGCCTCGTTTCTGTTGGCCGCGTCCGCTAACCCCTGCCCGTGCGGTTGGCTCGGCTCGAGAGATCGACAGTGCACTTGCAGCCCCAGCCGCATCGAGCGCTACCAGAGCAAGCTGAGCGGCCCGCTGTTGGATCGCATCGATGTCCAAATCTTCGTACACAATGTTCCGCTCGCCGAACTCCGGCACGCCGAGCCCGGCGAGAGCTCCGAGGCGATTCGACAGCGGGTGTGTGCGGCGCGCGACCGGCAGCGCCGACGCTTGCGCCCCTGGCGGGCAAAGAGCAACGCGGAGATGTCATCGCGCGCGGTTCGCGAGACGTGCAAGCTCACGAGCGGCGCCGAGCGAGCGCTCGATCGGCTCAGCCGGATCCGGCGGGGCATGACGGGCCGCGGCGTCGAGCGAATCATCAAGCTGGCCCGCACGATCGCAGACCTCGCCGGGGAGGATGCCCTCGGGGCGGGGGCGATCTTCGAGGCGGCCGCTTATCGCGCGCTCGATCACGAGCCCAAGGTGGACATGACGAAGGTGGCGCCCGCGAGTGCGTGAGCGCGCGAGAGAAGCTCGCGCCGCGACCGCTTTGAGTCTTCCCTACGGATCTCCGAGCGGCCGGGCGTGTTCGATTTTGCGAAGCGCGGCAAAGACCCCGCCGTCGCGGAACCGCAGGCGAAACGCCGCCCTCACGACGGGCTCGGGCTCATCGCCGAAGCGGACGCGAGGGACCCGGGCGCGCAAAACGGCCTCGGCGGCACAGGGCTCGATGGCCGACGAAAGCCCGCTGCGATCGCGCGCATGCGCTGCCAGGATTTCGCCGCGAGCGAACTCCGTGACCACCGTCAGCTCGCCGCTCGCCTCCGAGTCTCGTCGCAACTGCCGCCGGTAGCAGTGCCTTAGCCGCGCCATACTCGAGGCGAGCACTTCGGCGATGTCCGCGCCGCCGATCGCCTCCGCCTCGCCGCCGGTCGCCGCGCGCGTGGGCTGTTCGTCACGCCCCTCGAACTCGCCGCTTCGCGGTATCGGGTCGCGCTCTCCCGGTGCGGGCATGCGCCTGTAGAGCCACGAGCCGAACCTTCTCGCCTCCTCGGCGCGGGCGCGTCCGTGCTCGTCGTCCGCGGGGATCACGAGCGCGATGTGGGGCGTGACCACTGGTTCGCGAAGCGCGGCGCGAAACAGCCGGCGCAGGCCGCGCTCGCGAGGAGAAAGGGCGGAGTCGTCGCCGGGCGCGAGCGGTAAAAGCTCCGCGGGCTCGGCGTAAAGGGCCGCGAGCGGGAAGGCGAGCCTGGCCAGGGCGTCGCTGTGCTCGGCGTCGCGCTCGATCCGCTGCGCGCTCAGATCTGCGGCGAACGCCAGCTCCGGCGCTTGCTCGCCGTGGTGAAAGCCGGCGGCGAACGCGGCGGCGCCGGCGGGAAGCTCGCGGGGCAGCGCGAGGGACTCCTGCCGGACCCGATCCTCGGCGAAGTGCCCGCTGCGAAGCGGCGGCGGTCTGGTGAGCGCCGATAGGAGCTCCGACCCGCGGCCCGAGGCCTCGCCGTGCCGAATCGTCATCGCAGCGCCGCCGCTCGCGTGGGCGAGGGCGTCCAGCGGCCCCCGGCGCTCGGCCGGGCGAGGTGCTTCGTCTGGAAGCACGGTGATGCTGAGAAACGGCGCGGCGGACCGCGCGGTTCGGCCTAGCGCGGCCTTCGCGCGATCGGCGGTTTGGGTGGTTGGCCACACGTCGTCGCTCAGCGCGACCACGAGGTCCGGCGGAGTCTCGGATTCTAACGCGGGGCGGATCGCGCGCAGGGCAGCCGCGAGATCGGTGCCGTTTCTGCGGTGCTCGGGGGTAAGCGCGCTTCGAAGCGCGTGCTTCGCTTCCTGGGACCCGGCGCGCTTCCGTTCGAAAACGCGCTCTGCCGCGCGGTCGAACACGATCAAATCTGCGCTCACCAGGTCGGCGCTCGCTCCGTCGGCGCTCGCCAGGATGTCCGTCGCGAGATCCGCGGCGGCGCGGGCACCGAAGCCGCCGAGGCTGCGCGAGATGTCCGCGAGCACCATGATGCGTGCTGGCGGTTCGTCGGGTTCCGCGTCCGGCAGCGGATACGCGGCCTCGCCTGCCACCGCCCAAAGTCCCGGCTCGAGCTCCTTCGCGCCGCGGCGCGCGGTGGGCGCTTCGTCCGCGAACTCGAGGTCCGCGACCAGGCTTAGCCCACCACCCCGCGGCGCCGCGAACGGCTTCACCTCGGCGGGCCCCGGGCCGCCGCGCGCAGGCGGCTCGGGGAGGTCGAGCTCGCGTCCGTTTGCAAACGCGCGGGTCACCGAAGCGCCGGGTGGCGCGCCGATCCGCCATCTGACCTGCTCGGGCGCCAGCACACCGGACTCGTCGCGGCGCGGCATTCGAAACGATACCCGGCCGTCTTCCATGGTGAGCGGCGCCGCGAACTCGACGGTGGCCTGAGTTGGCTCGCCCGGCGGCAGCGGGGACAGTCGCAATTCGTACACCGCCTCGACGTCGTTGCGGGAAATCATGCGGAGGAGCCCGCGATCGGGCTCGGCGTCCGTCGCTTCGGGCCGCGGCACGGGGCGGATCGCGGCTTCGGCGTCCACCGCGAACGCCTCGGCCGCTTCGCCGTCGGGGGGCTCGATCGACATGCCCGTGACCGCCGCGCCGGCGGGGAGCGAAAACGTGTAAACCGCGGGCTCGTCGGGCTCGCCATCGGATACGAACACGTGCCGAGCCGTGCCCTTCGCGACCAGGCCGCGAAAGTGAAGGTCGAGGGTCGTCGTGACCTCGGCGCTGGGGTTGCCGCTCGTGGCTGATAGTGAGGTGGCTTTAGCGCCGCCCGCCGCGCCCGCGACACCGATCGCCAAAAGCAGCGAATATCGCGCGGCAGGGCTCGCTCGCCGCGGCCTTTCTAGGGTGCGCCGGCACGCACGAGCCGGGATAGCGGGCGCGCGCGATAGACGCCGGATCCCCATAACAGGCAACCTTGCCACGGCAGTTCGGCCCGGGAAACGCC
>SLNH01000392.1 GCA_007133195.1 Nannocystineae bacterium | reverse complement strand
CGCGGCGGCGCCCGGGTCGCGGCGCCCGCATCACGCACTCGAACTCAGGACGCGGCCGCGCAAGCAGCGCGCAACGCCCGCGCTCCGAACGGCGACCGGAAGCGTCGCATAGGTAGGCAACATGGTGTTCGGACTGTTTTCAAAGGGAACCCCGCTCGACAAGACCATCAAGAAGGCCACGAGCGAAAACGCCCAGTCGGCCGATCGCGTGATCGCGATGGAGAAGCTCGCCGAGGACGGGAGCCACGAGGCGCTGCTCGCCCTGTGCCGCCGGTTTTCGTTCAGTGCGACCAAGATGATCGAGGACGAGCAGGAGAAGCAGACCGCCATCGAGCTTTTGTCCAGCAAGGGCGACGACGCGGTCGATCCACTCCACGAGTACATGCAGAGCGCGCTGTCCATCGCATTCCCGCTGCGCGTCCTCGAGCGCATCGCCGAGGGCGAGCGACTGTTCGAAGTCGTAGATGACCTTCTCGCCCGAGAAGAGCCCGGCTACACGAAAGACTCCACGCGCAAGATCCAGCTCATCGAGTGGCTCGGCGAGCTCGAAAACGTAAACAGCCGCGAGCTCGCCAGGCGCATCGCCCCCTACTTGCAAGACTTCGACGAAAACGTGCGGTTCGCCGCCGCCGAGGGCCTCGCGCTGAGGCCCACCGAGGAGGCGGCCGAGCCGCTCGTAAACGCCCTCCTTCGCGAAGAGGAGGAGAGCATGCGCCTCAAGCGTCGCGCCGCCGAAATTCTGGCCGACAACAACCTGAGCCTGTGCGGGCGAAAGGACGAGGTGGCGGCGCTCTTCGACGATCTCCTGTCCGGCTACAAACTACACCGCGACAAGCTCGCCCGGAAAAAGTAGGCCTGCCATGCCCCGCCGCGCCGACCTCGACTCGGTCCTCCTCATCGGCTCCGGTCCGATCGTCATCGGTCAGGCCTGTGAGTTCGACTATTCGGGCGCACAAGCCTGCAAGGCCCTGCGCGAGGAGGGCCTCCGCGTCGCGCTCATCAACAGCAATCCGGCCACGATCATGACGGATCCCGAGATGGCCGACGCGACGTATATCGAGCCGCTCACCCTCGAGGCCCTCCGCGCGGTCATCGAGCGCGAGCGCCCCAAGGCCCTGCTCCCGACCCTCGGCGGGCAGACCGCGCTCAACCTCGCCCTCGACGCCGCCCGCGAAGGCGTGCTCGACGCCTACGGGGTGGAGCTCATCGGCGCCTCCCGAGAGGCGATCGAGAAGGCCGAGGATCGAGACCTATTCAAGCAGGCGATGACGCGGATCGGCCTCGAGTCGGCCCGCTCCGCCTACGTGCACTCCCTCGCGGAGGCGAGGGCCTGCATCGAGGACATCGGATTTCCCGCGATCCTGCGGCCCTCGTACACCCTCGGCGGCTCCGGCGCCGCCATCGCCTACAACGCCCGCGAGCTCGACGACCTCGTCGAGTGGGGCCTCGAGCAGAGCCCGACCCACCAAATCCTCGTCGAGCAGTCCGTGCTCGGCTGGAAGGAGTACGAGCTCGAGGTGATGCGCGATCACATGGACAACGTCGTGATCGTCTGCTCCATCGAGAACTTCGACCCGATGGGCGTACACACGGGGGACTCGATCACCGTGGCCCCGGCGCTCACGCTCACCGATAAAGAGTATCAGCAGATGCGGGACGCCGCGATGGCGATCATCCGCGAGATCGGTGTCGACACCGGCGGCTCGAACATCCAGTTCGCCGTCGATCCCGACAGCGGGCAGCAGATCGTCATCGAGATGAACCCGCGCGTGTCGCGCTCGAGCGCCCTGGCGTCGAAGGCGACCGGTTACCCGATCGCCAAGATCGCCGCCAAGCTCGCGATCGGCTACGCCCTCGACGAGATCCGAAACGACATCACGCGGGTGACCCCGGCGTCGTTCGAGCCCACGATCGACTACGTCGTCACCAAGATGCCGCGGTTTACCTTCGAGAAGTTCCCCACGGCCGAACCTGTGCTCGGGACGCAGATGAAGTCGGTGGGCGAAGCCATGGCCATCGGGCGAACGTTCCGCGAGTCCCTCGGCAAGGCGATCCGGTCGCTGGAGACCGGGCGCTACGGCTTCGACCTTCCTCTGCCCGACGACCTCAGCCAGCTCCGGCGCCAGATCTCGCATCCGGGCCCCGAGCGGCTGTTTCAGATCGCGCGCGCGTTCCAGCTCGGCCTGGACGAGGACGAGGCGCACAAGCTCACGAGGATCGATCCGTGGTTTTTGCGCCACCTGCGGGACATGGCGATGGAGGAGCTCGCCGTCCAGGACGCCGGCACGCTGGACGCGCTCGCGCCCCGGCTCCCCGCCCTCAAGGCGGGCGGCATGAGCGACCGCCGCATCGCCTCGCTGCTCCGCGACACGAGCGAGGCCGAGGTGCGCGCGGCCCGCGCGGCGATCGGCGCGCGCCCGGTGTACAAGCGCGTAGACACGTGCGCAGCCGAATTCGAGGCCCACACGCCCTACCTGTACTCCAGCTACGAGCAGGAATGCGAGTCACGCCCCACCGAGCGCAAGAAGGTGGTCATTTTGGGCGGCGGTCCGAACCGCATCGGCCAAGGGATCGAGTTCGATTACTGCTGCGTGCACGCGGCGCTCGCCCTCGAGGAAGAGGGCTACGAGACCATCATGGTCAACTGCAATCCCGAGACGGTGTCCACTGACTACGACACGTCGGATCGGCTCTATTTCGAGCCGCTCACGCTCGAGGACGTGTTGGCCGTGTGCGACACCGAGCGGCCCGACGGGGTGATCGTCCAATTCGGTGGCCAAACGCCGCTTGGGCTCGCGGTGGCCCTCGAGTCGGCTGGGGTCCGGCTCCTGGGCACCTCCGCGGACGCCATCGATCGCGCCGAGGACCGCGAGCGCTTCGGTGCCGTGCTCCACTCGCTGGCGATGAAAGCTCCGGCGTGGGGCGTCGCCAGGACGCTGGACGAGGCCCGAGCCGTCGCCGAGAAGATCGGGTTCCCCGTCATGGTGCGCCCGTCCTACGTGCTCGGCGGCCGGTCCATGGAGCGCGTTTACGACGCCCGCGGCCTCGAGGAGTACATCGAGCGCCTGTTGCGCCCGCCCGGGTCCGCCGCGGGAGATGCCCGGCCCGAGGCGATGGGCATGCCGCTCCTCATCGACCAATTTCTGGCCGAATCCGTGGAGCTCGACGTCGATGCCGTGTGCGACCGCGAGGGCAACGTGATCGTGGGCGGGGTGATGGAACACATCGAAGAGGCGGGCATCCACTCGGGCGACTCGGCTTGCGCGATACCTCCGTACTCCCTGGGCGCCGACACCACCGAGCGCATCTGCGCCGCAGCCAGGGCGATGGCCCGCGAGCTCGGCGTCGTGGGCCTGATGAACATGCAGGTGGCCATCCACCACGGCGAGCTCTACATCCTCGAGGTAAACCCCCGCGCCTCGCGGACCGTGCCTTTCGTCTCGAAGGCCATCGGATCTCCCTTGGCGAAGCTCGCCGCGAAAGTCATGGTGGGACGCACGCTGCCCGAGCTCGGCGCCAAGGAGATGTCGCCCACGCGCGTGTCCGTCAAGGAATCCGTGTTTCCGTTCGTGAAGTTCAACAACGTCGACACGATCCTCGGGCCCGAGATGCGCTCGACCGGCGAGGTGATGGGGATCGACACCTCGTTCGCGCACGCCTTTCTGAAGGCGCAGATCGCCGCCGGGAACCCCATGCCGACGGAGGGGCGGGCATTTTTGTCGTTGCGCGACGCCGACAAGGCCGCAGGTGTCCCGCTCGCGCGCGCGCTGGCCGAGCTCGGGTTCTCACTCGTGGCCACCGGGGGGACCGCCGCCTACCTGAACGAGGCTGATATCGAAGTCACCCGGGTGAACAAGGTCATCGAGGGCCGCCCGCACTGCGTGGACGCGCTGGACAACGGCGATATCGATCTCGTCATCAACACGACCGAGGGGGCTCAGGCGATCCGGGACTCGCAGTCCCTGCGCCGAGCGGCCCTGCTCGCGGGCGTTTCCTACTTCACCACGCTGCGGGCGGCGCGCGCCGCCTGCGACGCCATCGCGGTGCGGCGCGCCGAGCCGCTGCGCGTAGAATCCCTTCAGAACCCGACGCGCGACGCGTGACGAGCGCCCGCACGGGGCGCAGCGCGGGATCGCAATCCTCCAGTTTCGGTCGACACGAGCGAGAGGCGAGAAGGATGACGCAAAAGTATCCGATCACCCCTGCGGGGCGGGATAAAATGAAAGCGGAGCTCAAAAAGCTCAAAGAGGTGGATCGCCCGAACAACACCAAGGCGATCGAGGTGGCGCGCGCCCACGGCGATCTGTCCGAGAACGCCGACTACGACGCGGCGAAGGAAGAGCAGGGTATGATCGAGGCGCGCGTTCGCGACCTCGAGGCGAAGCTCGCGCTCGCCGAGGTGATCGAGCCGACCGAGCTCGATGGGGAGCGGGTGAAGTTCGGCGCCACCGTGACCATCGAGGACCTCGAGAGCGAAGAAGAAAACACCTACACCATCGTGGGCGAGTACGAGGCCGATATGAAGAAAAGCCGGATCTCGATCACCGCGCCGGTGGCGCGGGCGCTGATCGGCAAGCAAGTCGGCGACACCGTGTCGATCAAGACGCCCAAGGGGATGCGGGAGGTCGAGATCGTGGACGTCGAGTTCAACCCGGTCGACTGACCGGGAAGATACGCACTGCGGCGCGGCCGGCGAGCCGCGCACCCCGGCCCGGCGCCGCCCCCCCGGCACCTCGCGGGGGCCTTCGCCCGGTGGACGGGAGCGGGATCTGGCCACGAGCGGCGATCGCCGCTAAAGTGCGGCGGAATGTGGCGGGATATCGCCTCGCTCTACAAATCGTCCAAAAAGGGCAAGGACATCAACCTTTGGACCGAGTGGGTGTGCCGCCCACCGGCGGCCGCGATCGTCTATGCGCTGCGAGACACGCGGATTACGCCCAATCAGCTCACCTTCGCCTCCCTCGCCGTCGCCGCGGCGTCCGGCGCGATGCTGGTTTTGTGGCCCACCTACGCGGGCCTCGTGGCGGCGATCGCCGTGTTCCAACTGTCGTTCATCCTCGACTGCGCCGACGGCCAGCTGGCTCGAACGCGGGGCGAGACGTCCACGCTCGGCCACCTGCTCGACTTCTTGATGGACGAAATCAAGGCCGTCGCGATTTTCGGCTGCGTCGCCCTGCGGCTTTGGCTCACCACGGGAGATCCGCTTTATCTGGCGGCCGGGATCGGCGGGCTGATCGCGCTGTCCACGGGAACCAGACTCACCGCGTTTACGAGGCGGCCGGAGTACGGGGCGCCGCCCCCCACCGCGGACGGACAGCCCGCCGTGATACCGGAGCGCCACGGGGTGTTAGGCACGGCAGTGGGCGCGGCCGAGCGCGTAGCCCGGATCCTCGTCCACTACCCGAGCTACATTTGGCTCGCGGCCGTGCTCGATCGGATCGAGCTCTACTTTTGGGCTTACGCGGCGGTAAACGTTCTTTACGCGGCGCGGATGTTGGTCGCCATCGCTGGTCGGCTGGGAGGCCCGGCGCCGCCGCGCGAAAATTCGCCCACGCACCCTACCGAGCGATGACGGCGCGCCCACATGTGCCGCCGCACACCGCGAGCCTGGCAGCTCCGCGGCGCGGTTCCCCGCAGCGCCCGCGACCAAACGCCCACGTGCAGATGTGGGCGCCGCCGGAAGCCGCGCCCTCGGCACAAGCCGCGGCCGGCCGATGGTCCGCACGCGTTAACATCGCCCTCGGCTTGACGGATATGCTCAAATATCGCATCCACGGCGGCGACGCGAGCGCTGTTCACGAGGCACGCGGTGGCTCGCGGGCAGCTGCCGCCGCGAACGATATCGGGCAGACCGCGCGCGCCGCGGCAGCGCTCGAGGAGAAAGGGTCATGAGACCGATCATCGTCACAATCTTGGCAAGCGGGCTCGCGGCGATGCTCGCTACGGGCTGCGATCGTCCCACCGAAGAAGACTGCCGTGAGGCGGTTTTGAATATCCGCCAGCTCACGGAGCTCCAAGATCGGCTGGACGAAAGCGACGTAGAAGCGGCCGTGCGCTCGTGCCGCGCAAACGCCACCGCGTCGTCGGTGGCGTGCGTTCGGGACGCTACGACGGTAGCTGAGCTCACCGCATGTGAGGCCGAAGTCACCGAGGAGGTCGAGGAAGCTGTTGGTGGCGAGGCCGAGAGCGGCGACGAGCCGGCGGGCGACCAGCCGGCGGGCGACGACCCAGACGACGCGCCATGAGGCTCGCGGCGATATCGGCGGCGCTCGGCGCCGCGGTCGTGCTCGGGGACCTGCGAGTCGGCGACGCTCGCGGGCTCGTATCGCCCGAGGTGGCCGGCGTCGTGTGGCAGGATGGCCGACAAGGCGACGCCGACGCGCCGCTGCTTTTCGGAAGCTCAGGTCAGCTCTACGAGCTAGGCGAAGAGAGCGCGACGCCGGGCGAGGAGCTCTCGTTCCGGCGCCTGGGCCTCGGCGGCGTGGCCACCCGCGTGGGCGGCGTCGTTCGCGCCGCGCCCGATGTGTATTTCGCGATCGGGGAACAAACGCCGCTATACCGCCGCGAGGACGGCGTGTGGCACGCGCACGAGCTCCCTCATCGCGGCCCCACGACCCTCGCCGTGGGAGGTGAGGCGCCGGCGTTGGGCATAGGCCGACACATTTACCTGCTCGAGGACGGCGAATGGTCGCGCGCAGGCCGCGCACCGGGGCAGATCGAGGCGCTTTGGGTGGGGGCGGACGAGCGCCTGTATCTCGTTACCGACGAAAACGAGCTCCACCGCGGCCGCGACGACGAGTTCACCCGAATCGGGCACGCGCTCGCGGGCGACCTCACGGGCGACGATGACGACGACGATCCGGTGATCGGTCTCGTCGGGCGGGCCGGCCAGGAGCTGTTCGCGATCTTGCGAAGCGGTGAAATCCTGAGCGTGGGCGGGGGGCGCGCACGTTCGATCACCATGCCAGAGGGGTTCGAGGACGCCCGAATCGATGCGCTCGGCTATTTGGCCGACGGACGGGCGGCCATCGTCGCCGTGGCGAGCGCCGAAGACGGGTCGCCCGAGTCGCCGGACACGCCTGACGCGGGAGACCAGCCCGCGCTGATCGCGCTCGCCGGCGAAAGCGCTCAGATCGAGGCCGTGCTCCCGGAGGTTTCGGCGGGCGATCGCGCCGTCGCCATCGCGTCGGCGAAAGACGCGACCTTCATCGCCACTCGCGGCGGCGCCCTCGCCCTGCGCGGCGCTGACGACTGGCGAGGCGGCAGCGTCGAGAGCTGGGATCCCGGGCAGGACGACAGCCCTCGGAAGGGCGCGGCGCCAGCGCGCTCCCCGTGACGGCGCTGGCGTGCCCCGCCCCACTCGCGTGCCGGTTTCCCGTGTTGACATAGGCACTTGGCAATCGTTACGGTAAGCCTGCCCGAGCTTCGACGCGCGCGCGGAATTCGACATGGACCTGCCCCGCATTCTCGTCGCCGACGACGACCCGTGGATCCTCAGGATGGTGACGAGCGTGCTCGAGCAACGCGGCTACACCGTTCAAACCGCCGAAGACGGCGAGACGGCCTACGAGCTCGCGACCGCGAACCCGCCGGACTTGCTCATCACCGATGTGATGATGCCAAAGGTCGACGGCTGGACGCTCGTGCGCGCGCTCCGCTCGAAGCCCGAGTTTAGCTTCGTGCCCGTGATTTTTTTGACGGCCCTGGCCTCAGACGACGATCGAATCCGCGGGTTTCGGCTCGGGGCTGACGATTACCTGCCCAAGCCGTTTCGCTTCGAAGAGCTGGATCTCCGCGTCAAGCGGACGCTGCGCTATCGCGAGCTCATCGAAAACCACACCCGCACCCAGATCGACGGCTCGCCGGAGACCGGTGGGACCACCTCGGGTCAGGGGCTCACGGGGAGCCTCGATCAGATCGGTCTGCCCTCGATCCTCACGCTCCTCGAGCTCGAACAAAAGACCGGTGTCCTGACCTTGCACCACGGAGGCGACGCGGCGGAGCTTGCGATTCAGGGCGGTCGCGTCGTAGCCGCTCGATTTCGAGACCGACAGGCGCCGCGCGGCGCCGATTGTGTCTACGAGCTCGTCGGTTGGTCGGACGGGGAGTTTTCCTTCGAGGTGACCGAGATCCAGGACACTGACGATATCCAGGCCTCGACGACGCAGCTCCTCATGGAGGGGGCGCGCCGACTCGACGAGGCGCGCCGCGAGGCCTAGTCCCCCCGGGATCAGCCCTCGACGCCCTCGACCGCCTGCGCGTCGATCTCGTATTTTTTCATCAGCTTCCGGAAGTACTTCCGGTCGATGTCAGCCTCACGGGCGGCGTGCGAGATGTTCCCGTTGTGACGCCGGAGGAGCGAGATGATGTAGTCCCGCTCGAAGGTCGACACCCACTGCTCCTTGGCGTCTTTGAACGTGAGATCTCCGGACACGAGGTCGCCCGACGGGCGGGGCGGGCTGTCCGAGCCCGCGTGGGCCCGGGGGCGCGCCTCCGCGGTGGCGGTCGCCGTGTACCCGGGGCTCGCGTCGCGGATGTGATCGGGAAGATCGGCGGGCTCGATGACGTCGCCGTCGCAAAACGAGACGGCCCGCTCCACGGCGTTGACGAGCTCGCGAACGTTGCCCGGCCAGGCATACGCCTCCATGCACTCGAGCGCCGCGGGCGAAACGCCCGTCACGCGCGGACTTCCATCGGGGCGCAGGTTGTAGGTCTGGCTGGTGAGAAAGTGGTTGACGAGGAGCGGGATGTCGTCGGTGCGCTCGGCCAGCGGTGGGAGCCGGATGCGAACGACCGACAGGCGGAAAAACAGATCCTGGCGAAAGCGCCCCGCTTTGACGTCCTCCTCGAGATCGCGGTTCGTGGCTGCGATGATGCGCACGTCGACCTTGATCGGCTTGGACGACCCGACGCGGCGGATCTCGCGCTGCTCGAGGACGCGCAGGAGCTTGGGCTGCAGATCGGTGGGCAGCTCGCCGAGCTCGTCCAAAAACAGCGTCCCGCCGTCAGCCATCTCGAACAGGCCCTGCCTCGTCATCACGGCGCCGGTAAACGAGCCCTTTTCGTGGCCGAACAGCTCGCTCTCGATCAGGTTCGGCGGAACGGCGCCGCAGTCGAACACGATGAGCGGCCCCTGCGCGCGCGGCGACAGCTGGTGGATGGTTTGCGCCACCACCTCCTTCCCCGTGCCGGTCTGCCCCTCGATGACCATCGTGGTGGCCGTGGGCGCGATCTTCTCGATGATCGCGTACATCTCGCGCATCCGCGCGTGGCCGCCGATGATGCCGCCGAGCCGGTCCCGCTCCGAGGGCACGACGTCGACCTTCTCCTCGCGGGCGTTGAACTTGAGCTTGCTCTGCCCCACCTGGATGGTCGATCCCGGGGTAAGGAAGCCCTCGCGGATGCGAACGTTGTTGATGAAGGTGCCGTTCGTCGACCGCAGATCCACGAGCACGTAGCCCGTGTCCTCCTGCCGGATCGCGCAGTGGTAGCGCGAAACGGTGGGATCGGATAGGACGACGTCGTTATCCTCCATGGCCCCGAGCGACACCTCTTCACGATCGAAGGTGAGCTCGCGTGCCCCATCGTCGGTGAGCTGCGTGAGCGTACATTGCCGCACCCGTAGCGTCGGCGTGCGCCCACCGGCGTACTGGATCTTTGTCGGCGGAACGAAATCCGGAAACGGCTTACGTCCTTCGTGGCCCGCTGACGACATGTCCCGTTATCATACTCTTTTCGCGAGCTGGTGACTAGGCACCCCACGCATCCGTAAAGCGCGCGGCGTCGCGAACCTCGGCTTCTCCGAAACCTCGGTGCCTGCGCGCCCCATGTCGTGACCGAGAGGACATGTCGCAGCCTTCAGCAGATTCCGAGAGCGCTCACCTAGCCACCCAGGGGGGCGCCGTGCACCTCGACTCGAGAGGCGAGCCGCGCATCATCGAGCGGCGATTCGTCGTGGAAGAGCCGCACGCGGGCCTGCGTGTCGATCACTATCTAAAGCGCAAGATCCCGCGCCTGTCGCGAACCAAGCTGCAACTCGTCATCCGCACGCAACTCGTCCGCGGCGACGGCAAGCAGCTCAAGCCGCACTCCCCAGTCCGCACCGGCGACGAGCTGATCATCCGCCGCCCTGCGCGCCCCGAACCGCCCTGCCCGCGCGAGTTCGGCGTGCTCTACCGCGACGAGACGATGATGATCATCGACAAGCCGGCGGGTCTCCCCGTGCACGCGTCGGCCAAGTTTTACTTCAATACGCTGGCGCGGCGGATCCGCGAACGATTTCCCGGTGAGGCCGCGCGCATCTGCCATCGGCTCGACCGCGAGACCTCGGGCTGCATCGCCGTGGCCCGCACCCGCGACGCGGCCTCCCGCCTGCAGTACGCGTTTTCCCGCCAGGGCACCCAAAAGGCGTACGTCGCCGTGGTCTACGGACAGCCCCCGTGGTCGGATCGCCCGCTGGATCGCCCCTACCTGCCGGCCGACGACGATCACATCATCGATCAGCCGATCGGGCTGGTCGATCCCGGCCCGAACGTGATCGGTGTGCGCATGGTCCCGCGCGACGATGCGCCTCCCGCCGCCACGCGGGTGCGCGTTTTGGAGCGGCGCCAGCGCGTCTGTCTGGTCCGCTGCATTCTCCTGACCGGACGCCAGCACCAAATCCGCGCCCACCTGGCCTCCGCGGGACACCCCATCGTCGGCGACAAGCTCTACGCCCATGGCGACGAGGCGTTCGCCGCGTTTTGCGACCAGGGGCTCACGCCGGCGCTGCTCTCGCGGTTCGAGTTGCCCAGGCAGGCGCTTCACGCGGCCTACCTCCGGGTGCCCCACCCCTACGAGCCGGTCGCCGTGGAGGCCGACAGCCCGCTGCCCCGCGACCTGCGCGCCTACCTGGCCGGCTCGTAATGCCGCGGCGTAGGCGAAATGATTCGCCTGGGTCGAGTCACGGCCGGCGCGCTCGGCGCGGCGCGAGCGGGACTTGCGCCTTGCCCGTGGCCGAGTGTTGACCGAACATACCCGGGGACCCACTGCCTTGCTCACGCGCGTTACAGTAATAGCCGGATCGGCTCTGCTTTTCCTGCAAGCGGCCTGCGGCGGCGCCGAGCGGCCGATGAAAGTGCCGGGCGAGACCGACATCGAGGTAGCCAGCGTGACCCTCGAGGCGGCCGACGGCTCCGATCTCACCCCGAGCAAGGCGGAGCTTTTAGACGGGCTCGGCATGCGGGCGCCGAGCCTCGTTTTGCCCGGCCGGTATTACAGCGAATTTCGAGAAGCCGAAGACCGGCGGCGCATCACCGCCTACTGGCAAAATTTCGGCTTCTTCGACGTCGAGGTCGCCGAGCCCGAGCTCGAGTTCGACGACGCGGAAAAGAGCGTCGAGATCCGCTGGCTCATCGAAGAAAACACCCGCTACCGCGTCGCGGCCGTCCACCTCGAAAACGCGCCGCAGCGCTACGAGGACGCGCTCCGGGCCAAGATCCCGTTCGACGAGGGCACCCGCGACATCGATGTCGAAGCGTTTCGAAAAGCCCGTATCGACATGCACGACCACCTCCGCGACGAGGGGTTCGGCCACGCCACCGTGTACAGCCGCACCTTCGTCGATCGACAGGACGAGGCGCTGCACTGGTACTACTACGTCGACGCGGGGCCGAAAACCCGGGTGGGCGACGTGGCCGTCGAGGGGAACGAGCGCGTGCCCGACGAGCTCATCCAGGCGCGCGTGGGGCTCGAGCGCGGCGATCCCTACGCCTACGGCGACAAGGAAAAGCGCGAGTTCGACCTGCTCGACGCCGGCGCCTTCGCGTCGACGTTCATCGCCACCACCGCCGACACGACGTTCATCCCGCCGGGCGACGACCCGGACACGGGCGGCACGCTGCGGCCGGGGCAAGTCGATGAGGACGGCAACTTCGTGCCCCGCGAGCTGCCGGAGGAGGTGGATCTGGAGATCAACGTCGTCGAAGCGCCGAGTCGGCAGATCCGGGTGCGCGGCGGCGTGGAGGCCGACCCGTGGCGGCTCGACACGGCGCTGTCCAGTCGCGCCACGCTCCGCGACGTGTTCGGCCCGCTCCACCACATGGTCCTCGAAGGGCGCCTCGGCTACGGCTGGCACTGGCGGGGCGACACGGGCGAGCCCGCGGGCGTCTTCGGCGACGCCCTCGTCCGCTACATAAGACCGATGCTGTTGTCGCGGCTCACGGACTTCCGGCTCACGGGCCGCCTGCGTGACGAGCTGTACCCCGGCTTTCATATGCGCGAGGTGACGGCGGGCCCCGGCATCCGAAGCACGGTGGCCTCTGGCGTGTTCGTGGACACGGACGTCGTGTTCCGCTGGGGCCAGCAAGCTGGCTTCGGCCCGTTCGACGAGGCGACGCGCGAGGAGCACGACCTCGCCGACGACGACATCTACGTGGGCGGCGAGCTCCAGGCGAGCTTGGTGTGGGAGAGCCGTGACAATCCGGTCGAGGCGCTACGCGGCCACCTCGTCGCCCTGCGGACGAGCTTGTCCCCCGGCGCGCCGGGCGGCGCCGAGCGCTGGAACCGCTACCTCACGCTGCGACCGGAGGCGCGCTACTTCCATCCGCTCACGGAATCGACCTCGATCGCCCTGCGCGGCGACCTCGGCTGGGCGCTCGCGGGCGACGACCGCGGCATTCCGCTCGGCCCGCGGTTTTTCGGCGGCGGATCCCGCGGCATGCGCGGCTTCGGTCGCCAGCGAATGTCCCCGTACGTGCCGCCCTGCGACACCGCCGGCGGGCTGTCCTGCGAGGGCCAGCCGGTCGGTGGCCTGAGCATCGCCGAGACGTCGATCGAGGCGCGGTTCTTACCCGAGCACGAGCCTTACGGCGCGGTGGGCTTCTTCGACATGGGCGGCGTGGGAACGGGCGCGAATCCGTTCGAGCGCGGCATGAGCGCCGCCGCCGGGCTCGGTCTTAGGCTGAGGCTTTGGTACCTGCCGGCGTCGATCGATGCGGGCTACCGGATCTTTCGCGAAAACGAGGTGCAAACGCCGGCCGACAATCCGTTTCAGGTATTCTTTCGAATCGGGGAGGCGTTTTGAGCGAGCGAGCCACAGGCGCGGATCGGCCCGAGGAGGGAGCGAGCGGCCAAAGCGCGGGGAGCGCGGCGGCCCGTCCGCGGCGGTGGCTCCGGCGCCTCGTCATCGCGCTGGGCCTCGTCGTAGGCGTGCCGGTGGTGCTGGCGGGCGCGCTCGTCGGCTACCTCCACACGAGCGGCGGCCAAGAGCGGGTGCGGAGCGCGCTCGCCGAGCGCGCGAGCGAGCAGCTAGACGGAAGCGCCGAGATCGGAGAGCTCTCGTTTTCGCTGCTCGGCGACATCGAAATCACCGGTGTACGGCTTTTGGACCCGGCCGGCTCTCCGGTCGTGACCCTCGACTCGCTCGAGGTCACGCCAGTGTGGCGGAGCCTTTTAGGCGACGAAACGGCGCTCGAGCGCCTCGCCGTGCGCGGCCTCACCGTAGACATCGTCGAAGACGAGGAGGGCTCGAACCTAAGGCGTTTGCTCGCCCCCGCCCTCGCGGACGACGAGCCGGACGACGAGCCGAGCGATCTGGACCTGCGCATCGACGAGCTCTTGGTCGAGGCCGTGAACGTGACGCTCGAAAAGCCCAGCGGCAGCGTCATGATGGTTCAGGATTTTGGCCTATCCGGCTCCGTGCGCGCCGCGCCCGGCGAGCGCACCTTCGCGATCGAGCTCCCCGAAATCGGCGCGTCGTTGGCGCTGCGCGACCCGGACGGGCTCGCGCTCGCCGTAGACGAGCTGCGAACGGGGATTTCCGCCGATATCGAGGGCGGTCGGGGCGAGGCCGGACTCACCGGCCTGAGCGGTGGCTTGCGGTTCGAAAACGACCCCGACCTCGACATCGAAACCGAGCTCGGGTTCGCGGGGTTTCGCGTCGCCATCGCGCCAGACGCGCTCGAAGCCGCCCTCGAGGGGCTCGCGATCGGCGCGCTCAGCCTCGAGGCGCTCGACATCCGGGGCGGCTCGGAGGCGGGAGCGCTCGCGGGCCATCAGGAGGCCGAGCTCGTCGCTCTCGTGGTGGACGCCGAGCACCTAAACGAGCTCCTCGGCGAGCGGACGCTCCGCTCCGACGTCACCCTCGGCTTGGGCGCGTCTGGTGAGCCGGCGGCGCTGGATCTTCACGCCGCCCTGCGCTCGGCGGGCGGCGACCTCGACCTCGCGGGGACACTCGACGCCTCGGATCCGGCCAGCCCGCGCTACGACCTCTCCCTGGTCGGCGACACCATCGACCCGCAGGCGCTGCTTTACGCCGACGCGGTGCCGGCGGTGCCGGCGGTGTCGGTGGGTGAGTTGCGCTTGGACGTAGACGGCCGCGGGCGCGACCCGGCCGAGTCACAGGCGGAGGCCGAGTTTTTCGCCGGCCCCATCGAGATCGACGACCACCGGATCGACGCGCTCGAGGCCTCGGTCTCGCTGTCGGACGGCGTCGTGACGATCGCGCCGCTTCGCGCCCTGGCGTATGAACAAACGGCGCGCCTCACCGCGCGCGTGGACACCCAGAGCCGCGACGTGTCGGGCGAGCTGGCCTTGTCCGGTGACGTTGGCCAGGCGCTGTCCGCGCTGCGAGCGGCCGGGGCGGACGTGCAGGCGCGCATCCCTCCGGGCGCCGTCCGCGCGCCAGACGGCGCGCTTTTGGCCGAGGTCGACGGCGATTTGGACGGCGAGCTGCGCGCGCGCGTCTTGGCGGATCGGCTGCAAGCGTTCGGCGGAACCGTGGACGCCGACGTGAGTGCGCGCCTGCGCCGGCGCGCCGATCCCGCGCCGCACGAGGACGCGATCACCCTCGAGGACGCGAGCGGCGAGCTCGGCATCCGAGGCTTGGATCTCGGCGCTGCGCTCGCGTCTCAGGGCCGAGACCTGGGCGGCATGCAAGCGCGCCTGTCCGGCCGCGCCACCGTGGAAGGCGCCCCGGCTGCGCCGCGTATAGGCTACCGCGCATCGGTCACGGCGGCGCCGGCCGGCGGCGGAGACACCTCGATACGCGCCGCGCTGCGCGGCCACGCCACCGAGCAAAGGCTAGGCTGGGAGCTCGACGTCGAGGGCCAGCGGGCGGGGCGGGCCGAGCATCTGGCCAGCGCCGAGGCAGACATCCCGCTCGCGGCGGGCGGCGCGGGCCCGACGATCGCGCCGCACGAGCCGCTGTCGCTCGCGCTGACCGTGCCCGAGCGCGAGTTGTCCGAGCTCCTCGCGTATGCGCCCGAGCACATCCGGGTCGATCAAGACACCGGCGAGCCGGCGGTTCCGCCAGGAGCCACGATCTCGGCCCAGGCGGAGATCTCCGGGACCGGCGCCGCTCCCCAGGGCGAGATCGATGTGGACGTGGTCGCGCCGGTCATCGGCGACGCGCCGCAGCGACTCAGCGCGCGGGGCACCATCGCGAGCGACCGCTCGGGCGCAGGCGCGCCGACGGTCGCGGTTCGCGGCGACGTGGGCGCCTGGCTCGACGCCGCAGAGCCCCGCGCCCTGGACGGCACCGCGACCGTGGAGCTGTCGCGGTCACCGCTTTTGCCGGGGCCCCGCGAGGTCGACTACGCGATCGAGATCGACGCGCCGCCCCGCGATCTCGACGAGCTCCCCATCGAGCTCGCGGGCGTCGGGGGGACCGCGCAGGGCGCGGTGTCGATCCGGGGTAGCAGCTCGGG
>SLNH01000406.1 GCA_007133195.1 Nannocystineae bacterium | reverse complement strand
GTCCCGTCTTGGCCGCCCCGCTCGCGCGGACCGACCGGCTGACGCTGCGCCGTATGACGCAGCATCACGACGGGTTCGCCGTTTCAACTAAAACCCATAGCTTCTCGCTATTCAGTTTTCAGAGACCGATGCGCCGGGGCGCCCGCCGTCCGTGGCGAGCGCCGCCGCCGAGGGTTGCTATATCTAGCCGAGTGCTCCCCGGGTCGTCAAGCTGGTTGTGGCGGAAATCTGAGTGGAGCGCCCAAACCCCTGATTTTCCACCAGCCCAACGCCTATGGGGCTGTCGCGTGCCGGCGTCAGGGGGGGCCATGGCGTCGCCGATGACTGTGCTTTGTATCTGCTAACTTACTGAAACTGGTCCAATTGACCCGGGTTCCCGGCGCCGCTACAGTGGCGCGCTGTGCTCGAGCGGATCGGGAATTGTCGGATCGTCGAGGAGGTGGCGTCGGGGGGGATGGCGGTCGTCTACCGGGCGGTGCAAGACCCGCTCAATCGCACGGTCGCCATCAAGGCGCTCAAGAGCTCGGTGGCTCACGAAAAGCAGCTGGTCGCCCGCTTCGAGCGCGAAGCCAGGGCGCTGGCGAATCTGCTGCACGAGAGCATCGTCCATATTTACGACTTCTACGAGGCGCGCGGGGCCCTGTTCATCGTCATGGAGTACGTGGAGGGCATCGACCTGTACGACCTCCTCGAGCGCTGTGGCCGCCTGCCCTACGACGTGAGCGCGGCCATCGCGATGCAGGTGGCGCGCGCGCTCGACTACATTCACTACCGCGCCATCGTCCACCGCGACGTCAAACCCGCGAATATCATGGTCTCCCGGCAGGGCGCGGTGAAGGTGATGGACTTCGGTATCGTGCGCGACGCGGCGCTGCACGACGACCTCACCCAGACCGGCACGGGCGTGGGCACGCCATCGTACATGTCGCCCGAGCAGATTCTCGGCGACCGCCTCGACGCCCGCTCTGACATCTTCTCGCTCGGCATCGTCCTTTACCAGATGGTGACCGGGCGGAAGCCATTCGTGGAGTCAGAAGACAAGTCGGTGATGCACAAAATCCGGCTCGACAAGCACGTCCGGGCGCGCAAGCTCGTGCCCGATGTGCCGCGAGAGCTGTCCCGCATCATCGATCGCTGCCTTCAAAAGGAGCCCAAGGCGCGCTGGCAGTCGGCCCAGGCCCTCGTCATGGCGCTGGAGCGATTTCTCTCGCGCCACGTGGACATGAACTACCACGCGCGGCTCGTCCAGTTCCTCCGCGACAAAGCCGTCATCACCAAGCTCGAGGCCGACGAGTACCTCAATCCCGGAATCGTCGGCGTCGGCGGCGACCGGCAGCCGACGCTGGCGTCGCGGGGCGCCCTTCGCAAGAGCCTGCAGGTCCAAGGCTCGATCGCCGCGGGCGCCGCCGTGATGATGGGGCTCATCCACCTCGCGCCCGTGGGGGCCGAGCCGCCCGTCGCCGAAGACCTGGGTGCGGCGCACGCCTCACCGGGCTACTTGAACGTGGTCGTCCATCCATGGGGGCGCGTCTCAATCGGTGACGACGAGTCATTTTATACGCCTCGCGCCGCTCCAGTGGAGCTTCCCGCCGGCACCCACACGGTGCGGGTCGAGAGCGACTACTTCGAGGCCATCGAGCGCGAGGTCGAGGTCGAGCCGGGGAGCCCGGACGACCCTGCGGAGCTGTTCGTCGATCTCGAGGAGAGCGCGGTTCCCTCCGAGTGGTTCGATCCCGCGGAGGCGCAGCCGTGAAGGGGCGGTCCTCCGCCGCGCCCGCGGCGATCCTGGCCGCATTCTTGTCGCTCGCGGCGAGCGGTGAGGCCGGGGCGAGCGCCGTCACCGAGCACCAGGTGCGCTCCGGCGAGACGCTCGCGCTCCTCGCCGCCGAGTACTACGGACACCGGCGCTATGCGATCTACTTGCAGCTCGAAAACGGGCTAAAGGAGACTGAGATCGCGAGCGAGCTGTCCCGCGGATCGACGCTCAGCGTCCCGGTAGGGACCCGCATCGTCACCCGGCCCGGGGCCGAGCTCACCGAGCTCGCCGAGCAGTACCTGGGCGACGCGGGCCGCGCCGAATTTCTGGCCAACCACAATGATCTCGGCAAGGGCGAGATACCGGCGGCGGGGCGCGTGCTCGACATCCCGTTCCACGTCGCTTTCACGGCAAACGACGACGAACCCAGCCTCGAGGACATCGCCGCGCGGTATCTGCGCGACGCAGGACGGGCGGACCTCCTTCGCGACTACAACGATCTCGACGACGACGGTGACACGCTCGACGAGGGACAGACGATCCTGATCCCGACGCCGCACATCGACCAGCGCTCAGCCCGGCGACCGGACTACGACGACGACGCCGAATCCCGCGTGAGAGCGCGACGCAAGCTCGAGGCGGCCGCGTTTCGCTCACTCCCCGCGGCTACCCACGCGTGGCGCCGCGGTGACTACGACCGGGTGTTGCGGGAGCTCGGCTCCTTCGACACTGACTACCTGGACGCCGAGACCGCGCTCGAAGTGAGCGTGCTCGTCGGCGGCGCCCACATCGCGTTCGGCGACTCGGACGCCGCCGAAAAAGCGTTCGCCCACGCGCTCTCCCGCGACCCCCACTACGAGATAAGCGCCTACGAATTTTCGCCCGCCGTCCGCAAAGTTTGGCAGGATCTCGGCGGAGGCGTAGACACATCTTCTCGGTGATGAGGTCGAGGGGGTTTTGCCCGCGCGCCCTCCTGACGAAGGACATGACGTTTTACGCGAGGCCCGATGAAGGACTGGGGTGATGGCGCGAATCCTGCGTTCGCGCTCGTTTTCGTGGACAAAGCGAGCCAGCCCCGGGCGCTCCTTCCGCACCGCAGTCCATGCGGTTTGGCTGCGCGCCGCGGTCTAACTGCACCGCCGACGTCTCCGGTGTCATGACCGCCCGAACCGCGGCATACATCGTCCTGCCCGCCGCCGTGGTGATCGGCGCGACGCTCGCCTGGCTGCAAAGCCGAGGTCTTTCCCCTTTTACAGATCCGTTCGCAGAGCCGCGAGACCCTCACCGCTGCGCGGAGATCGCGGACGGCCAGCCGCCGCCCGCGGCGGACCTGGACCTAGGCGGCGGCGACACCCTCACCATCGGCGCGATCGCCGACGCCCGCGGGCTCGAAGGGGACACGGCGGCGAACCTTGGCGCAGCGCGCGCGGCGTTTCGTGATCACGAGGTGGACCTTGTGATCGCGCTCGGCGGAATCGCCGAGGACGCGGATGATCTGCGCCGCGCCTACGCGACCTTGGCCGACGGCGCTCCCTGGGTTTTCTTGGCGTTACCCGGCGACCGGGAGACGCTCGCGGATCACCGGGCCGCCCTCGCGGCGCTCGGCGATTCGACGCGGGTCCTCGATGGCGCCGAGGTCAGAGTCGTCACCACCGGAATCGGGCCGGTCGCGACACTGCCGGGCGCCCCGCACGCATCCCAGTCGGTGGCGGGCGCGGGCGGCTGCGTGTTCGAGCGCGAGGATGCGCATGGCCTGGCCGATTGGTTGGACACGGGCGACGAATTTTCGATCTGGGCGAGCTACGTCCCACCTAGGCAGCGCGGCGCGCGCGCGAGCGACATCGTCCGCGGCGTGCATGTCGGTGACCCCGCCGTCGGCGAGGCGGTGCAAAGCGCCAACGTCGATCTCGTCGTGCATGCCCAGGTCGACGAGGCTGCGTTGGGCGAGACCGAGGGTACCCGACGCACCGACATCGGCGACCGGGTCACCGTCGGGGCCGGCCCCGCCGAAGCGCTTCCGGTCTACGGTGAGACCGGCCGCGTCGCCAGCGGCTCGGCGCTCGTCCTCCACGTCACCCCACCGCGCATCGAGTGGGAGCGGATCGACTTGGCCTCCGACAGGCCGCTTTCTCCTGACCTCCCCCGCGCCTACTCCGACTGGCAGGACTCGGGGCACTGAAACCGCCGCCTCGAGCCCGATGACGGCCCACGGCGCGAAAGACGTGTCCGCGACGCCGCCCGGCGCGGCCGAGCCCCAAGGCGCGGGTTTGCGCAGCGTACCCGCTCGCCTACATTCGAGTCGAGGGTGCCGTTGAGGTCGCTCGAGCGAAAGTACTTCTGCCCGCGATGCACCGCCGGGTTCGAGGTCGCCACGGACTACTGCGGGCGGTGCGGCGCCTACATGTGGCGAGCCTCGCGCCTCGCCCGCGCCGAGCGCGAAGCGTCAGGCCAGGATCTCGGCGCCCCGCCTCCAGCCGACGCAGAGGACGGCCGCACCGACCCTTGGCTGGGCGCGCTGGTAGACGATCGCTACCGCGTCACCGAGGCGATCGGGCGCGGCGGCATGGGCGCGGTCTACAAGGTCGAGCACCAGCGCATCGGCAAGGTCGCCGCCATGAAAGTGCTGCGTCGCGAGCTGGCCGGACGGCGAGACATCGTCTGGCGCTTCCGCCGCGAGGCCGAGGCGGTCTCGCGGCTCGCGCACCCGAACACCGTCCACATCTTCGACTTCGGTGAGGCGAGCGGCGCGCTGTACCTGATCATGGAGTACGTGCGCGGCCGAGATCTCGGCTCGATCCTCGAGCGCGACGGCCCCCTGCCGCTGGCCCGCGCGGTGCCGCTGTTCTTGCAGATCGCCGACGCGCTCGGCGAGGCGCACGAGCTCGGCGTGGTCCACCGCGACCTCAAGCCGGAAAACATCCTGGTCACGCGCACGCAGCGGGGCCAAGATTTCATCAAAGTCTTGGATTTCGGCTTAGCCAAGCTCGCGGGGCGCGACGAGAGCGCCGAGCTGCAGGCGGCGACTGACTCCATCGTCGGCACGCCGCACGCCATGGCCCCCGAGCAAATCCGCGGCGACCCGATAGACGCGCGCGCCGATATCTACTCGTTAGGCGCCCTCATCTATCGGGTGCTCACCGGACGCCCGCCGTTCGAGGCGACGACCCTCATGGGCGTTTTGACCAAGCACCTCACCGAACCCGTCGTGCCGCCCTCGGCTCGCCGTCCGGATCTCGAGATCGATCCGCGCGCGGACGAGCTGGTGGCTCAGGCGATGGAAAAATCGCCGCGCGACCGGTTCCCCGACGCCGCCGCCCTGTCCAAGGCGCTCGAGGCGATCGCGCGCGACAGTTCGAAAAACGCCGCGCTGCGCCGCCCAGGCGCGCCTTCGCCCCCGCCGAAGCGGCGCGCCCTCGCCCCCGCCGAAGCGGCGCGCGACGAAGGCAGCCGACCCGCGCTGCGCCGCGCGGACCTCGACGCCTTCGAGCGCATGCTGCGGCGTAGGCGCTTACTGCGGCGAGCGTTCATCCCCGCGCTCATCGGCGTTTCGCTGTTCGCGGGCGTGGCGGGCGTCGCGCACCTCCGCGGCGAACGGCCGCGCACGGTAGAGGTCGAGCCGAACCACCACATCGAGGACGCCACGCCCATCGCCTCGGATTTACCCGTTCGCGGCTATATCGGACAGCGCCTTAGTGAGACGCAGTCCGATCGCGACTTTTACAAGGTGGTCCCCGAGCCCGAGGCGTCGGCGCACCACATCGCCGAGGTGCGCGTCACCGGACTCCCCAACATGGCGCTCAAGCTCGCCCTTTACGACGCGTCCGGCCAGGTCGTCGCCTACGCGGACGACGGCGGCGTGGGCGAAGGCGAGCGCCTTCGCGAGCGGGTGCGCGGCCCGGTGTACATCATGGTGACCGAGTCGCGCCCGGCCGGGTCGCTGCCCACGGAAAACGTAAGTGATTACTACGAGCTTACGGCGACGCTCGAGCCGGCGTCCGCGGAGCGCTGACGGATCCCCCGGGGACAGCGGGAGGCGTGGATTCGGCAGCTCAGCCTTGTGGCGGCTCAGCGCGGACGAACGAGATGAAGGCCATCGCCGGGCGTCGCGACGCCTCGTTGGTGACGAAGCGAATCCCATCGAACTCCCAGCCGCGGCCGACCCACTCGTTGACCGCGTCCTCGATGGCCTCATCGGTCACGGTCGACAGCTCCACGAACTTGTAGCGGAGTCGCTTCGCCGCACCGGTCATGCTCACGGCTCTTTCGCCAAAAGGCGCGCCGCTTCGAGCGCGTGATACGTGAGGATCAGATCGGCCCCCGCCCGCTTGATCGCCGTGAGCGTCTCGAGGACGGCGGCGTCATAGTCGAGCCACCCGCGCTCGCCGGCCGCCTTGAGTGTGGCGTATTCGCCGGAGACGTTGTAGGCGGCGACGGGGAGGCTCACGTCGTCGGCGACGGCGCGGATGACGTCCATGTACGTCATGGCGGGCTTGACCATCACGACGTCGGCCCCCTCGTTCACGTCGAGCGCCACTTCGCGCACCGCCTCGCGCGAGTTGGCCGGATCCATCTGGTAGCCGCGGCGATCGCCGTCCCCCGGGGCGCTGTCGACGGCGTCGCGGAACGGGCCGTAGAAGGCCGAAGCGTACTTGGCCGAATAAGCCAGGATCCCGACCTGGTCGAAATTCTCCTCGTCGAGCGCTTCCCGGCACGCCGTCACGAATCCGTCGAGCATCCCGGAGGGAGCGACCATATCCACGCCGGCGCGGGCGTAGGAGAGCGCGACCCGGGCCAAGTTTTCGAGGCTGGCGTCGTTGTCGAGCTCCCCGCCGGTGAGCACCCCGCAGTGGCCGTGGCTCGTGTACTCGCAAAAGCACGCGTCGGCCATCACCACGATGTCGGGCGCGCTCGCCTTGAGCTCGCGTATCGCGGTCTGCACCACGCCCTTGTCGTCCCACGCCTCCGAGCCCACCGCGTCTTTCTTCTCGGGGATGCCGAACAAGATCACGCCGGGGACCCCTAGATCGCGCGCGCGCTGCGCGGTCTCAACCGCCTTGTCCACCGACAGCCGCGCCTGCCCCGGCATCGACGCGATCGGATCCTCGATCCCCCGCCCGGGGACCACGAACATGGGGTAGATGAAATCGGATACGTGAAGGCGCGTTTCGCGGACCATGCCGCGCAGCGCTTCGGTGCGGCGCAGGCGCCGCGGGCGATACTCGGGAAATTGCATCAGGCTTTCTCCACCTTGCCAGTGACGTGTGCGGCGAGCGCCGCGGCCAGCGCCGGCCCGCTCGCCTGTTCGGGAACCACCGAGACTGGCACGCCGGCGTCCTCGAGCGCGGCGCGGGTCGTCGCGCCGATGGCGGCGACGGCCCGACACCGGGACAAGCATTCGGCCGCCCCCTGCCCGAGCAGCGCCAGGAGCGCCCGCACCTGGGACGGCGCGAACAGCGCGACGGCGTCGATGTCACCGGCGCGGAGGCCGTCCAGCCCCCGCCGCACGCGCGGATCATCTGCGTCCGCGGGCTCGGACCGATACAGCGCGACCGCGTCCACCGCGACACCGGCCTCCTCCAAACGTCGTCTCGCCTCGTCGCGCCCGCCGGCGGCGCGGACCAGCAGCGCCCGCATGCCTCGCAAGTCGCCGCCACCGTGGGCGATGATCGCTTCGGCCATCCCTGTCGCGTCGGCTCGATCGGGCACGAGGTCGGCCCGCACCCCGCGGTCGGCGAGCGCCTCCGCCGTCTTGTCGCCGACGCACGCCACGCGGACGCCAGCGAGCGCGCGCGCGTCGAGGCCCGCGCGCGAAAGGGCCCCGAAGCAGCGGCTCACGCCGCTTTGGCTCGCAAACATCAGCCAGTCGTAGTCGCCGACGCCCGCCAACAGATTCTCGGCCCGGCGCGCTTCGTCCTCGGGCGGCAAAGCGATCTTGGTCACCGGGACAAGCACGGACTCTGCGCCGAGCTCGGCGAGCGCCCGACGCGTCTCCTCGGCGTGCTCCGGCGGGCGCGTGATCGCCACGCGGAGGCCGAAAAGCGGGCGCGTCTCGAACCACGCGAGCTCGTCGCGGCGCGCGACGACGTCGCCCACGACGACCAGCGCGGGAGGCAAAAGCCCTGCCCGCGCGACCGCGTCGCCGAGATCGCCGAGGGTCGCGACCACCGTGCGCTGCCTCGACGTGGTGCCCCAGTAGATCGCGGCCGCCGGCGTGGCTGGGTCTCGACCGGCGCGGATCAACCGCTCTGCGCACTCGCGCGCGGTCTTTAGCGCCATGAACAAGACGACGGTGCCGGCGCGCGCGAGAGCTTGCCAGTCGATGTCGCTGTCCGGCTTGCCAGCCGCTTCGTGGCCGGTGGCGAACGCTACGGTCGATGCAGCGTCCCGGTCGGTGACCGGAATCCCCGCGTAGGCGGGCACGGCGGTGGCAGCCGTGACACCGGGAACGACTTCGAACGGAACGCCGGCGGCGGCGAGCGCGCGGCATTCCTCGCCGCCGCGACCGAAAACGAAGGGATCGCCGCCCTTGAGCCGCACCACGCGCTTTCCCGCGCCGCCCAGCTCGACGAGGCGCCGGTTGATGTCGGCTTGACCGAGTGGCGGCGCTCCGCTGGTGCGCTTTTTTCCGGCGTAGATGTGCTCGCAGCCGGGCCCCGTGAGATCGAGGACGCCCGGGTGAACGAGGCCGTCGTAGATGACGGTGTCGGCGCGGGCCAGCCGTTCGGCGCCGAGGCGGGTTATCAGCATCGGATCGCCCGGACCGGCGCCCACGAGCGACACGAGCCCGCGGTGGCCAAACGGCTCCCAGCTCACGCGCGCACTATGAGCCATCCCGGCGGAGGTGTAAAGCGGGCGGCGGCGGGGAGCGCGGCGCCGAGATATGACAAAATGCCGGGCGAGGACGCTGCGTTGCCGAAGCTAAGACCACACACCATTTCGACCGTGCGGGCCGCGGCGCTGGCCGCCTTGGTCGCGCTCGCGTGCGCCGCGTGCTCGCCCGATCGCGAAGCGAGCCGCGAGGCCCCCGAGGAGCCGGCGTCGGCTCGCGGCGAAGACGACGCGGCAGCGAGTGAGCCGGAACAAGAGGACGGCTTGCCCGCGGTGATCTTCGAGCCCGAGGGCGAGGAGCCCGCGCGGGTTCTTGTCGAGGTGGCCGACACCCCGGCGGCCATCCAGCGCGGCCTCATGTACCGCGAGCACCTGCCGTCAGATCACGGAATGCTCTTCGTGTTCCCCGACGAGGACCTGCGATCGTTCTGGATGAAGAACACATTCATCCCGCTGGATATCATCTTCCTCGGAGCAGACCGAGAGGTGGTGGGGATCGTCGCGGACGCGGAGCCCGAGACGACGACGCCGCGACGCGTAGACGAGCCCTCGCAATACGTCGTCGAGGTCAACGCCGGGTTCAGCCGGCAGCACGGAATCGAGGCCGGCACGCCGGTGCGGTTCGAGGGCGTAAAGTAGCCGACGGCGGTTATCCGCGGCCGGATTCTTCCTGGCCGTCGTCGTTCGCCCCGTCCGCCTCGGCGTCCTCGTCGCTCCGGCCGCGCCGGGAACGCCGTCTCCTGCGGCTTCGGCGCAGCCTCACCTCGGAGTTCACGTCCGGCTCGACCCCGCCGTCCCGCTCCTCTGCGGGCACGAAGCGAATGGACGTATTGACCTCGAGCGAGACCATCGTGAGCACCTTGGCGAGCTCCTCGCTGACCTGAACCGTCTGCAGAAACTCGCGAACCTCCCGCGCGACGATGCGCAGTAGCTCATCCTTCGTCGTAGACGCGGTGGTCACGAGGTACTGTGCCACCTCCTTGGGCAGCGTCACCTCTCGGGTGAACTTGCGGATGCCCTCCTCGGTGGTGAATACCGCCCCCATCCCCGCGGTGACCGTCTTTTTGACGAGTTCGGGGATGAACGCTTCCAGCCGCTGCCGGACGCTCTTCGGGAGGTCCTCGAACTCTTCGTGAAGATCGCTGAGGTCGGGGTTGTCGGGATCGGGATCGCCTAGGGGATCATCTCGCATCGAGGACATGAGCTAACCTGTCACCTAGACCCGATGACGTGGCGTGTCAATTCGAATCCGCATCGGCCGGCGTGCGGCCTGCGCCACGAACGGACGGGTAGGAGAAAGTGGGCATGAATAAAGGTTACCCGAAACCGCCACCCAGGCGCCATGTCAATCCAGGCCACCCGCACCGGATCACCTAGACGCAGGTAGACGACCGAGGACAACCCGGACGGGGATCGTACAGAACACTAGAACAGCGTGGCAGGGCCCTCCCTGCGTGCTTGACGTGCGATGCCGGCCTTAGACAGGCATCGGCTGTGCCCCGAGACGATCGAGACGACCACCGCGCGATCTGATCGACGATCTGCACGCATTTACTGGCCGCTTTTCTAGACGCCTGCGATCGGGGTGACTAAAGTAGACGCCGAGGCGCGCGGTCGCGCCCGCTGTTGCACTCCTCGACGAGGCGCATGCTCGCGGTTATCGGAAACCTCTTCGTCCTCCTGCTCGCGGTCAGCCTGTTTACGGCCACCCTGCGGCTTAGCCGATAGGCGGGCCACGAGCCTCCCGCAAAGCGCGCCCGTCGCTGGGCTCGCGAGGGACATCCAGGTAGCGATTGACAGCTCGTGGGCACCGTGGTCCCCTTCGCCGCGCAGCTTCACCTCCGCCTGCGCCCGCCGAGCCCGAGCCTTGGTCGCCCAGCCGCCAAAAGGAACGCCCCGAAGCGGCGTCATCATCCGCGACGAGCCACTCCGCCTCGAGGACCTCGAGGCGGTCCGCGTGTTCCTCCGAGGCGACTCCGTCGTCGACTGGCACCGGCTCGAGTTTGGCGACCACGAGGCGGTCGATCGGTTCTTGCGCGCCAACGAGTTCGAGCCGAGCTCCACCGAGGAGATGGAGCGGCTCGAGGAGATCCGCCACGACGCGGTCGACTACCTCACCCGGAACTTCTCGTTCCGCGTGCCCGACGACATCGCCGAGGCCGTCCCTGCGCGCGACCTGTTCCTCATCGCGTCGCGGAAGGGCCCCCATCAGGTATGGGCCTGTGTGGTGCTCAAGGTGATGCATATCATTCATCACCTGGCCGGCCGCGAGCTTCTGACTCGGCTCCCGATCTCCGACGACCAGTTTTTCGGCGCCATCGAGCGCAAGGTGATGCGCGCCGTCGAGGAGCTCCGCGCGAGCGGCCATCCGATCGCCGAGTTCGAGTGGAGCCGAAAGCCGCGCGATTCGCTGATCACCAAGCTCCTCGCCAAGCGCTCGACGCTCGCCGCCAGCATCTACGACAAGCTTCGCTTCCGCCTCATCGTGCGCGACAGGGCGGATCTCATGCCGGTCTTGGCGGTCCTGAGCCACCGACTCATCCCGTACAACTACGTCGTACCTGGGGAGTCGGTAAACCACCTGATCAGCGCCGAGGAGCTCGCGCGGCAAAGCGAAGCGCTCCAACGCGGCGGCTCTGACGATACGACAGAGCCGGATCCCACCCGCGCCCACAACCTCGACGAGGCCGCCAAGGCGCGCCTGAACGAGTTTTCGGCGCCCGGCTACCGAATCATCAACTTCGTCGTGGACATGCCGCTTCGCGTTGAGCACATCACGAGCGAGTGGCCGACCGAGCACGGTCACGTCGTCTTCGGGCTCACCGAGTTTCAGCTCTGCGACCGCGAGACGGCGCGCGAAAACGAAAGCGGTCAGAACAACCACGAGGCCTACAAGGAGCGGCAGCGGCGCAGCGTGCGGCTTCGCCTCATGCGCGGCCGCCGCGAGCGCCCCGCGCCAACCGACACCCCGGACAGCGACGGCGCCGAGTAGTACGAGCCACAGTCAGTCCACGGGCAACGTCTTCGTGAGCTCGTAGGTGGCGCCCGGCTCGATCCGCACCTCGTAGGTAAACGACTCGTCACCGACCACGAAGGTTAGCCGCCGCACCCCGGGTTCGAGCGGCAGCCTGGACCGGGGCGCGATCGGGGTCATGAGCTCGGTATCCTCACCGTCTACGTAGATGCGGGCCCAGGGCTCCGTGCGCGCGACGAGGTAGCCCTGCTCCGGCTCCTCGGCGGGGCCATCGTCCGCTCGGAGATCGGTGAGCGTCGGCAGGCTCGGCCCGTCCCCAGGTTCTGCTCCCCGCGGGTCGCCGCGCGAACCCGCCCGGTGGTCGCCTGCCGCGGAACGCGGGCCCTCCCGAACGGAGCGCTCCGGCCGCGCGCCGCTGGCTTCGCCGCCGGCTTCGGCATCGAGCGGGGAATCGTCGTCATCGTCGTTCTCCTCCGCGCCACTGCCGGCGTCGACGCTGCGGCGAACGAGCTCACCGGGGGCCGGCGTGATCTCGAACTCCGCCACCACATCCTCGCCGTGCAGCACTTCGATCTGCTGCTCCTTGCCGCTTTCGAGCTCGATGGCTTCGCTCGTCGGATCGACATCGAGCGTTCGCCCCGACACGCGCACCTCGTGCTCGTCGGTCGTGTGCTCGAGCACGAGCGCGGCCGGACGGCTGGACGGCGGCGTGCAGGCCAAAGACGACGTCGCCCCCGGATACACGTCGATCTCTCGCGCACACAGGACTTCTCCGTCCCGTTTGACCTCGACGACGCGCGGCCCCGGCTCTATCGCGTCGACGATGACGCGAGCGGCACCTGCGTCGCCGACCACCTCGCCATCTACGCGGACCTCGCCCGCCTCGACGTCGCCGACATCGACATCGAGCTGCCCCCCGCCCGTCCCGTCCTCTCCGGAGCCGAAAACCACATATGCCACGAGCACGGCGCCGAGCACCCCCACCGCGATCCCCACGCCTATCGCGACGTCGCGCATCAAGGTGCCGCGGGCAAAACGTTGGCCTTTGGCGGTCGTCTCGACCTGCCCCATGCCCAGGCGAATCGACGCCGTCGCCTCCTTCTCACCGGCCACACCGAGCGGGGCCTGGGCGCGTTTCGGAAGGCCGGCCGCCGGCCCGTTTTCGCGCCTCGGGGCGTGCGGCGATTGGCTCGGGCCGCGCGCCACGGGCGGCGCACCCGGGCCGAGAAGGGTCTTTGCCTGCTGCGCGGTCGCGGGTTGGTCCGGGGCGCCCCGGCTCGCCGGCTCGTCCCGTTCGGTGTCGGCTTCGAGCTCGTCGCTGAGGTCCTCGATGTCGTCGTCGTGCAGCGAGGCCGCGGGGCCGGCCAGATGATCGGGCGCCGGTCCTGCGCGACCCGCGTCGCCAGCCGTGGGACCGTGCGTTCCGCCGTCTGGCCCGATTCCGATCTCCCCGTGCACCTCGGTCGGGCCGTCGTCGCCGAAGTCACCCGCGGGCGCGGCGCCCGCGCGCCGACCGAACGGCGAGGCGCCCAAGTCGTCCGGATCGAGATCGGCGAGATCCGGACCTCCCATGAGCGTGGGATCGCCTCCCGCTTCGGGGGGTTCGAGGAGCGGGTCGTCCCCAGCGGCCAGTTCCGCGTCGGAGGCGTCACTGCCCTGATGGCTCGTGTGGCCGTCAGTCGGCTGCCCGCCGGGAGAGTGGCTCGAGGAGAGGATCACCTCGGCGTCGAGGTTGCCCGGAAGCGGCGGGGCCGAGGCGCGCGCCGTGCCGTCGGGGCCGATACGCCGGTAGCGCTCGAGGAGCTGCCTTTCGCGCTGCATCTCCTGCGGAAACGCGCGACGGATCCACGCCCCGAGGGTGCTCGCCGTGTAAGGGTGCTCTTGGGAGCGCAGATACGCCTGCAGGTCGCGAAACATCTCGCTGCCGTGCTGGTAGCGATCGGCCGGATCTTTGGCCAAGGCGCGCAGGACGATCCGCTCGACCTCTTCGGGGAGATCTGCGCACACCTCGCGCGGGCGGGGAACGTCTGCGTCGCGCACCCGCTCGAGCGTGCTGAAATCGCTCTCGCTGTGAAACAGGCGCTCGCCGGTGAGGCATTCGAAGAACACCGTGCCGAGCGCGAACAGGTCGCTGCGCCTATCGACATCCGTCCCCCGCACCTGTTCGGGCGACAAGTAGGCAAACTTGCCTTTGAGCACCCCGGCATTGGTCTGCGAGACCCGCGATGCGGCCTTGGCGATGCCGAAATCGATGATCTTGACCTCGCCCTCGTAGTTGACGAGGATGTTTTGGGGCGAGCAGTCGCGATGCACGATTTGCAGCGGTTGTCCGAGCGGATCCCGCTTGCGGTGAGCGTAATCGAGCCCTTCACAGGCCTTGGAGATGACGTGGCATACGAGCGTCGTCGGCATGCGCTCGCCGAGCTTGCGAAAGCGGTTGTAGATCTGGAGCAAATCCTTACCCCAGACGTACTCCATCGCGATGTAGGGAGCGCTTCCTTCCCTTCCGAGCTCGTAGATCTGGGCGATACTCGGGTGGGACAGTTGGCCGGCGATCTTCGCCTCGTCGACGAACATCCGCAAAAACTCGCGATCGTCCGCCATCGAAGGGAGGATCCGCTTGATCGCGAGGAGCTTTTCGAACCCCTCGACGCCGAAGTTCTTCGCGCGAAAAACTTCGGCCATGCCGCCGACGCTGATGCGGTCGAGGAGGAGATACTTGCCGAAAGGCACCGGCTGGCGCACGGTAGAGCTACTCTAACGATGGGGGTTTGGCTTCGACAACCGCTTTCGCGGCCGGTGTAGGGCGGCGTGAGCGCGCCCGCGCTGTGCCGGTCAAGGATAGCCTCCGGAGCCGGCGGCCCCAAGTTCCGAGCCGGCGGGTAGGTCCCGCACGCTCAGAATTGTCCCGACACGCCGATCCCGGGGAGGTGGAGCGGCGCCAGTCGGATCGATGCGCCACCGTCTGCCCCGCGCAGGCCGGCGAACCCGTCCATCACCCCGTATGCGTACAGGGCGCCGAGCCCGACGATCGAGGCCATATTTACAGCCCGAAGCGCCCGCGCCTGCCGGTAGCGCGCCCCGTCCTCGCCGCACAGCCCTGAATCGCCGTCGCAGAAGCTCCGAAGCAGCGCGTAAGTCCCGACGTTTAGGCCCAAAAGCGCGGTCCCCGACGCGGCGAGGGTCCACCCCTTGCGACGATCCCCGTTTTGGAACTGGCCCGCCGGGGGCGCGAGATTGAGGAGGCGATAGCGCCGCGCGTCGGGATCCGGATGATAGGCCCGAATTTCGGCCGATCGCCGCGAGCGCACATCCTCGAAAAAGACGATCGCCTCCGGCGGGACCAACGCCGGATCGAGGTGCGCGTCCTCCTCGAGCTTCAGGTATTCCACGAGCGCGTCCTCCGCCCGGCCGAGCTCACCTTCGAAGAACAGCGCCAATCCGAATATGCGCCACGCCTCGGCGCGATCGGAGCGCGGCACCGCGCCGCCCTCGCCGGACTCCGCCCGATCCTCGGGCCGCTCGGCCCTACCGGCTGCCTCGGCGAGCCGCTCGGCCCGGGCAGCCGCTCGCGAAAACTCTCCCGAGTGAAGCGCAGCGGCCGCCTGAGCCAGCTCGGCCTCGAACGCGTCGCGGCGTTCCCCGGCCTGCGCCGCCGACAGTTCGATCACAAAGAGCGAAGCCGCGGCGAGCGCGAGCGTGACCACGAGGCGACCCACGGGGTGACTCTACAACGGCAAGGGGCCGCGGCGGCGGTCGCGCGCTTCACCTCGCGAGGACATCTCGCGGTTACGGATCCTCCAAAAGCCCCGGGTCTGGAACGGTGAGACCGAATCGCCCAGACGCATCCGTCATCGCCTCGGCCATCGGGATGGCGCTTTCGTCCTGGGGACAGTCCCGGCAGTGGATCGACACGTGCGCATCGCTTAGTTCCGAGCCGCCCAGGGCGGACGCGTCGCCATAGACGGTGATCGCGGCGGGAAGCGAAAGGTCGTCAAGCGGCTTCTCCTCGCCCGGCGGCGGCGCCGTCACCGGCGCGCGCGAGCGGCCGTAGCGCGCGCCCGCCGGCGGCGCGAGAGCGAGCACGTACTCGAGGTGACCGGCCACGGGCAGCGAAAACGCACCGCTG
>SLNH01000369.1 GCA_007133195.1 Nannocystineae bacterium | reverse complement strand
GTGTCGCGCCTCATCGGCGCGCCGCCGGGGTACGTGGGCTTCGACCAGGGCGGGCTGCTCACCGACTCCGTGAGCCGGCATCCGTACTCGGTGGTGGTGCTCGACGAGATCGAAAAGGCCCACCTCGATCTGTTCAACATCCTGCTCCAGGTGATGGACCACGCCACGCTCACCGATAACAACGGCAAGACCGCCGACTTCCGCAACGTGGTCCTGATCATGACGACGAACGCGGGGAGCCGGGAGATGGCCGCTTCGAAGATCGGCTTCGGTTCGAGCGAGCCGGGCGACATCAGCGAGGGCAAGCGGGCGCTCGAGCGGCTGTTTACGCCCGAGTTCCGAAACCGACTCGACTCCACGATCTTCTTCGGGCAGCTGGACAAGGAAGTCATCCGCCGCGTGGTCGAGAAGTTCATCGACGAGGTGGACGGGCAGCTCGCCGAGCGGAACGTGCACCTTCACGTCACGCCCGCGGCCAAGTCGTGGTTTGCCGACCACGGCTACGACGACAGCTTCGGCGCGCGCCCGATGTCGCGGCTCATCCAGGATAAGCTCAAGGTGGCGCTCGCCGACGAACTCCTGTTCGGCAAGTTGCAAGACGGCGGCACCGTGAAGGTCGACGTGGAGGACGACGACATCGCCGTCACCTGCACGCCAGCCGGACCCAGGGGCGGCGCCGCGGCCGATGGCCCCGCCGAGCGGGTCACGAGCTAACCGGCGGGCGCGAGCGAACAGGCGCGCTACCCCGTCGGACGACGGACCTGCCTCGGCGCTCGCGGGTGCTTCACCGAGGTTCGAGGTAACCGTGAGCGATGTCCACAGCGAGGCCGCCGTCTCCGAGGTAGTGGTTCGTCTGAATAGCGAGGTGAGGCAGCCCGGTCTGCGGGTGGAGCTGAAACGCCGTCGGACGGCTGTCGGTGACGCCCGAGTCTCGATCCGGCGAGATGGTCACCCGCGGGGCGAACGAGCCGCCGTCGTCGTCTGACCAGGCGAGCCGGATGTCGGAGTCGGGGTCGCTCGATCCGCCCCGCCCGTCGGATTCGTAAGCGATCAAGACGCGGCTTTGTGGATCGACTGTGACTGCGGGCCGGCGCGCGGCTCGGTCGGGCGCATCGGACACCTCGGTGTCGGATGACAGAGACTCCGTCGCGACGTCGAGACGGCGGTGGTAGATCGTGGAGCAGCCGCTGTCGTCATCGCTACACGCGTGCCGTCGCATGTACGCGATGTGGAGGGTCTCGCCGGCGTGGTCGAAGGCGAGGGCCGGCGTCTCGGCCCGTGAGTCTCCGCCGAGCGCGAGCGTCGACTCCTGCCACGCCCCCGACGCGTTCGAGGCATACAGCACCTCGTCGGGCCGGCAGCTCGCCACGACGTGGAGGTCACCATCTGGCCCCACCGCGGCGGCGAACTCTTCGCACCCGAGTGGGTGGTCGTCAGGCGGGTTGATCGTGTGACGGACGTCGGGGGTCGATGGATTGGATGCATCGACCACCCGCACCTCATAGGGCCCGTCGCGCGAGCCCGAATCACTCGCGGGCGCGGAGATGTAGGCGACGTGCGGCCCGGCGTCCGGGTGAGCGAGCACCTCGGGGTCCCCACACGCGCGCGGATCGGAGCCATCGACATTGGACGACAGGTTGGTCTCGGTCCACCCCGCGATGGTCCTCTCTGCGAAGTAGACGTCTCGGGTGGTATCGGGCGATCCGTGGTAGGCCAGATGAAGGACCTCGTCATCCGCCGCCAAATTCGGCGCGAAATACAGGGTGCCGTCGTCGTCGGTGTGCATGTCGGCTGACCATTCGGTCACGACGCGGCTCGCGAGCCATATATTTCGACTGCCCACACCGTTATCGGAAGGGTCGAGCTCCGACCACGCCACCTCGGCGATCCCCCCCTGCGTAAACGCCAATGTCGCATCCCCGCGCACCGCCTCGGGCTCGGTTGCGACCGTCTCGAAGGTCCAGCCCGCCTCCGCGATGTCGTAAGGCTCGAAGTCCGGCCAATTATCGGAGCCGCTTACGGTTCCAGTGTCGAAGGCGTCTCCGTTCCCGGTGATGATGCCGCCGCCCGCATCCCTGTCCTCATACCGGCTCGTCCCCTCGGCACATGCCACCGACAGACCGAGCACCGCGGCGAACCACGGCGCACGGGTGCGTAACGCATGCCGGCGAGGCGATCGTCGGTTGTCCTCGAGGTTCATGCGCGCATCGTAAGACGCCCGCCCCCCAGCGCGCACGCCCGAATGTGCGACCCGAAACTGCCCGCAGATTCCGATGATTTCGGTGGTGTGGTGACCGAAGGCGCACGCCCGCTGCGGCGTCGCCCCTCGGGTCGCCCCGCGTTCGTGTGTGTCGCGGTCGCACCTGGAGATGCTTCCCATGCGAGGCCTATAGGCCAAGCTCGCGCTCGCTTCCGCGGCGTCTCCGACCAGGCGCTATCACGCGTTGGCAACCGAACCGGGTCGCTTTTCGGCGCGGCGTGCCCGACCGAAGCGGCCGCCCGAGGAGGGCGAGGACAACCGAAACCGCAACATCGCGATCCTCTACGCGTCGATGCACGCGCTGACCGCGGTGCTCCCGGATAACGAGGACGACTGGCGCGCGCTGGTCGCGAACGTCGGCTTCGACCCAGACGACGACAGCACCGACCTGTCCAGCCCGGTCGGCATCGGCAACGCCGCCGCGGAGGCGGTGATCGAGTCTCGCGCTCGGGATGGGTTCAATCGCGACGGTGACGAAGGCGGGCGCAAGTACAACCTGACGCCCTACGCGGACTACACCGGGTATGAGCCGGTCAATACGCCGTACGAGATCGAGGACCCGAGCCGGTGGCAGCCTCTCCTCGTGCGGCAAGGCAGCGGAACCTACACCGCCCAGCAGTTCGTGACGCCCCAGTACGCGATCACCGAGCCGTTTTCGCTCGAGGACCCGAACAAGTTCGAAACGCCGCCCCCCGCCCAGAGCAACTGGCAGGAAAATCCGGGCGCCTATCAGCAACAGACGGACGACGTGCTTCAGGCGTCGGCCGAGCTCACCGACCATCAAAAGACCTCCGCCGAGTTTTTCGACAACAAGTTCGCGAGCCTCGGCCGAGCGGGTAACCACGTGCGCCTTGAAGAAGAGCTCACCCTGGAGGAGTTCATCCAGTTCGACTGGATGGTGCAGGTCGCGGCCTTCGACGGCGGCATCGTCATGTGGAAGGACAAGATCGAGTACGACGCCGTTCGCCCGTTCACGGCGATCCAGTTTCTGTACGGCAACGACCAACTCACCGCTTGGGGCGGGCCCGGCGAGGGCACGGTCGACGACATCCTGGGCGATGAGTGGATGAGCTATCTGCCGACCGGTGATCACCCGGAGTATCCGTCGGCAACGACCTGCCTGTGCGCCGCCCACGCCCAAGCGAACCGGCGCTACCTCGGCACCGATGAGTTCGGCTGGGAGGTCGAGCGCGCCGCCGGCTCGTCGATCATCGAGCCCGGGGTTACGCCCGAGAGCGACGTTACGCTGAGCTTCCCCACCTTCACCGACTTCGAACAAGAGTGCGGCAAGAGCCGGTTTTGGGGCGGCGTTCACTTCATGCCGTCGATCGACGAGGCCCTGGAGGTATGCCGTCCGATCGGCGACCGCGCCTACGAGCTGATGAGGCGCCACGTCGATGGCGACGCGGCGTGCAAGCCCGGCAAGGGCAAAGGCAATCCCCCCGACCACGCCGCCGCGTGTTAACCGGCCTTCACCGGCAGCCGAAACGCGGCATAGGCGCCAAGCCCTAGGCCCTGCCCGAGCAAGGTGGGGTGCCGACGAACCACGACGCGGTCTGCACGGCGCGCGCCGCCCACGAGCTGGGCGCCGCGCGCTGTGCCCGCTCACCGCGCGGTGGTCATCGACAGCGCCGCGGCGAGATCGGAGGCGGAAGCGGGCTTTACGAGGTGCGCGTCGAAGCCGGCCCGCTCGCTCACCTCGCGGTCCGCGCGCTGCCCATAGCCGGTGAGCGCAACCATCGTCGGCGTTTTCCCGGGCGCTTGGCGAATGCGCTCCGCGAGCTCGTAGCCGGTCATTCCCGGCAGGCCGATGTCTACGAATATCGCGTCGGGCCGCCAGCGTTCGACCTCGGCGAGCGCCTCGTCCGGATCGTAGACAGCTCGTCCCTCATACCCCCACGACTCCAGGAGCTCCGCGAGGACATCCGCTCCGTCCCGCTCGTCGTCGATGACGAGCACGCGGAGCGGCGCATGGCCGCCTGACTCTGCGCCAGCATCCTCACGCGACGACTCGGGCGAGGCGGGCAGAGCCGCGGGCGATGCGGCGGGGATGGTAACGCGCATCTCGGTCCCGTGGCCCCGACCTTCGCTGTGCGCCTCGATGCGGCCCCCGTGGAGTGCGACGAGCCGGTGGGCGAGGGTGAGCCCCACGCCGAGCCCGCCGGCCGGCTCGTCGGTGTGGTTCTTCCCGCGCGAAAACAGCTCGAATACGCGCTCCAGCTCTTCGCGCTCGATGCCCAGACCGTTATCGCGGACCCGAAGGATCGCGCCTGTAGCGCCGCCTTCGACCCCGAGCTCGATCCGACCGCCCTGTGGGGTAAACTTCGCCGCGTTCGTGAGCAAGTTGGTCACGACCTGCTCCATCCGAACGCGATCGGCGTCCACGTACACCGGCTCGGAAGACAGCGCGAGCGACAGCGCGTGGTTCCGCTCGTCGATGAGCCGTCCGGCGGTCTCGGCGGCGATCTGGGCGACCTCGCGCAGATCGAGTCGCTCTGGTCTTAGCTCGATGTGACCCCGGGAAATGCGCGAGACCTCCAAGAGCTCATCGAGAAGGCGGGTTAGCGACTTCATTTGCCGCCGCATCATCGCCACGGCACGCGCGGCGCGGGGCGATTCGGTGATCGAAGAGTCCCTAGACAAAAGCTCGACGCTCGTTTGCAGCGGCGCAAGCGGATTGCGGAGCTCGTGGCCAAGGATGGTGAGAAACTCGTCTTTGCGGCGGTTTTCCGCCTTGGCGCGCTCTTCTCGGCGCGCGCGCTCCGCGAGCGTTTGCACGCGCTCGACGAGCTCGCTGGCCGAGAAGGGCTTGACCAGGTAGTCGTCGGCGCCGGCGCGAAGCCCCTCCACCCGCGCCTCCTCGCCCGCGCGCGCCGATACGAGCATCACGGGGACGGTGCGCGTCGTCTCGGTGTCGCGGAGCTCGCGCAGAAGCTCGAGCCCGCCTTTCCCCGGCATCATGATATCGGCCACGACCACCTGGGGTGGCGCCTGCTTCGCGCTCGCTAGCGCCGCTTCGCCGTCTGTCACCTCCCGCACCGCGAAGTAGGGCGAAAGCAACGACGTGATGAATTGCCGCATGTCGGCATTGTCCTCGGCGACGAGAATCGCGGCGCGATCGCCCTCGGCGTGCGCCCGGTCCTCGCCGCGCGCCTTCCCCGACGGCGCGAACTCCTGCCATGCCACGGCTTCGCCCACGAACGCCTGCGCCGATTGGGGCGACCAATCCTCCGCCGGCGAGGCGTCCACCTGATCCCGGGGCAAGTGCGCCGCGCCCAGCGGGAGCTCGACGGAAAAGCGCGCGCCGCGTCGAAGCTCGCTTTCGACCTCGATCGTCCCGCCGTGCATGTGGACGAGCTCCCTCGCCAGGGCGAGGCCGATGCCGGACCCCTCGATCGTTCTCGCCTTGGTAGGGGCGGCGCGATAAAAGCGCTCGAAGATGTGCGGCTGGTCTCCTTTCGCGATGCCGGTGCCCGTATCCGTGACGCTCAGCCGCGCCCGGCGGCCGTGCTCCTCCAAGCGCACTTCGATATGGCCCTCGAGCGTGTGCTTGAACGCGTTGGAGATGAGATTCAAGACGATCTTCTCGTAGGCGTCGCGGTCGACGTAGACCGGCTCGGAAAGCGCGTCGCATCGCACCTCGTAGGACAGGCCCGCGTCTACCACCAGCGGTTGGAAGGCCGACGCGACATCCTGGGTCACGCGCGCCAGATCGGTCGGCGAGAAGCTAACGTCCGTTCGCCCCGCCTCGATCCGGCTGAAGTCGAGCATGTTGTTCACCAGCTTGAGGAGCCGATGCGCGCCGCGTATCGCCGCGTCGATCTGCTCGGGGCTGGCGTCGCCCCGATCACGCCACTGCTCGAGGGCGCCGAGCACGAGCGCAACCGGCGTGCGAAACTCGTGACTCACGTTGGCGAAAAACGCCGTTTTGAGCTCACCGAGCTCTTTTTCCCTGCGGAGCACCGCCTCGCGCTCGCGATCCCGCTCCTCGAGGTCTGCGTTCGTGCGGCTTAGCTGCGCGTTTACTTCTTCGACCTCCCGAGCCCGCAAAAACAGCTCCTGCTCCATTTCGTGCCCCCGCCGTTCCAGCTTCACGAACTCGGTGATGTCCTCCACCCGATGCACGATGAATTGGACCTCGCCGCCCTCATCCAAAACCGGCGTGTTGACCGGACTCCAATACCGCTCCTCGAACCCGCCAGCCGGGTTGGGGATGTCGTATTTGGTGACGAGCATATTGTGCGCGCGCCGCTCGCGAAGCACGGTCGTGAGCGACTGCCTGAGCTTGGCCACGCCGCCGGTCGGCTCGCCGGGGTTTTCGGGGAACACGTCGAAGACATTCTGACCCAGAATCCGCTCGCGGGTCGTCATCGTCGCTTCGAGATAAGCGTCGCTCGCGGCGAGGATCTCGAACTCGCGACCAAGGACGAGATACCGCCCCGGCAGGGCCTCGAAGATGCGTTTGAAATCCGTTACTGAAGTGCCCATAGCGGCCACCGCGAGGTGCGTCGGGGCGGGATCAAGCGCTTCGCTTCACAAGCTAACTATGTAACGCCACGACGATGGTTCGCCGAGTGCGACGCGAAACCTCAAAGCCCGAGCTCGCGCTTGTCGACCACGGTTTGCCCCACGGGGGCGAGCGCGATCAGCGCGAGCTTGATGTGCTGCACCGCGAACGGGATGCCGATGATCGTCACCGCGTTGGCGACCGCCGCCAGCACGTGCCCGAGCATCAGCCAGAAGCCGGCAAACACGATCCATATGACGTTGGCGAGCATGCCGAGGCACCCCGTGCCGAGATCCCCACGCCCGCGTAGCACGTCCCGGCGCACGGCCTCGCGCCCGAACGGCCACAGCGAAAACCCGCCCAGCACGAACGCGGCGCGCGCCCACGGGATGCCGATGATGGATACCACCATGACAAGCCCCGCCAGCCACCACCCGAGCGCCATCCAAAAGCCGCCGAGAATCAGCCAGATCACGTTGAGGATCAGCCGCAACACACCCAGAGGGTAGCTCGCTGCCCCGCCGGCGCCCAGCGCGATTTTACGTCACCGGGAGCAGCCGCCCGCCGCCGTCGCGTGGGAAGCTTTTCGCATGCGACCTCACTGCCACGTCGGAATCATCGCCCTCACCGGCGCACTCGTCCTGGCGGCGCCGCGCCCGGCGACCGCTCACGATCCCGAACCCCCGCGCGACCTCGGACATGGCGATGATGTCGCCCACCACTGGACCCTCCAGGTCGATCCCCTCACCACCGCGCTGGGCTACGCCCACATTCAAGTAGAGCGGCGCCTGGCAGGCGACTGGTCGCTATACGCCGGGCCACACCTAAGGCTCTTCGACGGCATCCTGCACGAAGACGACGAGCCATCCTATCGCGGTTACGGCGCCGAGCTCGGCCTGCGCTACTTCTTTCGCGGCGGCGCCCCTGAAGGGTGGTGGGGACAGGTGAGGGGCGTGCTCGCGCGCGTTCACGGCGATGGCCAAACCTCCCCTGGCGGCTACGTCTCCGCGCTCGCCGGGCACACCTGGATCTTCGGCGAGCGCTGGGTTCTCGCCGGCGGCCTCGGCGTGCAGTACATCGACTACGGAGTCGGCGACGCGGGCATCCAAAGCGTGTTTCCGGCGGCCCATACGACGTTCGGCGTCGCGTTTTGAACGCGGGTGTCCCGCGTACATGTCGGTCGCCTTCGGGCGCGCGGCCGCTCGTAAGAACACCCGCAGCGACCGCGAGGCCCTATGGGTCCCGTAGGGCTCATCCCCCTACCAGCTAGAAAATTTATTCGAACGCCCGCGGCGACTGCGAGGCGCCTATTGGCCCCGCGAAGCGAGGCTATCTCGTGGAAAACCGATCGGTTCGTCGCGCCTCGGCTCCGTCGCCAGATTTCTGTCCACCCGCCACGCGCCGCGCTCTAGCGCTTGCGCATTTTGTTCGCGTCATACGGCCCCGACCTAGCCCCCGCCGACCTCGAAGCCATGTTCTCCGACCCGCCCGAATACGACTGCCCCGACACCATGGGCATCATCCACTTCATGCTCGGCTAAGTCCAAGGCATCGCCGCCGCCTTCGGCATGCCCCCCGCCGACCTCGTCCGCGACCTCGCGCCGAACCATCGAAGCGGAAGCCAGGCATGAGCAAGTCCGCGCGGCACCGAGGGCGCGACCATCGGAGACAGGCCCGAATGTTGAGCCGCACTGCCGTCCGCAACGGTGTGCGTGACAAAAATGCCATGCTGCGAGCGATGCGCGGCGCACCTCATTGGCGGCCGGCTTCACGATCGCTCGCGCGCGAAATCAGGCCGAAGTTAGAGTTCGGCGTCATCTATGTGAAAAAGAATTAAGTAAATAAACTTTATGCTTGACAGGCGCGCGGCGTGCAATGGCTCGTAATGGTTGCTCCTAACGAAAATCGTCGCGCGGGGCGGGTGTCGTGTGCTGTCGTCGGCGTTCTCCGGCGTTAGGGCTTTTTTAGCGGGGCGGCGCGAGTTTGGTCGTTAGACGCCGGGTGAGGTGGCCGAAAAAGTGGATGTTATGGTGCTCGCATGTTTGACGCGGGTGGAGGCTGGAAAGTAGGTGTGATGGCCGACGAGGCCGACGAGGCCGAGGTGGCCGGGAAAGGGTGGAAGGTCGGCGGGGTTTCGGGCGAGGGCGAAGGTGTTGCGCCTGACGGCAGGGCCGAAGGCGGGCGGCTTTCCGCGCGCGCAAAGCGGGGGCGGGCGGAGCGTCAAGCCATCGACGCGCTCGGCGACGCTATTGCGGAAACGGCGGCGCACGTCGATGCGGCGACTCATCGGCTGCTCGCGCAGATTCGCGAGTTCGACGAGGCGGGCGGTTGGCATGCGCAGGGGGCGCTTAGCTGCGCGCATTGGCTGTCGTGGCGGATCGGTCTTTCGCCGGGGGTGGCACGCGAAAGGGTGCGGGTGGCGCGGGCTCTCGGAAAGCTGCCGGCCATCGACTGGGCGCTTTCGCGGGGCGAGGTGAGCTACTGCAAGGTGCGGGCGATGACGCGGGTGGCCACGCCGGCTACGGAGGAGGCGCTGCTTGGCATGGCGCGGCACGCCACGGGCGCCGAGCTCGAAAAGATTTGCCGGCTATACCGGTCCGTTACGCGAAAAGCGGGCGAGGCCGGCGATTCGGACGACGATCGGCGGCAGGTCACCGCGCGCGCCACGGACGACGGGATGGTGCGCATCACCGCGGTGGTGACGCCCGAGGAGTCGGCGCGGATCCTGAAGGCGGTCGATACGGCGGCGGAGCGCGTTTCCGCGGAAACGCAAAGGCGGGGCGGGGCACTTCCGCGGGCGGAGGGGCTCGGGCATGTGGCCGAGAGTTACTTGCGCGGTGACGCCGCCCATCGGGCGCCGGTCGAGCTCGTGGTCACCGCGCCGCGGACGGTCCTGTCGAAGCCGGCTGGCGTTTCCGCGGAAACGTCGCGTGACCACCGCCACGCCGGCGTGCCATGCGCGCCCGAGCCGGCCGATGAGCGTTCACGCGAGCACGGCCGCGCGGCCGATCGAGGGGCGTCGCCTGCGGATCATCCGCGTGTCCGAGAAAGCGCGCCGGTCGAAGGCAAAGTCACGCGCGATGTCGCCACCATCGACGACACTGCCGTTTCCGCGGAAACGGCTCGCCGTCTCGCCTGCGATGCCGGCGTCGTGTCCGTCACCACCGACGATCGAGGCAATCCTCTCGATGTCGGTCGCAAGCGGCGGACGATCTCGCCGGCGCTTCGTCGGGCGCTAAAGCTTCGCGACGGCGGGTGCGCATACCCCGGCTGCTCGAACCACCGCTTCGTCGATGCCCACCACATCGTCCACTGGGCCGAGGGTGGCGAGACGAAAGCCGACAACCTCGTGCTTCTGTGCCGGTCGCACCACGCGCTCCTGCACGAAGCCGGGTTTCGGATCGAGCCGACCGAGTGCGGCTTCGCCTTTTACGATCCGGAGGGGCGCGCCGTGCCCTACGCCGGCAAGCGGACGTTGGCCTGCGTCGACACGCTGCTCGAGGCTCACGCGGATCGCGGGCTGCAAATCGATCCCGACACCAACATGCCAAAGTGGAGCGGCGAGCCCCCGGACTACAGCGCGTGCATCGATGCCCTCGTGTCTCGCGCGCGCTGCACGCAGCAGCCACGGTAGCGAGGTGATGTTGCGCGGCGCGGCCTCACGTTCGTTTTCGAGCTTTACGCTCTCCTATCGCTGCGCCCTTACAGCGGCGCGCAGTTGCAGTGAGCCTGTTTGGCTTGGCCTCGGCCGGCTGGCTGCGTTACCTTGCTGTGCTCAGGTGGCGCGGCTGGAAAACTTCAGCAGCGCTGCCCTTTCCAGCGACGCGTTGCCTCTCCTCGGAAGGGGCCCACCTCTGGCGCTGCGCTTTTGCGGTGCAACCTCGAATCCGCAGTCGGGGGGGCGGCGCGGTCAGCCTAGTTGCCACTCAAGCCGCCTACGAGGCGAAGCAACGCACTGATCCTAGTTATGTAGAGGTGCTCAGAGATGGCACCAGACTTGCTTTGCCGCGTGATGTTCTGCCCTCTATGACGGCGAGACCAAGGACCCTTTTTATGACTGCTTTTTCCGTTGCTTCCTCGAAACCACGAGGCGTGACCGTCTCGTGGCCCTGGCACCCCGTTATCTGCCGCGGCGCTCCCTCGGCCGCGCTAGCCCTTTGTTTCCTCGCTGGCGGCTGCGGATCGGATGACGGAGACGCGTCGCCCGTCGATGCTGGCGCGCCGGCAGACGCCGCCGCTGCCGACGCCGGTCAAGAGGGATCGACGGTAACCGGGACCCAGATCGATCGCCATGCCGTCCCGAACGACGAGGTCGAAGAGCCCGTCGATCTCTCGGACGCCGCGATTGAGGCCCTATGGATCGATGACAGCGAATCCTTCGCCAGCGCACAGGGGGAGGGGCGCGCCGACGGGACCTTCGCGGTCGAGGGCGTGCCGGAAGACGAATTCTACCTTCGGGTCGATGTGCAACCCGACGACGACAGCTTTGCCGGCGCCTTCCATGTGACCCGAGAGCGCGAGCTCGATCTGGGCGTCATACGAGTGGGGTATCCCGACAGCGACTTTCCGAGCGAAGGGACGACGATCGACTTCCAGGTGACGGACATGGAGCCCTTCGAGCAGTTCACCGACCGGTTGGCGCTCGTCGTGCCGCAGACGGGGAGCGTCGCACGCTTTGTCGAGTCGGCCATCACGCCAGCCATCCAGGACGGCGCGACGGCGCTCGAGGGAGAGTTCGACCTGTGGGATGGGCTCGGTGTGCCAGCCCGGTTTCGCGGCGACCGCGGCGATACGCCTGTCCTCCTTCACGTCCAGGAGCTCGAGGACGATCGGCGAGCCGTGACGGGGGCGGCAACCTTCGAGCTGGAAGAGGACTTCGTACACGACGACGGCACGGAGCTGGAGCTGAGCGGCGCGTTCCAGGGACTAGAGCTCGAAGACACGACCATCGAGCTCCTCGCGGACGACATCGATGAGCTCGCGGCGGAGCTCACGCCGGGAGATGACGATCTCATATCGATGCATGTGCTCGCCGGGGCGGGCCCCATCGTAGACGAGCAGCTCCCGCTTCGCGGGCTCGTGCCCCAGCTTCCCTTCCTCGCCCAGGCTGAATTCGAGGCGGAGGACGCCGACGTCACGATCTCACATGCGAACCCGTTCTCGGATGATTGGGACGAGATCGGAACGCTCCAGGTGAGCGCGAGCCATTTTTATGATGTCGAAGGAGAGAGCGTGTCATTGTCAGCCGTGGCGCGGCACACCGACGAGCTCGGCGCGCTGTCGGGCGATCCGGTGGCGCCTCCGATTCCGGCGTTATCGGACCTCGAGGTGGAGGGGCTCGACGCGTCAGAACGCGTCGAAGACGTGGGCACGACACCCGAGATCAGCTGGGCGGCGCCCTCGAGCGTCCCGTCTAACGACGAGATTTTTTATCGAGTCGATGTGCACACCCTTCGCGAAACCGCGCCCGATGACCTGTCCTTCCGACTCAGCGCGACTGTTTACACGACTGAAACTGACCTTCGAATCCCACCGGGGGTCATCGCCGACGACGATCAGGTGGCAATTCGGGTCCGGGCGATGGCCGGCGCTCCCTCCGACGCCCCGCACAGGCCGGCTACGCCCTTTAGCTACACCGAGCGCCTCTCCGCGCTCATTACTCCTTGACGCGCGGCACACGAAAATTTGCAGTCGAACACGATGAGCATTCTATCCACCACACGTCCGCTGCGCGCCGCCATCTTCGATATGGATGGTCTCCTCCTCGAGTCTGAGTCCCGCTGGCGCCGCGCCGAGCGCGAGGTGACGGCGGAGCTCGGCGTTCCGATCACCGAGGCGGACCTCGAGGCGACGATGGGGATACGCATGGCCGACGTGGCCGCGCGCTGGTTCGACGCCTACCCGTGGACGATGCCGCCGACGCCGCACGAGGTGGCCGAGCGGGTCGTAGATCGCGTCGTGGAGCTTACGGCGGGCGCGACGGCGCTTCCCGGCGTCGCAGAAGCCATCGATCTTTGCGAGCGGCGGGGGCTCGAGCTTGCGCTGTGCTCGTCGTCGGCGCCCCGGCTCATCGATGCCACGCTGGCTCGGCTCGGCCTGTCGGAGCGGTTCGCGGTGGCTCACTCGGCCGAGCACGACGAGTTCGGCAAGCCTCATCCCATGCCGTATCTCGAGACCGCCGCGGCGCTCGAGGTTTCTCCGAGTGAGTGCGTGGTTTTCGAGGACTCGTTTTCTGGCTGCCTGTCGGCGAAAGCGGCGGGCATGGTGACCGTCGCCGTTCCCGAGGACGCCACGCGGGGGGATGTGCGCTTCGGCGTCGCGGACCTCGTGCTCGGCAGCCTCGAACAGCTCGGCGCCGGCGTCTTGGACGCGCTGGAGGGGCGCCGGCCGATGCCGTCCCTGGCTCGGCCCAGGTTTCACCTGGCGTTCCCGGCGGGCGATCTCGAGCGCGCGCGAGCCTTTTACGTAGACGTCTTGGGCTGCCGGGAAGGGCGGGCCAGTGAAACGTGGGTGGACTTCGACCTGTTTGGACATCAGATCGTGGCGCACCTCGCCGCGGCGGGCTTTTGGGCTGGCTCGAACGACGTGGACTCGGACGAGGTGCCGGCGTTTCACTTCGGTCTCGTTGTCCCCGTCATGGCGTGGCGCGAAATCGTGGCTCGGTTGCAGGCGAGCGGGATCGAGTTTTCGATTCCGCCGCGCGTTCGGTTCTCGGGTGAGCGGGGCGAGCAGCACACTTGCTTTTTTCGCGATCCGGCGGGAAACGCGATCGAGCTCAAGGCCTTCGCCGACGATCGCGCGGTGTTTGCCCGCGACGAAGCGTAAACCAAGAGCGTATGCCGAGCCTCCCGCGGCGCCCGGTGTCGTGATCGTTTGCGCAGGCTTGCTGGGCAGCGGCGACGAATCATGCCGTGACGGCGGAGTATCGCACCACCCGTGAACAATCGCCCTTCACGACACCGCGGCGCGCTACCGGCACGCTCGCCCGCGGCGCCGCATCGCATCGGAGTCTTGCCGATGCCTGGGAAGCTCGCGATGGCCGCGGTGGCGGCGGGATTGTCGTGCGTCGTGGCGTGCGCCCCGGTGCGCCCGCCCGCTCCCGGCCCGGGCCCAATCTGGCAAAGTGGCGCGAGCGATAGCTTCATCGAGCTCGCCGACGCGCTCCGCTCGCAGTGGCTCTGGGTGTCGCGCCGCGGCGAGACGGATCTGCCGGTCCTGAGCGCCCGCGGGGAGGTGATGCAGGTCGAGCGCGAGATGCTCCTCGTTTTCGATTATCCCGACGCCGAGTCGCGGGCTGAGGAATCGGCCACGATCGCGGATGGCGGCCGCCGCATCGGCTCGCGGGACGTGCACTGGCCGAGCGAGCCCCACGTCTTTACCCGGGGCACGATGATCGTGATCCACCTCGGAACAGACGACGAGATTCTAGCCGCGCTGTCGCGCTTTCTCGATCCGCCGCACGGTCATCAGCCGCGCACGGTGAAGACGCCCGACGCGGGGCCTGATCTCCGGGCGCGCACAGCGCCCAGCCCTTAGCTGCGCAGCACCTGCGCGCAACCTCCCTGCTCCGCGGCGATCGGTGCTGTGGCCAGCCGCGCGAGCCTCTTTGCGATCGGCCGCCGCTGTGGCGCCGCGTGGGCCGCGGTGGTAACAACGCGGGCACATCATGACACGCCGACGACAAGCAAGCCCACGCGGCTTCCGTCCGGCAGCGCCCTGGGCGGTGGCGCTCGGCGCCGTCGCGGGGGCGGTCGCCGTGCTGTTCGCGCTTCGGGCCGAGGGCGACGCCCAGAGCTTTCGGGACGAAGATCTGGACATCGCGCGAGAGCTGCGCGACGCAGCGATTTCGGGGACCGATGCATTCGCCCTCGTCGAGGACCTCACCACGCGGGTGGGCCCGCGAATGGCCGGCACCGAGGGCGACGCGCGGGCCGTCGCGTGGGCCACGGATGTTCTCGAATCAATGGACTTCGACGAGGTGCGCCACGAGCCGGTGTCGTTTCCGACCTGGGAGCGGGGGCGCGAGTCGGCCGAGGTGGTCTCGCCCGCCCCTCAGCCCTTGGTCATCACGACCCTCGGCTATTCGCCGCCCACCCCCGAGGGGGGCGTAACGGCCGAGGTCGTGCCCTTCGAAGACCTCGACGCGCTCCGCGACGCGGATCCCGAGCGCGTGGCCGGCAAGATCGCTTATATCGGGAATCGGATGGAGCGAGCGCGCGACGGCAGCGGCTACGGCCCGGCGGTGGCGGCGCGCCAGGAGGGCCCGGCGGTGGCGCACGAAAAGGGAGCGGCCGCGCTGCTCATCCGCTCCGTGAGCACCGGCGAGCATCGCTTTGCTCACACGGGGATGCTTTCCTTCGACTTCGATGCCTATGAGGCCAGCGCCGGCGACGCGAGCTCAGCCGAGGTCGCCGAGGTCTTGAATCTCGTCCCCGCCGCGGCCCTCGCCCACCCCGACGCGGATCAGCTCGAGAGGTTGCTTTCGCTCGAAGAGCCGGGCGAGCCGGTCGAGGTCGCGCTCGAGCTCGGCGCTCGCTACGGAGATCAGTACACATCGCAAAACGTAATCGCCGAGATCCGCGGGGAGGCTAAACCAGACGAGTACGTCGTCATCTCCGCGCACCTGGACTCGTGGGATCTGGCGCCCGGCGCCCAGGACGACGCCGCCGGCGTGGGCATCGTGATCGAGACCGCCCGGCGCATCCTCGAGCTGGGCGAGCGGCCCGATCGCACGATCCGCCTCGTCTTGTTCGCGGCCGAGGAGATCGGCCTTTTGGGCGCCCGGGCCTACGCCGACGAGCACGGCGACGCGCTCGATCGCCACCATGTGGGTTCGGAGTCGGACTTCGGCGCAGGCGAGGTCTATCGATTCAACGCGCGAGTGAGCGACGAGGCCTGGCCGCTCGCCCAGGCGATCGGCGCAAAGCTAGGGCCGCTCGGCG
>SLNH01000158.1 GCA_007133195.1 Nannocystineae bacterium | reverse complement strand
TGTCCTCGCGGCTCGTAGACGCGCTGGACGCGGCGCGCGTGCGGGCCGCGCAGCGCGGGGACCGCGAGACCGAGCACGCCGCGACCGTGCGCCTCGTCGATCTCCTCGTTCCGCGCGGAGAGGACGAGCGGGCGCGAAAGCTTCTGCTCGCGTGGATCGAGCGCGAGCCGGAGGACGCGGCGGCCCTGCACAAGCTCCGCGAGCTCGAGCTCGCCGCGGAGAATTGGGAAGGCGTGGTGACGGCGTGCTCTCGCCTGGTGGAGCTCGAGGAGGGTGAAGCCCAGGTCAAGGCGGCGCTCGCGCTCGCCGAAGCCGCGGAGGCCTGCGGCGAGAGCGCTCAGGCGCGCGCGGGCCTCGAATACGTGAGCAGGTCCCAACCCGAGGAAGGGCGGGTGCGCGCGCTGCTCCGGCAGATCTACGAGCAGAGCGGGGCCCACCGCGAGCTGGCAGAGATCTTGGTGCAGGACGGGGACAACGCGGCGGCCGAGGAGCAGCGCTATGCGTGCTACCGGCGCGCGGCCACGATCTATAGTGAGGATCTCCAGGATCCGGCGTCGGCGGTGACGCCGGCGCTCAAGGCGCGCGAGCTCCGGCCCGACGAGCACGAAACGACGCTCCTCGTGGCCGACATTCTCACCGCGGCCGGCCGCATCGAGGAGGCCGTGGCGATGCTGGAGCCGGCGATTCGCGCACACAAGCGGCGTTCGCCGGAGCTCGCGGCGCTGCAGCGCCGGATGGCGCACGTCGCGGCGGCGGCGGGCGACCAGGATACGCAGCTCGCGTGGCTCAAAAAGGCGTTCGACGTCGACCGGAAAAATGGCGAGCTCGCCGCCGAGCTCGCGCATCTTGCCACCGAGCTTGGCGATTACGACTTGGCGCTCAAGCCGCTCAGGGCGATCAGCCTCATGGAAAACCCGGGCCCGGTGACGCGGGTGATGGCGCTTTTGTGGGAGGCCAAGATCGAGCACGCGCGCGGAAACCGCGCCAAGGCCGAGCTGTGGGCCAAAAAAGCGCTCCGCGAGGACCCCGAGTACCAGGAGGCGCACGAGTTTTTGGCCCAGCTCGAAGCGTGACCGCGGGAGGTCCTCATTGTCATCGGCTGTGACCTACGAGCGGGACGGCGCGCTCGGCTTCATCACGATGCGCCGGCCCGACAACCGCAATAGCATGACCGCCGAGCTGCTCGATGCGTTCGCGAGCGCCGCGGCGAGCGCGCGCGCCGACACCGAGGCGCGGTGCGTGATCGTGACCGGCACCGGCAGTTCGTTTTCCGCCGGCGCCGATTTCAAATCGCAGATCCAGCGGAGCAGCGGGGGCGCCAAGCCCCACGAGCGCTCCTACGCCATGTATGCGCCCTTCTTGTCGGTCCTCGACATCGAGGTTCCCGTGCTCGCCGCGATGAACGGACACGCGGTGGGCGGCGGCTTCGGCCTCGCCCTCGCCTGCGACATTCGCGTGGCGGCGAGCGAGGCGAAGTACGGCGCGAACTTCGCGCGCCTCGGGCTCACGCCGGGCATGGCGATAAGCTACGCGCTGCCGCGGCTCGTGGGGGCGTCGCGGGCCGCGGAGCTGCTTTACACCGGGCGGCTCGTGCGCGGCGACGAAGCGGCGCACATCGGTCTCGCCTCGCGCGCCGTGCCCGGGGCCGAGGTCGGCCAAGCCGCCCGCGAGATGGCGGACGCCATCGCCCAAAACGCCCCGGCCGCCGTGCGGGTGACGAAACAGCTTCTGCGCGACGGGCTCGGCTGGGATGCGCGCGCGGCGGCGCGCCGCGAGGCATTCGCGCAGGCCGAGAGCGTGGACAGCGAAGATGCGCGCGAGGGCATCGCCGCTCTGCTCGAAAAGCGCGAGCCGCGCTTTCGCGGCAGGTGAAGGCCGCATGCCGGTTTGGTAATGTTCGTCGATGCGAACGCGCAACCTGGTTTTCCTTCTGGCCGCAGGCGCCGCTGTCGCGGCTTGTTCGGGAGGTGATCGAGAGGAGGCGGCGCACCGGTCCGGCGCGCCCTCGGTCGACATCCCAGCCGCCGTGCCCGCGGACGCCGCGGCTCTGGCGGTGGTGCAGCCGCCCGGCACGCTGCGAAAGCTGTGGCGGACCGGCCTTTTGGGGGAGCTCGACCCGGAGCGCGCCGAGGCACTCGACGACGAGCTCGAAGGCTACATCGAGCAGGAGTACGGCGTGGTGATCGGTGACGTAAGCTCGGGCTTCGTCTACGTCCTGCCCGACGAGGTCATCCCCAGCTTCGCGTTCGGGGTCTCGGGGATTCACGGTGAGCCGGCGGCCCCGCAGGCCGGGGACCACGGGGGCGTGCCGCTTTACGCGGCGCCGGATATGGAAGCCGTGTTCGCCGTCCAGGACGACCTGCTCCTCGTCGGCGACGAGCGGGCGGTGACGGCCGGTCTCGACGTCGCCACCGGCGAGGCGGAGCCCCTCTCCGAAGACTCCGAGCTCGGGCGCCTCGTCGCCGAGGACATCGGCGAGGCGTACCTGTCGCTCGCCGCCGTGCCCGACGTCATCCCCGACCCGGAGGTCCAGATGATGAGCGAGCAGTTCGGCGTGCGCGCCGCCGCCTTGTCGATCGGCAGCGGCACCCTCGCGGTGATCGCCCGCGGCGATGACGACGGCCTGGACGATCTCGCGAGCCTGATCGAGGTCGGGCTCAGTCAAGGCGTGTCCATGGCGAAGCGGGAGAAGGACGCGGTCGTGGCGGACGGTCTGCCCGAGGAGGCCATCGGCGCGATCCTGGCCATTCACCACTTCGAAGCGTTGGCGGCTGAGATCGAGCCCACCGTGGCGGACGGTAAGCTCGAGATCGCCGTCGAGATCGAGGCCGGAAACCCAGCCCTGTTGGTCGGGGTCGTGGGGATCGGCGCCGCGCTCGCGGTGCCGGCGTTCCTGGATTATCAAGAGCGCGCGAAGGCCGCGGAAGCCGAGGCGACGATGCGGAGCATGGTGGATCTCGTGCGCATGTACCACGCGGAGCACGGCGAGCTCCCACCGAGCGCGCCGCTCACGCCCGCCAACCCGCTTGCCTGTTGTGGCGGATGCGAGCCCGACCCGGAGGCGTGGTCCGGCGAGGGATGGCAGGCGCTCGGCTTCGAGATGCTCATGGACCACCGGTTCAGTTACGGCTACGAGCGAGTCGATGACGATGCCTTCACCATCCGCGCGGGCGGGGCACCGGGCTGCGAGGGAGAGATCCACCATAGGGGCATGACCGGCACGGTGTCGGGCGATGAGATCCTGGTCGTCGGGCCGCGCGACCTCCCCTTGGACCAGCTCCCGCTCGGCGACTGACTACCCCAAGGCTCGCCGCGTACGGTGCTTCGCAGCGGCTGCCGGATGCGAAGTCCGTTACGCGGCCATCGCTGCCCGTTGTCAGTGTGCGCCATTTAATTTCGCATGCTTGTGAGATCTTGCGGGTGGCTTAAATCCTGCACATCGAGGCGTCGCCACAGGATGGAGGGGAGCCTTCGCCGCCATGGAAATCGGCGTCATCACGAATCCGAACAGCCGGAAAAACCGCGGGCACCGCAGCCGGGCTGCGGACCTGCAGGCGCTCATCGGCGACTTGGGTGAAGTTCGCACGACGCCCACGGTCGAGGCGATCAAGCCCGTTGCCCGGGATTTTATGCGGAGGGGAGCGCGGTTCTGGGTTGCCGACGGCGGCGACGGCGCGCTCCACTGGCTCGTGCGCGCGGGCCTCGAGATCCTCGAGGAGGACGAGTTTGCCCGAAAGGGCGCCACCCTGCCGCTGACGCTGCCCACGAACGGCGGCACGATCGACTTCGTCGCTCACCAGGTCGGCGTCCGCGGAGACGCCTTCGCCCTGCTGCGCGAGCTTCGCGGCGCGCTCGAGCGCGAAGACGACATCGAGGCGGTGGATGTGGACACCATGCGCATCGAGGGCGTGCGCGAGGACGGTGGCAGGGAGGTGCCGTTTCGCACCGTGGGGTTCGGCTCGGCGGCCGGAGGCGTGGGCCAGCGGTTTTTCTCCAAGTACTACGCCGATCCCGATCCGAGCCCGCGCACGATCGTGAAGGTGGTCTCGCGGACCCTCGCTTCGATGCCGGTGGCGCTGTCGCCCCTCCGTCACGTCCCCGGCCTGCCGGTGGAGATGAAGCGCTACGCCCGCGACGTATTTCGGCCGACGAGGGCTCGGATCACGATCGATGGTGAGGCGCTGCCCGAGGCGCCCTACACCGGGATCCACATCGCTTCGGTGTCGATCAACCTGGGCGGCGTGTTTCGGTTTTTCACCATGGCCGACGAGCCGGAGAATCTGCACGCCATCGTGGGGGCCGTCTCGCCCCTCACCATCGTGCGCAATCTCCCGCGCATGCACCTCGGGCGCGAGATGCGCGGGCCCGGCGTCGTCGATCGCGCGTGTCGCGAGATGACCATCGAGGCGGCGGGCGACGAGCTGCTCGATCCGATCATCGACGGCGAGTACTACCGCGGCATCCGTCGAATTCACTTCTCTCGCGGCCCGGCGATCCACATCCCGCGGATCCGCGCCGGCGCCGCCGCCCAGCGCCCGCGTGCGGCGGCCGACCTGGCCGCCTGAAGGCGCCGCGTCACGACACGCGGTCGCGCACCGCGGTCACGCCGCTTTCGTGCGCGCAGTGCGCGCTGCAGTACATGTGACCGGAGGCCTCCGTGCCGTGTCCCAGGATCCGCACGCCGCAGTGGCTGCACCGCGGCGCGAGCGCCTGGATCGCGCACTCGAAGCTGTCGAAGGTGTGGGACCTCCCGGCCGTGATGATTTCGAAGGCCTTATCGTAGTTGTTTCCGCACGTTTCACATTTCATGTTCGCCTCCCGATTCGAGCGCGCGTCGGTCACGTCAAGCGTTCGGGCGGGCCCGGCTGATCTCGCCGAGCGCCGAGTGCGGCGCCTCGGCGGCGGCGATGTCCCCGATCGACACGATCCCCACCGGCCTCCCGTGTTCGATCACCGGCACGCGTCGAACCGCCTTCTCGCGCATGATGAGGACGGCGTGCTGCAGGTCGTCGTCGGGCGACACCATCGCGATCGACTCGTCGCTCGATATGCTCGCCACCGAGGTTCGCTCCGGGGCGCGGCCTTCGGCGCAGGCGCGGATCGCCACGTCGCGGTCCGTCAACATGCCGATGACGTCTCCGGCGTCGTCGCAAACGAGCACGGAGCCCACGTCGTGATCGCGCATGAGCTGGCTGGCTTCCTGGACCGACGCGCTCGCGGGGAGCGTGAGGGGCTCAGGGGTCATGACGTCTCGTATCTTCATGCCTCGGATTCCTCCTGCGCCTTTGGCGTTCCCGTCGCTCTTCCGTACGGGTTGTCTTCATTGAGCGGGGTGCGCTTTCGGCCGACGGCCGCGCGCGCGACGAGATGTGCACCTTTCATGCCGCGCCGCCGCGCCCCAGGTTCCGCTGTGCGGCCGCGCTGCCTCCGCGCGCGCCGTGCGCTCGCGTCACGCCGTGCAGGTGCGCACGCATTGTCGGTTGTCCGAAGAACGGATGGCGTCGCCTCGCGTGGCATCACGATTGCTATAGCCCCCGGGAATGTCGCAGGCAGAGGAGAGAAAGTCGCGTGAGGTGGCCGAACGCGCGCGGGAGAAGCGGTGGCGCGGGGAGAGCTTTCTGCGCGACCTGTTCCTCGGCCGCTATCGCCTCGATCTGATCGATCCGTTTCCAGGGGCGGAGCCGAGCCGCCCGGCGTTTCGGGATTTCCTCGAGCGCCTCGAGCGTGTCTTGCGCGCCCATGTGGATCCGATCGCCATCGACGAAAGCGGTGAGTACCCACGCGAAGCGATCGACGCGCTCGCCGAGATCGGCGCGTTCGGGATGAAGATCCCGAAAGCTTATGGAGGCCTCGGGCTGAGTCACCCGGAGTACGTCCGCGCGATGACCCTGTTGGGAAGCCACGACTCGAACGTCACGGCGCTGCTGTCGGCGCATCAGGCGATCGGCGTGCCGCAGCCGGTCAAGCTGTTCGGGACGGAGGCTCAAAAACAGCGGTTCCTGCCGCGGTGTGCGCGGGGCGCGATCTCCGCGTTCGCGCTCACCGAGCCGGCGGTCGGCTCGGATCCGGCGAGGCTGTCCACGCTGGCCGAGCCCACCGCCGACGGCGAGCGGTTCATCCTGAGCGGCACCAAGCTGTGGTGCACCAACGGCACGCTGGCGGAGCTGTCCGTGGTGATGGCCAGAAATCCATCAACGGGTGCGATCAGCGCCTTCGTCGTGGACATGGACGCGCCGGGAGTGCGGATCGATCACCGCTGCCGGTTCATGGGGCTGCGGGCCCTCGCGAACGCGCAAGTGACCTTCGACCGCGTGGAGGTGCCGCGGGACAACTTGATCGGCGCCGAGGGCGACGGCCTCAAGATCGCGCTCGTTACGCTGAACACGGGCCGGCTCTCCCTCCCTGCGGTGACCTCGGGGATGGCGAAGCGCGCGCTCACGATCGTGCGGGAATGGTCGCGGGCGCGCGTGCAATGGGGAGTGCCGATCGGCAAGCACGAAGCGATCGCCCACAAGCTCGCCGAGACCGCGGAGGACAGCTTCGCGATGGAGACCATCTCCGAGCTCGTCGCGGACGCAGCGGATCGCCCAGACACCGATATTCGCCTCGAGGCGGCCGCCGCCAAGGAGTGGAACACGAGGAGGTGCTGGCACATCCTCGACGAGGCGCTGCAAATCCGCGGCGGGCGCGGGTACGAGACCGCTCGCTCGCTCGCCGCGCGCGGCGAGGCGCCCGTGGATGTGGAGCGGACGCTGCGCGACGCGCGAATCAACCTCATCTTCGAGGGCTCCAGCGAGATCCTTCACCTGTTCATGGCCAGGGAAGCCGTGGACAAGCACATCCGGGTGGCCGGCGCGCTGGCCCAGCCCGACGCCTCGCTCCGCGCTCGCCTCGCTGCGATCCCGAAGGTGATCGCGTTTTACGCGTGGTGGTATCCGTCGCGGTGGCTGGGCTGGGGCCGCTTTCCGCGGTTTTCGAGCTTCGGCGGCCTCGCGGGGCACCTTCGCTTCGCCGAGCGGTCGGCGAGGAAGCTTGCCCGCTCGATCTTTCACGGGATCGCGGCGCACCGGGCCAAGCTCGAGAGAAAGCAAGCGCTTCTGTTTCGGGCGGTGGACGTGGCCATGGAGCTGTACGCGATGACGGCCACCGTGTCTCGGGCGCGCGCCATGCAGCGCGACGGTGACGAGCGGGCGCGGGACGCGGCGGCGCTGGCAGACGCGTTTTCGCTGCGCGCCCGGCGCCGGGTGAAGGCGCTGTTCCGGGAGATGCGGTCCAACGACGACGGCGTGCAAAACGCGGTGGCGCGCCGCGCGCTCACCGGCGAGATGCGCTGGCTCGAGGCGGGGACGGTGCCCCTCGAGTACGGCGAAGACGATTTGCGGCCGCCTTCGGTGGGCGAGATCATGGCCTCCCGCCAGCGGCGGCGCGAGGCGAGCGAGCCGTCGCCTGACGAGGGATCCGAGATGCGCGACGCCGGCTGAGGCAGCCGCCGCTCGTCTGGCGGCGAACGCCTATCGACGACGCCGGTAGCGAGCAGCTAACCACGAGCGGCCCGGCGGCGCCGCGGGCCCCACGAGCTCACTCGGCGGGCTCATTCCTCGGGGCAGCTTACGTTCGCGGGTGCGGCGTCGTCGTGCTCGCAGTCGGCCTCGCTGCAGCCCGCCGCCTCGCATGCCTCGTCGAAGTAGCGATGGCACTCGTTTTCGTAAACGAAAAAGCAGTCCTGTCGCTGGCCCTGCCACTGCCAGCCCCGTCCGTCGCCGCGCTCGCCCGCGTCTTCGTAGTCCTCGCGCTCACCCCGCTCATCCACGTCGTCAGGGGTAGCCGGATCGACGTCCGCTCCGGCGCACGACGAAAGGACGAGCGCCGCCGCGCCGAAAATCAGGGCAAGCGGCTTCGGGGCACGCCGGGGCCGAGGGATCCTCACGGCCACGCAGTATACGCAAACGGTTGGCGCCGTGTCATCCGAGCGGACGTCGGCAGCTCGGCGCGCGGGTCGCTGGCCGGCGCCGTGAGCGCCGCGCCCGGGGACGTGGTAGGATCGCCGCGTGCCTCTGAGGAGCGCTGAGGTCCACGAGCTGTGCCGAGCGCGCGTCCCTGCGGGAAACGAGATGGCCGACTGCAAGGCCAAGACCGTCGAGGGATGCCCGCGGTGTGGGATGCCGCTGTGCAGCCGGCACATGCCCGCGTCCGGGATGCGCTGTCGCGACTGCGAGAGCGACTACGCGGCGCGCATTCGCCGGAACATGGGGCGCTACGTGGTCCTTGCCGCCCTGCCGCTCGGGGGGGTGGGGGCGCTCATGGTCGCCATCGTTCTGCTCACCGGTTCGGTGTTAGCCGTCTTCGCCGTCGCGGCGGTCACGGCGACCACCGTGGTTTTGCTCATGTCGCCGATCGTGTTCGAACGAGTGTTCGGTAGGGCGCTGCCTCGGCGCAGCTTCTTGAGGGAAAAGCGCGCCCGCGCGCCCGGCGCGGCGCCGCGCCGGCCCTCGGTGGGTGCATAAAGCGTGAGCGAGTTTACGCCCGCTCGCTAACGCGCTCGCGGCTCGGCGAAGCGGCGCGCGGATCGGTGTCGGCGCGCGCGCCGCGGAGGCCCGGGGATTGGCCTCACGCTGTCCGCAAGCTGCGGCGAGTCGTGTAGAGTCGACGTCGTGGCTCGTTCGGTACGCGAAGCGCTAGACAGTGGAGACTTTTACATCGCCTTCCAACCCGTCGCCCGCCTCCCCACGCTCGAGATCCTCGGCTACGAGGGACTCGCGCGCAGCACGGCGAGCGAGTATCCGACGCCGCTCGAGATGATCTCCGGCGCGATCGAGGAGTCGTTCATGGGCGAGCTCGGGCGCGCCCTGCGAAAGCGTGCCGTCGAAGACTGCCCGCACTTTCCGCTGTTTCTCAATATTCACCCCGCCGAGTTCGACGAGGCCTGGCTCGTGCGCCCCGACGACGCCATGACGCTCCATGAGCACGACGTCTATCTCGAAGTCACCGAGTCCGTGCCGATCTCCCACTACCGGTTTTGCCACTCGGTGCTGCGCGAGATACGGAGCAAAGGAATCAGGCTCGCGGTCGATGATCTGGGAGCCGGATACTCGAACCTCAAATACATCGCCGATCTGACACCGGAGATCGTGAAGCTCGATCGCCAGCTCGTCGCAGGGCTCGGCGAAAACGCGCGCCTCCGAGCGCTCGTCACGGCGATCGTCCGGCTCTCTCACGAGCTCGGGGCCAAGGTGGTGGCCGAAGGTATCGAGACGGCCGATGAGCTCGAAGCCGTGATCGAGACCGGCGCTCACTACGGCCAAGGCTTCTTCCTCGGTCGCCCTGCGGCGCCGGCGCCGGCGGTGCGGGAGGAGGCGCTTCGCAGCGTCCGCGGTGCCCATTCCTCAGGGTGACGAAACGCGGCGCCGTTCGGGGGCTCCGCGCGACGGCTGAATCTGCCGGGTCGCCGGGGTTTTCTGGAGCGCTTGGCGGTGCTATCGATAGCGGCCTGGACCGCCACACTCCGAACCTGGTGTCTCGACCCAGGCGTTCTGATCCGTTTGGCGGCCCCCTCACGCGCCTCGCGTCGTTATTCATCAGTCACGTATGGTCAATACGCTCCTTCTTCACGCCTTGCGAGGCACGCGATGTGGCTCGCCCGATCGAATCATGACGCCTGGGTCGAGACACTAGCGATGGCATCGCCCAAACCCGAGCTCGTGCAAAAACTTCACAATACCCTGCGCGCCGCCGCCGCGAATCGCACGTGGTCGCGCGGGGTGGAGCTCGTTCGCGCCGACGCCGTGGCGGGACAGGAGGCGTCCGGCGACGAGGTGGTGTGCCGCGTTTTGCTGCCGGGCAGGGCGGTGTCTCCGACGGTGGTCCTTTACCCCGAGGACGAGGAGTGGGACTGCGACTGCGCCAGCAAGGTCGATCCTTGCGAGCACGTGGTGGCCGCGGTGATCGCCGTGGGCAAGGCGCATAAGCGCGGGAGCGAGCTTCCGGTATCGGGGCGCGGCGGCGGCAGGATCCGCTACTATTTGGAGCGCGAGTCGGGTGGCTTGTATCTCGACCGGCGCATCGTAACCCCGGATGGTCGCGAGCACCCCTTGGGGGCGAGCTTGTCCTCGCGGGGCTCGTCGCGCGCCGTGGGCCCGGGGGTTACGCCAACCCAGGCCGATCTCCAAATCGATCTGTTTCTCGGCGCGCCGAGGCGGCGGGCGCTCGATCCCGATAACCTCGGTTCGATCTTCGAGCTTCTGTCGGGCGATCACGACGTGCGCCTGGCCGGGGAGGCGGTCGGCACCAGCGGAGAGCGCGTGGTCCCGCGCGCGCTCGTCCGCGACGCCAGTGGCGGCGGCGTCTCGCTCCGGCTCGAGCCGGACCCGCGCATCGACGAAGTCGTGGCCCGGGGCGTGGTGCGCTGCGGACGCACGCTGCACCCGGCCGGCGAGACCGAGCTGTCTGGGCTGTCGCTCGAGCGGCTCCCATTCGAGAAGGTCTACGGGGCCGAGCAGGTCGGAGAGCTCGTGACCGAGGTGCTCCCCGAGCTGAAAAAACGCATGCCCGTGGACGTGCGGAGCGCCCGCGGTCTGCCGAGCACCGAGGCGGGCCCAGGGCCGCGGATCTCCTTCGACATCGAGCAGGAGGCGGGCGCCCTGTCGGTCTTGCCCACGCTCGTGTACGGCAATCCCCCCCGCGCGCGCATCGACGGCGGGCGGATGGTCCATCTCGGCGGTGCGGTACCGGTGCGGGACGAGGCGGCCGAGCGCTCGCTCGTGCACGCGCTGCGCGACGAGCTCAACCTCGTGCCGGGGCGCCGGGCGCGCTTCGAGGGGCAGGACGCGATGGCGCTCGCCGGCCGGCTGCGGCGCTTCCAGGGCGAGGATGACGCCCCGGTCGAGATCGAGGCGCCCGAGCTCGAGCCGACGATCGACGCGGACGGCCTCGAGGTGAGCTTCCGCGCGCCGGGCGAGGGCCAAAAGCGCGCCGGCGCGGCCGATGTCTTGAGCGCCTACGAGAGCGGATTCAACGTCGTTCCGCTCGAGGGGGGCGGCTTCGGCCGACTGCCGGCGGGGTGGCTCGAGGAGAACGGGCATCGGGTAGCTCAAATTTTGGCTGCGAAGGCCGAGTCGCAGGACGGCGACAAGCTCCCCGCGGCGGTGGCCCCCGCGGCGGCGGCCCTGCTCGACGACCTGGACGCGCCGCGCCCCGCGTGGCTCGCGCGCCTATCGCCGCTCATCGACGGCTTCGAGGGGCTTCCCCCGCCGGATCTGCCGGCGGATCTCACCGCCGAGCTCCGCGGCTACCAGCGGGAAGGCGTGGCCTGGCTGTCGTTTCTGCGCTCGTTCGAGCTAGGCGGCGTGCTGGCGGACGACATGGGCCTCGGCAAGACGCTGCAGGCGCTGTGCGCGCTCCGCGGGCGGACGCTCGTCGTGGCGCCGACGAGCGTGGCGCACAACTGGCTCGCCGAGATCGAAAAGTTCCGGCCGTCGCTGCGGGCGGTCCTGTACCACGGCCCCCGCCGCGAGCTCGACGACGGCGCCGATATCGTCATCACGACCTACGGGATCTTGCGTCAAGACGCCGAGGAGCTGGCCGCCGCGCCCTGGGACGCCGTGGTCCTCGACGAGGCGCAGGCGATCAAAAACCCGGACAGCCAAGTCGCGCGCGCGGCGTATCGGCTCCGCGCCCCGTTCCGCCTCACCCTCACCGGCACGCCGCTGGAAAATCGGCTCGACGAGCTGTGGAGTCAGCTTCACTTCGCAAACCCGGGCCTGCTCGGAGGCCGGGGCGCCTTCCAGGAGCGCCTCGGGCGGCGTGCGGCGGCCGGCGATCCCCAGGCGGCGGCGAGGCTGCGCGAGGTGGTGAGCCCGTTCATCCTCCGACGGCTCAAGCGCGACGTGGCCCCGGAGCTCCCGCCCCGCACCGAGATGGTGCTCCGCTGCGAGCTCACGGACCAGGAGCGGGCGGTCTACGACGCGGTGCGCGCGGCGGCGGAGAAGGACGTGGTGCAGGCGCTCGAGCAAGGAAGCGGCGTGCTCGAGGTGCTGGAGCTGCTCCTGCGCCTCCGTCAGGCGTCGTGCCACTCGGGCTTGATTCCCGGCCACGATGCGGAGACGTCGTCGAAGATCGAGCTTTTGCTCGAGCACGTGGAGGAGATCGTCGCGGAGGGGCACAAGGCGCTCGTGTTCTCCCAGTTTACGGCGCTGTTGGACCGCGTCGAGCCTCACCTGCGGCGCGCCGGGATCGAGTTTTTGCGCCTCGACGGATCGACGCGGGATCGCGAGGCGGTCGTGCGGGCGTTTCAAGACGAAAGCGGCCCGCCCGTGATGCTGATCTCGCTCAAGGCGGGGGGGACCGGGCTGAACCTCACCGAGGCCGATCACGTGTATCTCCTCGACCCCTGGTGGAACCCGGCGGCCGAGGATCAAGCCGCGGACCGGGCGCATCGGATCGGCCAGGACAAGCCGGTGATGGTCTACCGGCTGGTGGCGCAAGAGACCGTGGAGGATCGGATCCTCGCGCTCCAGGAGAAAAAGCGCGCGCTGTTCGACACGGCCCTCGGCGGCGCGGATCGCGCCGCCAAGCTCTCCAAGAACGATTTGTTCGCCCTCTTGTCGCCCGACGAGGCGCCCGCCCCGGCCCCGGCCAGCGCCGAGGAGTGAGCCCTCGGGGCGCGCCCGCGCACCGCCGCCGTGTTCGCTGTGGCCCGCCGCGGGCGGACGGGGGACGGGCGCCTACTCGATGATGACGCTCGTCTCCGTCCACTGCGCGGTGTGGTTTTCGCTCTCGAGCGCCTGAAAGGGAATGGCGAACGCGGGGGTGCTGGGGTCCTGTCCCGCGATCGCGGCGCCGGGATCCACGGCGGTCATCCACAAAAGTGTGCTCGTGTCGCGCAAGCCGTAGCTGCGGTCCGAGGAAAACGACATCCAGTAAATCCGCGAGCCGAACTCGCCCGTGCGCTCGAACGTAAACGGCGTCCACTTGGGGAACGAGTTCATGATCTCGTCGCGCTCGGCGTCGAGGATGCCTGGCTCATTGGCGCGATCGAGCCGAACGGGCTCGGCGTCCTCGTCGGGCTGGATGACGAACAGCGTCGCGTTTTCGTCATCGTGGGCGTTGCACTCGTCGTCGTTGCTCCCGCTGTCGCAGCTCGAGCGGTTGTAGGCGATGAGGTCGCTCTCGGGCGAAAACGTGGGAAAGAAGGTGTTTTCGCCCTCGTCGGGGTCGGTGAGAAACACGGGCTCGGACCAATCGGCGTCCTCGTCCTCGCGCTCGATGAGGCCGATGGCGGCCTGCCTCGCCGTCGCCAGCGACCCGTTACTTCGCGGCGCGCCTAAAACGCGGCCGAAGACCATCTGGTTGCCGCTCGGCGCCCAGTCGGGGTGGTGCGAGGGGTTGTCCTCGTCGCCGCCCACGTCGATCGTGCCCGTGTGCTCGCCGGTGGCGCCGTCGAACACGTTTAGATCGTAGCCGATGAAGCCGCAGTCTTCATCGTTGCCGTTTTCGTCGCCGTTACCGTTTTCGTCGTCGCAGCTGTAGCTGTCGTTTCCGAACACGCCGACGAACTGTTCGCCGTCCGGGCTCCACGACGCAAAGGCGTTATTGGGCGTGGAGTCGAACTCGACGAGCGGCTCTCCGGTCCTTACGTCCGTGAGCAGCGTGCGGCCGTCGAGACCTCCGTCCACCGCGGTGAACATCCTCTCGCCTTCCGGTGACAGTGCGTGACAGCCTACGCAGCTGTTATTGACCTGGTCTGACGGGATTTGGTCCTCGGTGATGAATGGCTCCGGCGCGTCTTGATTTCCGGCGAAGTCGAAGCGGACGATCGCAGTGGTTCGGTCACTGCCGCCCACCGATGTGGTCCAGTAGTAGATCGCGCCCTGGATATCGTCGTCCGTAAACGCGATGTCTTGGGGCTCGGCTGCGCCCGCCGCCTCGCCGTCTCCATCCGTGGCGCGAACGCCGAGCGTTACGCTCCCGTCGCGGTTCGAGCCGGCGACGCCACGCCAAACCTCTTGCTGCGGGGCGTATATGCAGCCGTCGCCGACCTCGAGCGCGCAGTCCGTGTAGACCGTCACGTCGGTGGTCTCGCTCTGGAACGATAGCTCGAACAGCTCGCCGTCGTCGGGCGGAATGAAGTGGACCTCCAGATCTTCGAGGTTGGGCGGCACCAGCACGCCCGGAGCCGGGTAGACGACTTGCGGCGCCAAATCGTCATCCTCCGCGGCGCCGTCGAACACCCGGCCAGGGTCATCGGGCAGGTCCGACTCGGGATCATCATAGCTGGCGACGAACCGGACCGTGACGTCGGTGCTCCCCTGCACGCCGCCTATGCGGGCCGTCGCCTGGCCTTTGCCGCCCTGCTGCGACCTAGTTTCGAGGGTCGAGCCGGAAAACGAACCGAGGGCGGAGGTGCTCACGGAAAACTGGACCTCGCCTGTGAGATCCTCGGTCGTGCCGTCGTCGAACTCGCCGATCGCGGAAAACGCCTGGCTCGCCCGCTCTCCGTCTTCCACCACCAAGGTGGGGTTTTCCGGTTCGAGCGAGATCGCGGACAGGCCTTCGGGAGCCTGTCCATCGGGGCCGGTGCCGCCGGCGTCGGCCCCGTCGCCGCTGCCGTCCCCACCGCCGCACGCCACGACGACGGTGGCGACCAAAGCAGCGAAGCCTGCATTCGTGATTACAGATAAAACACGCATAGAAACTCCCCGCCGCGCTCTAGGAGCGGCCGCGTCGAACAAAGAGCCATCGAAACCCTAAGGCCATCCTAGCGCATGGAAGTCCGTTCGCGAACGCCATTTGCCCGCCCGCGCGAATCCTAACGGCGCAGGATTCCCCCCAGTTCCGCACCGTTAGACACACCCGCGCAGCCGGCCGGTCGCCCAGCGTAGGGCTGGGTTGGCGCCGTCAGACGCGCTGGCATGAGGGTTGCTCGTAAACTGACGATGAGTCGCTGGATTCGCTTCGAAACGCGGATGCCGCTCAGCTGAAGGAGGCTGGAGGTGGAGATGGTGGTGTACAAGACAGCGCAGCTCGGCACGACTTGGGCGGTGTTCCGGATCGAGGGGACCCGGTTTTCTCGCGTTGCGGGGCCGTTTCGCACGCGGCTTGCGGCGCAGTCGCGCCAGCGACTGCTCGAGGAGCGGGAGCTTCGCAGGTCATCCGCTGCGAGCGAACCCGAAGCTGCCTATGACGGCGAGAGGCGACGCCCCAAAGGGAGCCACTAAGGCTCGGGTATAGGGGTGGGCGGGGGGCTTGGCGCCGGGAAATTTTCCGCGAAAACTGCGGGCGATTAGGTGCTCCGATGTGGGGCACCGGCATCGTTAGACTTACTCACCGCACAAGGGCATGCCGCGGCGAAAGGTGGCGCGGATGCGGGCGGAAGACCATTACTGGCGTTTATGGCTAAACCATCGCCATCCCGCTCCCGGGTCGCCACCGCAGTAGGAGGAAATCATGCGCAATCAGCCCCTTAGCCAGGCAGAGATCGACGAGCGCGCCGCCGCGTTATCCGGATGGACCGTGGCAGACGGCAAGCTCCGCGCCACGTTCGAGTTCGACTCGTTCGCGTCGGCATTCGGCTGGATGACGAAGGTCGCGCTCGTGGCCGAAAAGCTGGACCACCACCCAGACTGGAAGAACGTCTATAACCGCGTGGAAGTCGAGCTGTTTTCGCACGACATCGGCGCCCTCAGCGAAAACGACTTCCGGCTGGCCGCCGAGATGACCCGCCTGGCCGGCTGA
>SLNH01000315.1 GCA_007133195.1 Nannocystineae bacterium | reverse complement strand
GACGCACGCGGCGGCCCGAGGCTAGAATTCGAAACCGATGCGACCGGTCACGCCCCACGTGTCGAGGTCGGCATCGGGATCCTCGCCCTCGAGGAGATCATCGTTGAACGCCGGGCTGAACTTGCCGCGAAGGTCGAACGCCGCCCGGCCGACGCGGTAGGTGACACCGGCGCCGAGGGGGACGTAGCCGACGTTGTCGTTGTCGTCCACGGCCGAGGTGTTGAAGTCCTCGTTCGCGAGGGTGTAGCGCGTGTACCCGAGCCCGGCGAGAGCGTACGGCGTGAGCTCCTCGATGATCGGGATGTTCACGCGCGCGACGCCCTCGACGCCGTTACCCACGAGGATGGCGTCCTCGTCGAGGCCGAGCGCGTCGATGTCGTGCGCATTACCGACGTATGCGGCCTCCACGCCGACCGGGAACCGCGTGCCGAACGCGAGCCGTGCCTCCCAGTTACCGCCGACGTCGACGAAATCGCGAGCGTCGGATTGCGTGAAGCCGGTGACACCACCGCCCACGCTCACGCCCACGCCGATGTCTTCGAAGATCTCTTGAGCGCGCTCGCCCGGCGAGGGCTCCGGCTCCTCGATCTCGGGCTCGACGGGAGGCGCCGGCTCGATCTCCTCTTCCTCCATGGGATCCGGATCCTCCATCGGATCGGGCTCGTCCATCGGATCGACCGGCTCCTCCTCTTCCTCAGCGGGATCCGGTTCCTCGGGATCGAAGGGATCGTCCTGTGCGAACGCGGGTCCGGCGAGCACGAGGGCGACCACACCCGCGATGCATCCTGTGATGTGTCTGGCTTTCATCTCGAACCTCCTGTCGAAGTAAAAATCACGAGCTTCGCGGCGCAGCGTCGCCTCGTCTCTGTCGGCGATCGCCTTGCCATGTCCTCGTCGTCCACAGATGCAGCGCCCGTGCCTGGCTGTGCGCGCACACGTTGAGTTAGTCGCCGATAACTTGGCTCTACGCGCGCCGGTCGCTAGGCGCGCAGGGCACAGCGTGACGCGCGCGCACGGGTCGCGCCCGGGCGTTCCTCGCTCAACCAGCAGTCGGAAATTCGGCCTCAATGTCGGTGCGTCCGGAGCGCCGATCCTCTGGATCGCGAGCGGGCTCGGGATCCCGAGCGGGCGTCGCCGCGAGGGCCGCGAGGTCGCCGAGGGCACCTGCCATGAGATGCCTCGGGCGGCCGTGATGGCTGACCGAGGCGCGGCGTCCGCAAGCGACTCGGGCGGCGGGGTGGATTGACGGCGGTTCGCCTTCGCATCCCGAGTTCACCGACGACGAGTTCACCGAAGGAGGGGCTCTCCGCGTGAAGGGAGCTCGGTCGGCGCGCGCAGGACTGCCGTGAGCCGAAGGCGCGGTGAGTCGGACGGGGCTTGGAGTGAAGCGATCCGATCGTGCGTGTTCAGCGCGACGACTCGGGCGCCGGGGACGGGCGGGCGCGCGAGCAGATCATGGCGCTCGTCGCCGCGGGCGTCTCGTTACGACGCCAAGAGCCGCTCGCAAGCGCGCGCGATATCGCTCGGCACGCGCGACTGCAGGTAGATCTCGCGGAGCTCGGCCGACTTGAGCCGCGAGGCCTTCGCCTTGACCTCGGCGCGCGCGCGCTCGGCGGCGTCGCGCGCGTCGTCTGTGTGGCCGGCCGCCTCGCAGACCGACGCGCGAAAGTAGAGGATCTGCTCGCGTCCCGTCGCCGGGTGGGGCGCCGCATCGAGGGCGGCCACCGAGCGGCGCGACAGATCCACGGCCTCTTCGCTGCGGCCGAGCGCCTGGAGGGCGCGCGCGCGCAGCGACAGGCCGTAGGGCTCGGCCATGGGCATCGGCATGTCGCGGGCGAGCTCGGTCGCCGACTGGGCGAGCTCGAGCGCCCGCATCGGCGAGCGCCCTGCCTCGAGGGTGAGCAGCGCGAGCGTGGTGAGCGCGCGCATCTGCTGATGGCGGTTTTTCCGGGTCTCGGCGAGCGACAGGCCCTTCTCGGTGATCTGGACGGCCTGCTCGTGCTTGCCACGTTGCTTGTAGATCTGGCCAAGCGTGATGCTCGTGTCGCAGATGCTTGCCTGGTCTTCGATTTGTTCGGCCAGGCGGTAGGCCTTCCCGAGGTAGCGCTCGGCGCGATCCAAATCGCCCAGGTCGAGGTACGCGTGGCCGATATTGCCGAGCCGCATCGCGATGGTATGGCGATTGCCGAGGTCCTGGTCGATCTTGAGCGCGCTCTTGTAGTGAGCCAGCGCCTCCTCGAGCTCGCCGAGCTGCGAGAAGATCACGCCCATGTTGTTGAGCGCCTGCGATTCGAGGCGCGGCAGCTCGAGCATGCGGCAAATCACGAGCGACTCGGCGAAGGCTTCGATCGCCTCGTGCAGCCGGCCCAGATTCCAGACGAGCTTGCCTCGCGCATTGAGCGTGTGGCTGCGCTGGAGCATGCCGGGCCGGTCTTCGCTGCACAGCGCGAGCGCCGAATCGCACAGCGTGACGGCCTCCTCGCCCTGGCCGTGGGCGCGCAGGACCAGCGCCTTGAGGCGGAGGGCCTCCGCCTCGGCGAGCCCGTCGCTCGCCTCGCGGGCGTACTCCAGGGCTGGCTCCACGGCGCTCGCTGCCGACGAAAATTTGGCCACATCCACATAAAATTGGGCGAGCAGGGCGTGCGCGCGCGACAGCTTGCTCGGCTCGCCGAGAGCCTCCGCCTCGCGCCGGAGGTTGTGGATCTCGCGCAGCTGTTGAGGCCGGCGCGCGAGGCGCGCGAGGATCTCCTGTTGCCTATGGTGCGCCGTGTAGCGACGTTCGTGATCCGAGACCGGCAGGAGCTTGAGCGCGCGCGTGAGCTGCCGTAGGGCGTCGGTGTTACCGCCCACGTCCATCGCGTGGGCGGCCGCCTGCAGGTAGCGGCCCGCCGCGGCCTCGGCGTCGCCGCCCAGCTCGAGGTGCCGGGCGACCACCGCGTCGTCCTGCCCGGCGCGGTACCCGGGTGCGCTGGCGATCTGCGCGGCGGCGCGGCGGTGGTGCTCGGGGCGGTCGTCCTCGGGGACCATCCGGTAGGCCACCGTCATGGCCATGTCGTTGCGAAACGCGTACTCGCTTTGCTCGTTTTGGCGCAGGAGCCCGCGCTCCCCGAGGCGCGTGAGCTCGGCGGTGGCATCGCGCCCCAGAAGCGCGCCCACGGCGCTGGCCGAAAACGCGCGACCCAGCACGGCCGCGTGCAGGACCACCCCTTTTTCCGCGGCGGGCAGCCTGTCGATACGCGTGGCGAGGAGGGCCTCCACCGTCGTGGGCACCTGAATCGGGGCGTCGCGCACCACCCACCGCAAAAGGCCCTCGTGCTGGCTGCCGGGCGGCTCGGGCACCACGATGCCGCGCTCTTTGAGCGCGTCTAGGATCTCTCGGATGAAAAACGGGTTCCCGCCGGTGCGAGCGACGATTTGGGTTACGAGCTCCTCGGCGTCCTCACCGGGCGCGAAGCGCCGGCGGATCAGCTCGCCGCGCGTTTTGGGGTCGAGCTCGTCGAGGTGAATGACCTCGGCTCCGCGAGAGGGCAGCATGTCGGCCACCCTCAGATCCGGGCGCGCCGTCACGAGGCCGAGCACGGGCCGAGTGGACGGGACGCCCAAGAGCTCGGCGAAGACGTCCATGCTCTCGGGATCCGCCCAGTGGACGTCTTCCCCCACGATGACGAGGGGCCTGTGCGGATCGAAGCGCTCCTCGACCCGCCGGATCGCCTGGATGATCCGCTCGCGGCGCTCCTCGGCGTCGATATCGGCGTCGCCATCGGTGGCGCCACCGAGCAGCATGCTCGAGATCTGCACGAGGCCTCGGACCTCGCGGCTTTGCTCCTCGTCCGGGTAAAACAGCTTGGCCATCGCTTCGATCCGCTCGCGGATCACGCGCGGCTTGGCGCCTTCGGCGAGGCCGAGCAGATCGCGCCCGAGATCGGCGATGACGGCGTAGGGCGTGTGCGAAGTCGACACGCGGGCCGCCGTGTGCAGCACGACCGCCTCCGTCTCCGGGATGTCCTGCAAGAACGCGCGGACGAGGCTTCGCTTGCCCACGCCGTCGTCGCCGGAGATCAAGATGTGGCGTTTTTTTCCGCCCACGAGCGCGTCACGGTAGGCGTCGCGCAGGCGCTTTAGCTCGAGATCTCGGCCGAGGAGCTCGGGGAGGTCGCCCCCGGGATCGCGCAGCCGTTGGGCGCGCTCTTTGGGCCCCCGGAGCCTGAAGACGCGGGCGCGCTGCGACGCACCGCCGCTGCCGTCATCGGGCGTGCGGAGCGCGCCCGGGTGCGTCTCCTCGTAAGGGATGGCGATGCTCGTGAGCTCCTCGAACGTCCACTCGTGCCGCGCCACGCGGTAGACCGCGCCCCCCACCAGGATTTCGGCTCCCTGCGCCTCGCGAGCGAGCCGACGCGCGATGCCGGTCGTCGAGTCCCCGAGGTCGTAGTGGAACTTGGCGCCCGGACTACGGTGGAGCATGGCGACGCCGCGCTGGATTCCGACGGCGAGGCGCAGCTCGGGATCGACGTCGTGACCGATGCCGTCCAAGGCGTCGACCAGCGCGAGCGCGAGGCGGATTGCGCGCGACGGATCCTCCTCGGTGGCCACGGGTAGACCGATCAAAAACGAAAACCCGTTGTTTTCGATCTGGTGGACCTGCGCGTCGTGCTTGAACGCGATGTCACGGGCCACCTTGAAAAACTCTCCGACCATCCGGCGGGCGACCGGGGGGCCCACGCGGTCTTCGAGGGCCGAGATCCCGCACACGTGCCCCTCGATGACGAAGACGTACTTCCGTTCGCGGACCTCGCGCGCCGCGTGGTTCGGCGCGGTCGGCGGCCGCGCGAACGGCGCGTCGGGGTCGTCCTCGTCGTGCGCGCGGTCGTCCTCTGAGCCCGCGCCTCCTCCGCCGGCGCCCGTCCCGGCGCCGAGCCCCTCGGCCGGCCCGGACGGGGTGTTGCCGGGCCCGGGACTGCCGGCCGCGACCGCGGCGCTAGGCCGGCTGTCCTTGGAGACGTGGTCCGCGACGAACTGGGCGAGCGCGCCCGAGTCGAGGAGCTCGCCGTGGCGCTTGGCTTCTTCCACCTGAAACTTACCCAGCGCGTTCTGCAGCGCGCGGGCGCTCTCGAACCGATCGCCCGGGTAAAACGCGAGGGCCTTGAGGATCGCCTCCTCGAGGTTTGCCGGCACCTTGGGGTTGATATCCCGGGGCCTGGGAATGGCGCCCGCTTTGACCGCCTCGAGCACCTCACGGCCCTTGCCGCGAAACAGCTGCCGTCCACAGGTGAGCTCGAACAGCACGATGCCGGCGGAGTAGACGTCCGAGCGCGCGTCCACCCCCTCACCCCGGGCCTGCTCCGGGGACATGTAGGCGAACTTGCCTTTGACGACGCCGTCATCCTCGTGGACGTGTCGCGCCCGCGCGATACCGAAATCGACGATCTTGACGGCCCCGTCCCAGGAGATCAGGACGTTTTGCGGTGACACGTCGCGGTGGACGATGCCGAGCGGCTCGCCGAACTCGTCGGTCTTGCGGTGGGCGTAGTCGAGGCCTTTGGCGACTTGCTGGACGACGTACGCGGCGAGGCCGTGGGGGAATGGGGCGGAGCGGCGCGCGAGCTCCTCGAGCAGGCGGAGCAGATCGAGCCCCTCGATGTGCTCCATCGCCAAGAAGAAGCTCTCGCCCACCTGGCCGAAATCAAAGACTTGAACGATGTTGGGGTGGTTGAGGTCGAGCGCGATCTTGGCTTCGTCGACGAACATCGACGTGAACTGCCGCGAGCGCGCGAACGCGGGGTGGATCTTTTTGATGACGAGTTGTTTAGCGAGGCCCTGCGCGACGGTCGTTCGCGCGAGGAACACTTCTGCCATTCCGCCCGACCCGATCCGACGCTGGAGCTGGTATTTGCCGAAAGGCTCCACGACAGCTCGCATGTTAACCCATCGGGGGGCGCGGGGGGAGGTGCTTTGCGGGGTTCCCGGGAGTGCCCGATGGGCTGCGCGGGTCGGCTCGCGCGGGTTAGTCGAGCGGCGTGATCTCGAGGTTGTCGAAGCGGGTGTCCGACTCCCAGTTGTTGAAGCCGAAATACGCGTGGTCGTCTCCCCACAGCGGTTCGGGATCGACGAGCTCGAGGAAGGGCTCGTCCATGTCGTTTACATACCAGGTAAGCGTGTCATCCTCGCGCACGAGTCGCCACCGGTAACGCTTCCCCGGCTCGACCTGGGGCTGGCGCCGGTCTTCGAGCTCCTCGCCGTGCTCGTTACCCTTGGCGAGGATCGAGCGGGTGTTGCTCCACCCGCCCATGACGGCGACGTACCCGGTCGATGTGTACTGCCCGCGATCTTCGGCGTGCGACTCGCCGTCGCCGAAGATCTCGACCTTGATATCGCCGTCGTCCGAATACGACCAGGCGTCGAACTCCACGGCCACGTCCCGGGGCAGCTTCTTGCGCAGCCACAGCGGATGGTTGTAGGCGCCTTCGGCGCGAAGCCGGCCGTCCTCGTCGATGCCGTAGGCGTCCCGGTCGGTGGGGCGGTAGTCAGAGCCGATGTCGTCGCGGTCGAAGTCGTCGGTCCAGGGGCGCTCGCCGATGGGAGGGGGGTCGCTCTTTTTGCACGCGCCCGCCGCCGCCAAAACGGCGCAGGCGGCCACGGCGGCCACGGCGGCCGCGAGGCCAGCGCGCGCGGGCCGGTTTCGGCGTGACTCGCCGCGGCGCATCACCCGCCGCCTACCATGTCTTCGGGCCTCACGGCCTCGTCGAACTCCTCGCCGGACATCACGCCGAGCTGCGAGGCGGCCTCGCGCAGCGTGATGCCTTGCTCGTGGGCGGTCTTGGCCACCTTGGCCGCTTGGTCGTAGCCGATTTTCGGGGCGAGCGCGGTGACCAGCATGAGCGAAGCGCCGAGTAGGTGCTTGACGCGCTCGCGATCGACCTCGAGCCCATCGATGCAGCGCTCGGTGAACGAGCGCGACGCGTCGGCCAAGAGCGTGGACGACTGAAGGAAGGTGTAGACGATCACGGGCTTGAACACGTTTAGCTCGAAGTTCCCCGATGCCCCGGCCACGCCGATCGCCGTATCGTTGCCGATGACGCGCGCACACACCATCGTCAGCGCCTCCGGCTGGGTGGGGTTTACCTTGCCCGGCATGATCGAGCTCCCCGGCTCGTTTGCCGGCAAAACGAGCTCGCCGATCCCGCATCTCGGGCCCGAGCCCATCCACCGAATGTCGTTGGCGATCTTCATGAGGGCGGCCGCTGTGGTCTTGAGCGCGCCGCTCGCCTGCACGAAGGCGTCGTGCGCCGCCAGCGCCTCGAACTTGTTCGGCGCGGAGACGAAGGCGCGCCCGGTGAGGCGCGACAGCTCGGCGGCCATGTCGTCGCCGAAGCCGGCCGGAGCGTTCAACCCCGTGCCCACGGCCGTGCCGCCGATCGCCAGCTCGCGCAGGCGGGGGAGCGCCCCTTCGACGCCGGCGATCGCGGCGCTAAGCTGCGCGGCGTAGCCGGAAAATTCTTGGCCCATGGTGAGGGGCGTCGCGTCCATGAGGTGCGTGCGGCCGATCTTGACGACGTCGGCCAGCTTATCGGCCTTGTTCGACAGGGCGTCCCGAAGGCGACGGAGCGCGGGGAGGAGCTCGTCTTCCACGTGCTCGGTCGCCGCGATCGACATCGCCGTCGGGAACGTGTCGTTCGACGACTGCGACATGTTGACGTGGTCGTTCGGGTGGACGGGCTCCTTCGTGCCGAGCGCGCCGCCCAGCATCTCGATCGCGCGGTTCGCCACGACCTCGTTGACGTTCATGTTCGTCTGCGTGCCGCTCCCCGTCTGCCACACCGAGAGCGGAAAGTGGTCGTCCAAGTGCCCTTCCATGACCTCGGCGGCGGCGCGCTGGATGGCGTCGGCGAGCCTCTCGTCGAGCTTCCCCGCGCGCTGGTTGACGGCCGCCGCGGCGCGCTTTACCGCCGCCATCCCGCGCACGACGGCGCGCGGCATCCGCTCCTCGCCGATCGCGAAGTTTTCCAGCGAGCGCTGCGTCTGGGCACCCCAGTAGCGGTCGGCGGGTACGTTTATCGAGCCTAGGCTGTCGGTCTCGGTGCGGGCGCTTTGCATGGCGCGATTTTGCGCGCAGCGACCGCCTCGCGCAATCGGCCCGGGCCCCGGTGTGAGCGCGACGCGCCCCCCAGGACCGGCGTCTGCCTGCTGCGTAAGTGCTTGGAATTGCATGATTAGGGGTGAGTGGGGCGCGGGCTGTCGGACCCTTTGCGTAGGCTCGACCCGATGCCAAGGGACGGTCGCCGAATCATCGTCTTCGACGTCGAGACCACCGGAACCGACAAACGGCGCGATCAGGTCATCGAGTTTTGCGCGCAGCTCGGGCTCGATGCGGACGCCGACAGTCGCGTGCTCCGTATCAAGCCTTCGGTTCCGATAAGCCGCGGCGCGCAGGCGGTTCATGGCATCTCCATGGAGGATCTCGCGGACGCACCGCCGTTCTCGGAGTGCGCAAACGAGATCCGGCGCCTCGTCGAGGGCGCGGACGTTTTGGTCGGCTACAATCTGGGCTTCGACATCGAGATGCTCCAGGCCGAGTTCGAGCGGCTCGGCGAGCCGCCACTGTCCCTCGCTTCGAAGAGCGTGATCGATCCGTTTCGACTGTGGCAAAGCTGCGAGCCGCGGACGCTCCAGGACGCGCACCGGCGGTTCGTCGGTGAGGAGTTCGGCGACGCGCACAGCGCCGCCGCGGACGTGGGCGCCACCGGGCGCGTGCTCACCGGTATGTTGCGGCAGTTCGGCCTGGCCGGGCGCGCCTGGGAGCAGATCGCGCACGCGTGCGAGCCTGAGCGCGCATCTTGGATCGGCCCGTCCCGGCATATCCAGTGGTCGGACGACGGGGCCCCGGTGCTCGCGTTCGGCAAGCACGGCGGCCGCGCGCTGCACGAGCTCGCAAAGGGCGAGGAGGCGGGGTACCTGCGCTGGGTCCTCGGCAAGGACTTCCCGCCGCACGTGCGCGAGATCTGCGAGCAGGCGCTCGCATTGCCCGCAGGCGAGTTTTTGGCCTGGGTGAGCGAGACCTACGGCAGCGGCGCGCTCGACAAGGCGAGCTGACCCCCGGCGCCACGCCGTCCCGATGGGCGAGTAGGGCTCCGGCCGCGCAGCCCGGCGACCGGCTTCGAGCTTCCCTGGCGCCCGTCACGATCGGTCGTTCGCGAACGTCTGCGTGATTTGTGGCGAGCGCCGCGGCGCCGAGCGGCGGACGTGCGCTGAGCCGTGGTCGTAAAGCCACCGGGCGCGGCTTCCCTCGGCTGCATGGCACGGCGGCTGCACTGGGCTTGGGCGCTGCCGCGGCTGCGGCGGTTCTGATACCGGTGCAACCAGCTGAAACTGCCTTGATCTGCCTTCTAGGAACGCCGCGATGACGTCGAAACGAAGTCTATTGCTCGCAAGTCTTGCGCTCGCGCTCTCGCTCGCCGCCGAGAGTGCGCAGGTCCGCGCCGATCCAGAGCGGGCTGCCGAGCCGGCGGTGCCCTCCGCCGATGAGGTCATGCAGCACCTCGATCGCCTCTATCGCGCCGACAGCTCCCAGGGCCGCGTCACGATGGAGATCACCACCGATCGATGGAGCCGCACGCTGGTCCTCGATACGTGGAGCAAGGGCGAGGACTACGCGCTCGCCGTGATTCGAAGTCCGGCGCGCGAGCGGGGCACGGCCACGCTCCGCAATCCCCGCGGGCTTTGGAACTACGCGCCGCGGGCCGATCGGCTGATGCGCATTCCGGCCGGCATGATGAGCGATAGCTGGATGGGCAGCCACTTTTCCAACGACGACGTGATGCGGGAGACGAGCTGGGAAGACGACTACGACACCCAGCTTTCGTGGGTCCGTCAAAACGACCGGCGAGTTCTGCGCGCGGTGTCGACGCCCAAGCCGGGCGCGCCGGTGGTGTGGACGAGGGTCGTCACATACATGAGAGCGCAGGACTGGGTGCCGCTTCGCACCGATTACTACGACGGCGACACCCGCGTGCGCACGATGCGCTACTCGCAGATCGAAACCGTAGACGGGCGGCCGGTGCCCACGCGCCTCGAGCTCATTCCCCACGATCAACCGGGCGAGCGCACGGTGATGTCGTACGAAGACCTCGAGTTCGACGTGTCCATCAGCGACGCGCTGTTTACCCCCCGAGGCCTTCGCCGCGAGGCGCAGCGGCGATGATTCTGCGGCTCGCCGGCCGCAACCTGGTTCGGCACCGGTGGCGGAGCTCGCTCACCGCCGGCGGCATCGCCGTGGCGGTCGGGCTGCTCATCTTTCTGTCGTCGTGGATCGCCTCGATCACGAATCAGATGATCGACTCCGCGACCGAGGCGGGCGTGGGTCATGTGCGGGTGGAGCCTGCCGTGGGGGACGCGACGCCCGCGCTCTACGACAGCTTCGCGATCGACGAAGCGGCGCTCGCCTCTCTCGAGGCCGAGCCGGACGTGACCCGCGCCTCGCCGCGCGTCGCGAGCTTCGGACTCCTCGGCGATGAGGATCGATCCCAGGTCGTGCAGCTGTTGGGGCTCGACACGCGCCGCGAGGGCGAGGCTTCGGTGTTCGCGCGCAGCGTGTCCGAAGGCCGGTGGCTCGATCCCGAGCCCGCCGAGATGGGTATGCCCCGCGAGGGGGTGCTGGGCCACCAGCTCGCCGAGCTCCTCGGCGCCGAGGTGGGGGACGAGCTCGTGGTGTTTACGCAGGCGGCCGACGGCTCGCTGGGCAATGACGTCGTGGAGGTCGTGGGGCGCGTGCGCACCGGCCGCGGCGACCTCGATCGCGGCGGCCTGCTGATGCACATGGAGGACGCGCAGGTTTTGCTCGCGCTCGAAGAGCGAGCCCATGAGATCGTGCTCACCACGCCCGACCTCGACGCCGTCGAGGAGGCCGCCGCGCGGATCGCTGCGGCCCTGCCGGCGGCGCTCGGCGTGGACGCGGTACATCGCGCGCACGGGCCCGAGGCGCAGGACGGCGTGGTCCTAAACACGTGGATGGAGCTCGCTCCGCACGCCGCCGAGATGATCGATTTCGCCTCCGGCGCGTGGTACGTCATTTACGCGTTCGTGTTTGCCCTGGCGGGGGTGGGCATCGTCAACACTCAGCGCATGAGCGTGCTCGAGCGCCGGCGCGAGTTCGGCGTCGTGCTGGCGGTGGGTATGTCGCCGCCGCTTTTGTCCGCGATCATCGTCGCCGAGACGGTGCTCTTGGCGGTCACCGGCGCGCTTTTGGGCGTGATGCTCGGCACGGCGGCGATCCTGATCGCAGGGCGCTACGGCATCGATCCGGCGGCCTTTACCGCTTACGAGGGCGAGATGTCGGTGCTCGGCGTGAGCTTCGGCGAGCCGATGTACACGAGCCTCGCCGACGCGAGCTTCGCCGCGCCAACGATTGCCATGGCCGGGCTCGCGTTCGTCTTCGCGATCCCGGCGGCGCTCGGCGCGATGCGGCTCGATCCCGTGCGCGCGATCAGCGGGAGGACGTAAACCATGTGGATCCTCGCCTGGCGCAACCTCTGGCGCCACCGCCGCCGTACGGTGATCGTCGGCAGCGCTATCGCCGCGAGCTACGCGCTGTTTCTGGTGGTCCTCTCGATCGAGGATCACTCCCACCTCGTGATGCGCGACACCGCCGAGCGGACCATCGGCGGAGCGCTGCGGGTCGAGGGCAGCGGCTTTTCCGCCACGCGCAGCATCGAGCACCACGTCCCGGACGGCGAGGCGCTCGCGGCAGAGCTCCTCGCCCACCGCGAGGTGCGCGAGGCGCGCGTCGAAGTCGAGCTCAGCGGCCTTTTGAGCTCACCGCGTGACAACGCGGGGGCGCAGGTCCGCGGAGTCGATGTCGACGCGTGGCCCACCGTGCTCGATGACCTGTTTTTGCGGGTCGGCGAGGGGACGTTTCTCGATCCGGACGATCCCCAGGGCATCGCACTCGCCCGGCCCGTGGCGCGCGATCTGCAAGTCGAGCTCGGCGATCGCGTGGTACTGACCCTAAGCGATCCCCAAGGCGAGATGACGCGCGCCCTGTTTCACGTCGGCTCGATCCTGGAGGTCGAGGTGGGCGGGCCCGAGCAGATCGCGTTTTTGCGCATCGAGGAGGCGCAGCGGGCCGCGGGGCTCGGCGACGCCGTGACTTCGATCGGGCTTCGACTCTACGACTCCGGCGAGCGCTTCGCGCTGCAAAGCGCGCTGCAGGCGCTGGTCGATGAGCGCCGTCCGGACCAGGGGCTCGCGGTGCTCACCTGGGACGAAGTCGTCCCCGATCTCATCGCGATTATCGAGATCGACCGCGCGTTCACCCTGATCATGCTCTCGCTCGTGTTCCTGGTCGTCGTGTTCGCCATCGCCAACACGATGATGATGAGCGTGATGGAGCGAACGCGCGAGCTCGGCCTGCTCGGGGCGCTGGGGCTCGGGCCGTGGGCGACGGCGCGCCTGGTGCTTTACGAGAGCGTGGCCAAGTCCGCGGTGTTCATGGGGATCGGGCTGCTCATCGCGCTCGCGGGACACGCCGCGATCTCGCGCTGGGGCATTCCGATCGGTGAGGCGGGTTTCGACTACGACGTGGGGGACGTGCACATCGTCGAACCGGTGCTCTACAGCCACATGAACCCCGAGAGCTGGCTTTTCGCGAGCCTGCTCATATTCGGGCTCACCACCCTCGCGGCGCTCCACCCGGCCGTGCGGGCTGCGCGACTCCAACCGACCGAAGCGATGAGGCAATGGAAATGACCGAGACGAAGAAGCGAGCGGCTGGCGAGGGCCGCGGCCAGGACCACCTGATCGACGTGCGCGGCGTGTCGCGGGTCTACGAGCAGGGGCTCTCAAAGGTGTACGCCCTCGACGACGTGAGCGTCCACTTCGATTCGGGCGAGTTTACCGCGATCGCCGGCCCCTCGGGTTCGGGGAAGACGACGCTTTTGAACGTGATCGGCGCGCTCGATCGGCCTACGAAGGGCGATGTGCGCGTCGCCGGGCGCTCGATCGGCAGCCTGGGCAAGTCCGAAGGCGCGGCGTTTCGCCTACAGAACGTCGGCTTCGTGTTTCAGGCCTATAACCTCTTACCGGTGTTGAGCGGGTATGAAAATGCCGAGTTCACGGTGTCATTACAGAAGGTGTCGCCAAAGCAGCGCCGAGAGCGGGTGATGGCGCTCCTCGACCGCGTGGGTCTCGCCGAGAAGGCCCATCGCCGCCCGAACGAGCTGAGCGGCGGCGAGCAGCAGCGCGTGGCGGTGGTGCGGGCGCTCGCGTCGCGACCCTCCATCGTGCTGGCGGACGAGCCCACCGCGAACCTCGATCACAAAACGGGTGAGGCCCTGTTGGATCTCATGCTCGAACTACAGCGCGAGCATGGCACGACGTTTTTGTTCTCCACCCACGATCCGGTGGTGATCGATCGCGCGCGCCGCATCGTCCGCATGGACAGCGGCCAGATCGCAGCCGACGAGCGGCAAAGTGAGGCCGCATGAGGGTCGGGCGGGGCGCCGCGGCGGTAGGCGCGCTGGTCGCGGCCCTCGCGTGGGGGGTGGCTAGCGACGCGCGCGCCCAGGTGGTCGAGGTCGGCGAGGGCGAGCAAAGCTATGCGCTTGGTGGGTATCTGCGGGCGTTTTCCGCGCTCTCGCATCCCCCGGTCGAGCTGCCTGGGTTCGAGCGGCCGATCTCGCAAACCGTCAACCTGCTTCGCCTCGAGCATCGCGCCGCGATCGCGCGCAGCGTGAACCTCGAGGTCCATAACCGCCTCGCCTGGGTCCAGGGGCCGCAGGTCGGCGCCGTTGGCGTGGGCGTGACCCCGGAGCCCGATCGCAGCCTCGATCTCAGCTTCGACCTGGTCGATACCGACGACGTCACCCTCGACCACGATCTCGATCGCGCCGTGCTGCGCCTTTACGCCGGCGACGCAGACGTGAGCTTAGGCCGCCAAGCGATCACCTGGGGGAGCGCGCAGCTGTTTACCGCCACCGATCTTTGGAGCCCGTTTTCGCCCTACGAGCTCGACACCTCGCAAAAGCGCGGCGTCGACGCGGCACGGGCCGTTTGGTCGCCGTTCGGCCCGAGCGAGCTCGAGCTGATCGTCGCCGATCGCGGGAGCCTGCGCGATCTGTCCGGCGGCGCCAAGCTTCAGGTGTTCGGCCGCCGCCTCGACGGTTTTTTCGGCCTCGCCAAGTCGTGGGATCAGATCGCCGCCGTGGGCGGGGCGCGCGCCGAGGCGGGCGCGTGGACGGTTCACGCCGAGGCGAATCTGCCGGCGCGGATCATGGAGGCCGAGGCGGGCCGCGATCCTGAGCCGGGGATTCAGCTTCCGCGAGCGACCATCGGCGCCACCCGGTTTCACCAAGACTGGATCGCGACCGCCGAGGTGCACGTAAACGGCGCCGGCGCCGGCGACCCCGACGACTACGCACAAAGGCTCACCGATCCGGATCTGGTGCGCGGCGAGACGTTCTGGCTCGGCCGCTACTACGCGGGCGGCACGCTCGCGTGGGTGCCGACCGTGGAGTGGACGCTCACCGCCGGCTCGCTCGTCAACTTGCGCGATCCGTCGGCGCTGGGGCTCGCCACCGTGGAATACGAGCTCGTGGAGAGCCTGGCGCTCAGCGCCGGCTGGGCGGGGGGCTTTGGCCGCTCGCCCGAGCTTTCGATCGCCCCCGGCGCGCCCGAGCTCGATCCGCGCTCGGAGTTCGGCATCTACGGCCAGACCGGATACGTTCAGGTGGCTCTGTTTCTGTGAGGACCTCGGCGGCGCGCGACCGCCTCCCGCGCGGCGCTGTCCTCGATCCGGGCGCTGGCTGCGTGCTACCGTTTACGCAGCTGTCGATGTGGGTACCGGCGCGCCAGCTCGTCTCCCGGCTCCGCCAGCCGCGCTCTCGCGCGGAGGAGCGGGGTGACGTCGCGCGGCGGCTGCGAGCGGAGGCTCGCGCAAGCGCCGCGCCTCCGGAGGAACGCCGCCTCGCCGCGAGGCTGCGCGCGTGCCGAGAAGCGATGGCGGGGATTCTCGCGGACGTGCGCTCGTGCGCGAGCTGCGCGACAGGGTGCGTTTATCCCCACGGGGCGTTCGCGGGTGGCGCGTGCTGCGGGACCGAGACCCACCGCGTGTTCAGCGACGAGGAGGTGGCGGCGCTCGCGGCCGGCGGAACGCGGCCGCGACACCTCACCGTACCGGCAGGCGAGCACGCTGGGTGCGCGTTTCGCGGGCCGTCGGGATGCTCGCTGCGCGCGGCGGATCGACCCAATGCCTGCATAAGATACGTGTGCTACGAGCTTTCACGCGAGCTTTACGCGGCGGGACGGCTCGAGGAGGTGGAGAACCTCGCCGAGACGATCCAGCGGGCCTTCGAGGACCTCTCCGCGCTGCGCGAAGCCCGGCGCGAGCGACAGTGGCTCGCGGATATCCACCCGGCCCTCGCGGAGCCCGCGCCCGACGGAAAGCGATAGCTCCCTCCAAACGACGCGGCCCTGCAGGGGGCTCACGTGGCCGCGGCGAGGGCCAGATCGCGCAGCGCGAACGCCTCGGCGGCCGCCGCCTCGGCGGCTCGGGCGTGCCGAGCGCGGGTCTCACGCGGCTTCACGCGGGGTCACGCGAAGGGTCTCACGCCGGGTCACGCGAAGGGTCTCACGCTGGGTCTCGCGAAGGCGTCTCACGCCGGGTCACGCGAAGCGTCTCACGCCGGGTCACGCGAAGCGTCTCACGCCGGGTCACGCGAAGGGCGTCTCACGCCGGGTCACGCGAAG
>SLNH01000378.1 GCA_007133195.1 Nannocystineae bacterium | reverse complement strand
TCCCCGCCCTGGTGGACGAGCGGCGCCGCGCCGTCTCTCAGCTCGGCCGCGAACGAGGCGGCCCCGCCCCCGTCGTCCTCCTCCTGCTCGCGGCGTAGCTCGTCGAGCCGGCCGTGGACGAAGTCGCCGGGGCAGGCCGTCCCGCCGCCGTAATCGCGGTGCCCGAGGATGGTCTCGCCGCTGATGGCGATGTCGTGGATGTCCGCGACCCGCTGGATGAGCTGAAGGGCTCCCGACATCATCGCGTCGGTCACGCTGTGGCTCCCCGCCGGACACCCGCTCGGGTGGTAACAGCCGAGAAACGAGACCGCGACGTTGCCCGTGTTGGCGCCGCCGGTCGCGCCGCTCCGCAGGTGGAGCGCGCGACCCTCGTAGAGGCTCCCGTCGTGACCGACGAGAAACTGGTAGGCGATATCGCACCAGGTGCCGCTGTCTTGATGGTAGGCCTGCACGGCGCGCACCGCGGCGCTCACGCTGCCGCCCGAGGTCTGCCCGCCGGCGGTGTGGTGGATCGCCATGCGGTACCAGTTGTCTTCTTGTGCCGTGCATGCAGTCGGACGCGCGCCCCACTCGTCGCGGCTTTTCACGCCGAGGTCGGCGAGCGCGGGATCGAGGGACCTGTCTTGCCCGCGGGCGTCGCCCTCGCGCGCCAGGGAGCGAGCTCGCTCTCCAGCCTCGGGGTAAACCGGCTCGAGGAGCTCCCACGCCAGATCGCCGACCCGGCGCTCGTCGCGCGCGGCGACGCGGAGCTCGGCTGCCGGCCACTCTTCGTCCAGGTCGACCACGGCGACGCGCGAGCCCTCGCCGCGAAACGTCTCCGCCAGCGGGCGCCACGCGCCGCGCTCGTCGCCGCTCACCCCGCGCGCTTCGATCTCCACCGCCGGGCCGTCATCGGCCACGCCAAGCAGCGCCGCCACCCGCGAGCCGCCGCCAAGCGGGGCGTCTTCCGGGGCGCGAACCCAGTCCCCCTCCGGCTGCCAAGCGCTGTCGCGAAAGCTCGGGTCGTCGTTCCGCTCGGGGAGAAGGTGCGCGTGACCGGCGACGTCGTTCGAGTCCGCGGACGCGACCCCCGCCGCCGCGACCGTGGCGACGCCGAAAGCGCAAAGCGTGGTGAGGCGTTTCGTATGCACGCCCGGGCAGAATGCAGATGCCGTGCCGCCCGCCCTCGATCAAGGACCACTTTTAATTTTAGACACTTACGTAGAAGCCTGATCGAATTTCGACCGCATGTTGCTCGCCTCGGTCGGCACTGCAGACGAGCGTTTGCTACCTATAGCCCCGGCCCCACTCTAGTCCTGGTCCAGGTCGAGCGGAGACAGGCCCCAGGCCTCGCCCCCCGCGTCGCTCGAGCCCGCCTCGCGCTCCCCTGGTTCGTCGCTGGTTCCGACCGACACGCCACCCTCGGTCGGCTCCGGCTCGGCGGCCGCGGACTCATCCCCGCCGCCGTCCTGCGGCTCGGCTCCGCCGCCACCGGCGTCCGCCGCGCGGCCGTCGCCGCCTTCCGCGACGCGGCGGGTCCGCTCGCCTCCCCGGCCATAAGAGCCGATAACCTGGCCCGGCGCAGAGTCGGTGGTGAGGCGCGTCTCCGTCTCGCAGGCCACCGGGAGGGCCAGGGGCCAAAACGCGAGGAGCGGCTCCGGATCGACGTAGTGAACGCCGGCCCGGGCGGGCGCGTCGATGGCGAGGGCGAAGTGCAGGTGCGGCTCCGAGTGCTCGACACCGGAGCCGCCCAAAAGGCCGATCGTGTCGCCGCGCTCGACGCGGTCACCGGCTTCGAGCGACGGCGGGATCGCGGCGAGGTGAAAATAGCGCGACGACACCGCGTGGTCTCTGTGCCGCAGCCACACGTAGCGGCCGCCGTTCGCGTTCGGGCTGCGCTCCACGCGCTCGACGACGCCGTGGTGGATCGCGAGGACGGGCTCCCCCCACTCCGTGCTGCCGCCGATGTCCACCCCGCAGTGACCCGCCTTGCACTCCGAAGGCCTGTCGCCTGGCCGCGGCGCGCCGAAAACTCGGCCCGTGTGCTCCGGCATCCGCCGCGTGGGCCCGCGCAGCGGGTGCAACCATGCCCCGTCGGCGAGCGCCTCGATCTGCTCCTGCTCCGTCGGCGGCCAGGCCGGCCCGTGCTCGGGGAGGCGCTCCAGCGCCGCCGTGCGGGGCGGTCCTTTCGGCGCGTCGTAGCGCGGGCCTTCGCCAGCGGCGCCGCCCCCGCGGTCGAACGCGAGCCACGCGGCCGTGAGTCCGAAGGCAGCCACAGACGCGATGACGATCCCCCGCGCCGCCGGCCGGCGGGGCGCGGCCGGCTCGCTGGCTGGCTCGCTGCCGGCGTCGGTGCCGTCGCGGCACTGCGCCGAGCAATACATGAGGATCGCGCCTCCGCGGATCTCGACGTGTCGAGTGCGAACATCGAGCGGGTCTCCGCAGCGCGGACACCCTGGCGGAAGGTGGGTGGAGTCGCGAACCTGTCGTGAAAGCCCTTCGCGAGTCGACGTCATGTAAGCACCTCGAGACATTCGAGTCGCGTTTTGGGTGCAGGCGGACGCGACTCGGTTTCACGGGAGCTACACCACGCGCACGCGGGCACGCGACGAAAAAAGCGCCACGGCTCGCGCGCTGAAGCCCACGCCTCGCGCAACCTATCGTGAATGCACCGGGAGAGCCGCGGGCCCCGACGTGGGCCAAAACAACAGCCGCACGGCACTGGGTGAGCCGCGGCACGGTTTTCTACAGGCCCGAAACCGGCGACGCACGCCCGCGACGCCTCGATTCAGCGCCGCGCGCGCGGCCCCCAGCGGCGGCGCGACGAATTTCTGGCCCCTGCCCACGCCGCCCGCGCGCTCGCCGTGGCCGCGGCGCGCGGGCCAGTTACCCGGACCAGGCCAGAGTCTAGCTAGAGTGTCTGGACCGGTCGTCGAGATCCGATCGGGCGAGGCCGGCGCCCGGCGCCCGGCCGGCGGCCGTTCCTAACTTACGCGCAGCCGCCGTCTTCAGCGATTTCGATGTAGAGAAAATCGTCCGCCGGAGTGAAGGCATAACCCGCCTCGGTCACTTTGAGGAGCTCGGCGCCGTCTTCACCGAGGAGCCTGCGGGCGCGCATGATGTTCGTAAACAGCGCCGCGTCGTGGCGAAGCGGGTGGTACTCGACCTCCCAGACGCGCTCGACGATCTGCTCTTTCGAAAACCCGCGCCCGGGATTCGTGGCGAACAGATAAAGGAGGCGACGGAGCAAGCTACGGCGCCGCAGGTCTGCCCGCTTTTCGCCCTTCCGCCAAACCGCCTGAGACACGGCGTCTATGACCAGCGAGCGACTCGCAAAGTCGAGCCGCTCCGGTGTGGAGTCGGCGGCGCGTCGGCCCTCTCCGGACGCAAACACGATCCGATACGGGCACCGCGCCGTGAGCCCCACATCGAGGAGCAGCCCCGCGGCGAGGCCGGCCGCAACCTCGGAGGCCTCCTGGTCCGACGAGCTGGCGCGGCCCTGTCCAGAAAGCCCCCGGACCGCCTGGCGCGCGGCGGACTCGAGCGCGGGCAGCCCGGCGCCATTTGCCGCAGACGCGGCCTCGCGCGCGAGCCGGAGCGCCTCGGAGCCATCCCCTTCCTCGCGAGCCAGGGCGCTGGCCACGAGGAGCGCCGTCGCGTGCGCCCGGGGTAGACAGCGCTCGCGCGCTCGCGCCAGCGCGCGATGGGCCCGAGAGGCGGCCCTGTCGCGGTCGCCTTGCGCGAGAGACAGCCTGGCCAAGACGGCGATCGCGGACGTGGCCTCGTCACCCCGGCGCAGACGCTCGGCGGCGAGCAGCGTCTGCCTGGCGGCTGCCTCTGCCTCCGAGCGCGCCCCGCGCGCGAGCGCAAGCCGGGTTTGCGCGCGGGCGACGTCCACATCGTCGGTGAGCGCCGCGAGATCGGCGGCGGTCGCCTCACCCGCCGAGGCTTTCGACAGCGCCAGGTACGCGAGCGCCCTCACCTTGGCGGCCTGCTGTCGCGCGGCCCCCGCCTGAACCGACAGCTCCTCCCACGCGCGCTCGCCCGGTGAGGCCTCGGCGGCGGCGGCGGCGAGGACGATCCGGGCGCGCCGGGCGAGCGCCCAAAGCTCTCGTTCGCCTGCCGCCTCCGCGCTGACGCGCGCGTGCTCGCGGGCGGCGGCGAGGTCCCCGCGCGCGAGCGCGACCTCGGCGAGGGCGACCTCCGCCTCGAGCACGCCCAGCTCGTCACAGATCGACCGCCGCCAGGCGAGCTGGTTGCGAAGCGCGCGCTCCGCCTCGGCCCGCTCGCCGCGCGTTGCGTGCGCGATCGCGAACGCGGCGCGCGCCTCCTGCGCGAGGGCGACGTCGCCGAGCTCCGCGGCCGCGGAGAGCGCGCTATCCAGCGC
>SLNH01000011.1 GCA_007133195.1 Nannocystineae bacterium | reverse complement strand
TGATGTCGCCGTCGGGACGCATCATGTCGCCGTCGATGGTGTCACCAGAGAAGTCGTAGCTCTGGTCGTCGGGGGGCTCCGAGTCGCCGGCTTCCTGGGCAAGCGCGGGAGTGCCTACCAAAGCGATGAGGGCCAGCGCGATCAGACTGCTGCGGATGAGGGTTTTCATGGATGACCTCCGTCGTTGGGCGTTTTCTCGAACGCTACCCGGTTACGACACCACCGCGCGCTCATAGTTCCGAAAAAAAGCGGCGCGGCAGCGCGGGCCCGCACGTTCGTAGGAAAAAGCGCGCCTTCCCCCGGTGTTCTGCGGTTCGCCGTTGCCCACGGGTCAGGTGGAGCGCTATGCGAGCGTTCCGGCTATCCGGAGCAATTTCGACGACTTACTCCGGATGCTGGCCGAGCTGGCGGATGCTGGCCGATCCCAACCAGTGACGCATCGCGCTCCGGCGCGAGGGTCGGATGTCTGCGCACAGACGGCGAGCTCGGCGCCCACCACAGACGCCAAACTCTCGGGTCTAACGTGGTCAGCTCTGGCGTGGTCAGCTCTGGCGTGGTCAGCTCTGGCCGGCTTGGGCGGCGATCACCTCGTCGAGCTGGTCGATGAGCTGCTCGCAGTCGCCGATATTGGCCTGAGCCTCTTCGCGGCCTTCGGGCGTAACGTCGTCTTTGTCGAGGTAGGACTGGAAGTAATCCCGCGCCTGCACGTATGCGCGCTGGGCAGCCTCCAGATCGCCCGCCCTTTGGTTGGCGTAAAAGTCCTTGTAGAGCACGCCGAGGTTGAAGTAGGCGAGCCCCCGGCTGGAGTTGAGCTCGATGGCCCGCCGGTAGGTCTCCTCTGCTTCCTCGAATTGTTCGAGGCCGCGCTTCGCGATACCAAGGCCGACCATGGCGTCATAATTTTCGGGCTCGGCGTCCAAGACGGCCTCGAACTGCTCGATCGCCCCGCCGTAGTTTCGGAAGCTGAGCACGATGTTGCCCACGTTCATCCTCGCCTCGAGGAATGACGGATCCAGGGCGACTGCGCGGTGGAAATAGTTGAGCGCTTCGCTCACGTTATTGCGCTGGAGCTCGATGAGGCCGCGGGCGTTGAAAAACGGCGGATAGTCCTCTTTGACCTCAGAGCCCTCGTCCAGAAGGAGCTCCGCGATGTCCAGGCGCGCTCGGTTTCGGTCGGCCCCTTCGAGGTACAAAAGCGCATACAGCGCGTAGGCCTGGATATTGTCGTTTTCCACCGCGAGCACGCGCGACAGATGCCCCGAGGCCTCGTCCTCGAGCGCGTCGAACCTGCTGCGATCGCTGGTCTCCCGCATTTCTTCTATCAAGAGCCAGGCGAGGTTGTTGCGGGCCGCGATGCTCCGCGCATCCACATCGACCGCTTTTTCCCACTTGTCGCGCGCCCGCTCCACGTCGCCCTGGGCCCAGTAAATCTTTCCGATGTTTGCGATCGACGGGCCGTGCTCCTCGATCTCGAGCGCCGCCTCGTACCGCGCCCTGGCGTCGTCCAGCAGCTCGCACTGGTGATACGCCTGGCCCGCGTTGTAGCGCGCCTCGACGAGATCCGGATAGTCGTCGGCCACCGAGTCGAACCGATCGGCGGCGGCCTCGCACCGCGACTCATCCCACCCTTCCTGGGCCTGTTCGCGGTAAAACGCCGCCGCCTCGTCGAATTGGGCGCGCACCTCCTCGGCGACCTGGCCATCCTCGCCGACGTGCGATGGGCCGGGCCCCTTGGCGCTACTCGACCCGCAGCCGGCGACCGCGAGGATGCCGCCGCACAGCGCTGCGAGGGCTCCGGGCCCCCGGAATCGTTCCAACTTCGCGGGTGCACGCATCGTGCGATTCTCCTCGTGGCGTACGCAGCCTCGTGTCCGGGTCCGTAGTTCGCGATCACACTTTGGCCGCCCTCATTGTGGGCGACGAGGGCCGAAGTGCTTGTCGTTAGTCGAGCTCCAAGACCGCGTCCTGTACATGAGTGATCGACGCAACGCCCTCAGGAGCCGCGTGCAGCTCGCTGGCCGTCGGGAAGTCCTGCGGGCGAATTTGTCCGAGCTCACGCTCGCAAAGCTCCGACCATTCGTTAAACCAATTGAGCTGCGTCGATTGCTGCAAGCAGTATCCGAAGGCATCGACCGACAGATCCTCCAAAGGCTGCGCCTCGGTCGTGAGCGTGTCGCAGTAGGCTCTCGTCGCCTCGGCCGAGTGCTCACCTTCCCGCACATCGCGCGGAATCTCTGCCGTGAACAGCGCGTCCGAGAAGTTCTGCGACACCTGGCCGATGCGCGCCGCCGCGGCGATCGACCACTGCGGCGCCCGCTCGAACTCGACGAGCTCCTGATAAGCCTCGGTGGTCGATTCAGACAGGTTGCCTTTTCGTTGAAGCCACTGCTGGAACCGCTCCTGGGAGCGCTGCGCGCGCTGCTCGTTCCGCGGGTCGAAGTCCAAACCCGAAGGGAAATCGACCGAGAGGTACTCCTCGTAGTCCTGCTCGTTCATGTAGAACCTGGATGCAGCATACCAGTAGGCGGCGCGGGACTGGCGCGCCTGCAGGGCGCCCTCGTCTTCGGCATCGATCTGCTCGATCACCCGGCCGTCATTCCAAGCCCGAACGGCCCGGTTGAAGTGCTGCCGGGCTTCGCGCACGAGCCGCGGATCTCGGTCGACGACCGTCACGTCGATGGCGGAGTCAGGACCACACTGCTGGCGCGATCCGCTCTGCTGGCCGTGCGCCAGGCTTCGTTCACGCTCGACGCGCACGCACGCCCCTTCTTCCCCGTCCACGGGGCAAGACTGGTCCCAAAGCACCTGCCCTATGCGGGCGTGCGCGATCAGGGCGCGGTCCGGGCCGCCCTGCCTCCGGAAGTCGGACAGGTACTCTTCGAGGTGATTGACGAGCGCGTCCATCTCCCCGCGCTTTTCGTAGATCGCGGCGATGCTGAACATCGCGTCGGCAGCCTCGTCCGGCCGGTCACTGCCGTACTGACGAATGAAAAACCGCGTGTTCTCGATAGCCTGCTGATCATCACCGATGCCGCGGCGGTAAAACACCGCATTGCTGAGCGCTTCCGGCGCGTCCTCTTCGCCGCCGTATTCGCGGGCGTAGGTCTCGTAGCGCTCCGCGGCCTGATCGTAGTGAGCGATGGCGCCGTAGTTATTACCGAGCCTCACGATGGCCCGTTGGGTGAGCTCGGCGTCCGGGAACTGTTGGCTCAGCGTCTCGAACATGCGGATCGCGAGGCCGATCGACTTACCCTCCTCATAGCACGCGCCCGAGTTGAACAAGAGCTCGTCGGCATCGTCGGCCTGAGGATCGCGGTTGTAGATCTCTCGGTATTTCTCTCCACATGCGACGTAATCGCCACGGTCTTCGTAGCTCTCCGCGGTGCGCCGGAGCGCCTGCGACTTGAGCCTGTTCAGCGTCGCGTAAAGCTCATCTTGGTCCGCGAGCCAAGCGTCCCAACTCAACATGCGCTCGACCCAATCGTGCATCTCTTCGTAACGCTGGAGGCGGTTTAGCGAATCGAGCAACAGGTTTGCGGAAAAGCGCGACACCTCGTGGCCCCGATGGTTGCGAAGGATGTCTGCGAACAGTTCATTCGCCTCCTCGAGGTGGTCGTGCTCCCAGTAGATTCGCGCCTGGTAAAACTTCATGTCCGCCAGGTCGCTCTCGTCGGGATTGTCGACGTAATCGATGTAGATATCGAAGGCGCGGAGCATCTGCTGGTTGCGATCGTCGATCGGCTGCGGCTCCGGGATCTCCTCGTAGCGTTCCGGGTCCTCGTCCTCGGTGGGAATGTCCTCGGGCTCGGGCTGCACGGCGAGCGCGTTCTGCCAACCGAGCACCGAAGCGTAGGCGGACTCGCGGATCAGCTCGTCGCTGACGTCGCCGCTCTCGACGACCTGCGTAAACGCGATGGCCGCGTCCTCCCAAAGTTCGGTGGCCTGCTCTTCGTCGTCCTCGTGCTCGGCGCGAGACCACATGATCTCCGCGTAGTAGTACTCGATCTCCGCGCGATCCTCGGCCCTGGGGAACGCGCGAATGTAGACGTCGTAGAGCTCTTCTACGTAGTCGAGGGTCGACATGTTCAGGGTGCTGAGCGCCTCGTTGTGCCAGACGCGACCGAGCTGGTTCGCGCTGGACATCGCATTCCGGCGGCAATCCTCCTCGTAGTGCCCGGTGAGCACGTTTTCACCCTCATAGCGCTTGTACAGGCCGACGAGCCGCTTGATCTCGTCCACCTGCTGCCGCGGGGTGCCGCCGGACAGCATCGCGCGCACCACGTTGTGCTGCCACTCGCATACCTTTTTATTGGTGTGGTCGAGGCGCATGAGCTCCCGGAAGGTGAACACCGCCTCCCGCGCCTTGCCCTGCTCGACGTA
>SLNH01000481.1 GCA_007133195.1 Nannocystineae bacterium | reverse complement strand
CTCGGATCGCGAGGCTCGTCGCGAGACATCGTCGCGAGGCATCGCGAGGCACCTGATCGCGAGGCGGCTCGAGCACGCCGCCGTCATCCATCGGGTCGGTCGCACCGCCATCCGGGGCGATGCGCTCCAGATGGTGGCGGACGAGGACGGCGAGTCGAGCCTGCTCGCGTATGACATGGTGGACGACACCCTCGGCGAGCCGGTTAGCACGGAGGGCCAGAGCCCGACCTATCTCGCGCTCGGTCCAGACGGTGAGATCGTCGCGACCGATCGCCCCTTCGACGATGCCCAGGGACAACGCGTTTACGACACAGGACGGCGAGCTCTCCTCCGCGCTCGTTGACATGGGCGGAAGCCCGGCGGCGACACAGGGCCTTTTGTGCGCCTGAAACCGGCTTCGCGCATCGCGGCGCGCTGAGCAATTCACGTCCGCTCTGGCAGAGGAAATGCTGGAGCCCCCATCTCGCCGGCGGTCCATGTCGGGTTCTGCTCGTCGATGGCGATGTTCGGATCCGGATCGCTCGTCGTGTCGTAGACGACGATTTGGCCGTTCAATACGACCTTGATACTGCGAATCTCGAGGTATTCGTCGGGCTCCGAAGGCTCGAGGCCTGGTAGGGTGGCGAAGCCCGGCACCCCGAGTCGAAGCTTTTCGATATCCTCGAGGTTGAGGGGCTGCCCGTCCATGGTTCGGGGCGTCACGCCGAAGGAAGGATCGATGAGAAAAGAGGCCCGCTCTCCTGGGAGAGTGAGATTGCCACTCGACGGCAATTCCCGCCCCTCGTCCCGTTCGAGCTCAAAGCTGCGGTCGCCGATGTCCAGTACGATCCCCCCTCGAAACCGATAGCGAGCGGCGTGGAAAGAGACTCGGTCACCGCTCTCTGTCATCCTAATGCCGCCAGATTCCAGGGTAACCTCGAGCGCGTCGATCCGGCGATGATGCGAGAGTTCCCGCAGGCTCAACGCGGTGGGCGCGCCCGCGTCGCCCACTCGCTCTCTATCGAGTCCGAATCGGCGGATTGACGACCGAACACTACCGAGTTGCGGGGAGAGGGCCCCCGCGAACGCGGCGAGGCTCACCCGCGCCGTGCGCTCGAACGCGTCTGAAAACGCCCTCGCGTAGCTCTCAGCGCCCTCCGGGAGCGGGTGGAAGCTCGCGGCGAGCCGGCATTTTAGGGAGGAGGTGTGAGTGACGGTCTCACTCAACGAGCGGAGAAGATCCGCAGTCAGCTCTCGCCGGCCCTCTGCAAGCTCATCGAGGATGAGCTCGAGATCATCCTCCGACATCGCCGGTCCTCCCATTCCCGGATGGTGGACGCGGCATGCTTCGGCGCGATCCCCATACATTGGGTCGCGTCTCCAGGGTACGGTGAGACTGCGGACAAAAGGCACCGCGTCGTAGAGGCGGAGCGCACGGGCGTTGGGTCTCACCGCGTTTTGCGGTCCGAAGCGGGGATGCACGAAGGCGATACCGGGACCGCGGAGCGCGGGGTCAGCGTGGGCCTTGGCCGCGGCCGCGCGAAGAGAAGCGAGCTGGAGGTGGTGCCAAAAGTAGTTATTGCGGACGATCCGGTCGCGTATAAGCAATGAGCCCAGAGCCGCCCCTACGACCGGGATCGACGTGAACATCGCGCCGAGCGCGAGGGCGCCGTTGAGCTCTGAAGTCTGCGTATGTTCGCTCATGCCGGCGTAGTACCCCGAGTAGAGAATGATCGCATTGGGACAGGTGCTGCGCGCCCGAGAGATGAGCCTCGGCGCGCGCTCCATCGCCGGGCCGATGCGCTCCGCGAGCCCGTCGAGCGAGCGAAAGGGCCATGCCAGTGACAGGAAACCGAAGTCATTGGCCCCTCCGTCCATCACCAGGACCTCGACGCCGTGGGGATCGTCGATCCGCGCGAGCTGCTCGAAAAGCGTCGGATGATCGGTGGGGACCTCGCCCGCCACCTCCGGATCAAGGTCGGCGTGGGCTTCGTCGCCATGCTCCCCCGGCTCGCCGATGATGGCGCCGCTATGGGCGAGAAAGTCTCGCTCCTCGTCGAAGGCGACGGGCCAGCCCGCCTCTTGAAGATCCTGCCGAAGGAGCCTGCCGATTTTTTGGTGGGGGCGGAGGCCTTGCCCCCAGAGAACCGAGTCCCCGATCACGACCATCCTCATCGTTTTTCCTCCTCATCGGTTGCAGTCCGGGCGCGCGAGCGCCATCGCGTCGGTTCGATGAGGGCAGCGACGGGGGATTCCCCGTTGGTGCCCGTGAGGGCGACGACGCGCACCCGACTAATCCTCGAGCTCCGTGACGCGCTCTTCCAGCTTTTCGAGTTTGGCGATGCGCGCTTCGATCTCATCGAGTTTGGCGCGCAGGTTGCCGATCCCTTTTACCTCGATACGGCCCGTAGATGCCTCGAGCATGATCGTGGTCTTCCCCTCGCCGTCGCGCAAAATGAGCCGACCCAATGCCCGAATCGCGTCCAAGTCTTGAAACACATCCTCGGGGCCTGGCACGGGCGGCGACGTGGCGGCGGCCGCATCCCGTTCTCCGGCCCCGGTCCCGGGCTCCGTCACGAGGACGTTGGCGGGCGCGCCGTCCCCGCCAGGCTGCGCGCCCGGTCCGCCGCGCCCCGCGGGTGTTGGGGTTCGCGAGACGCGGGGTAGCGGGCCGGGAGGCAAGACATCCGGTTCGACTTCCAGATCAGACCCGGACGGAAACCAGTCGTCGGGGCTCGCTTCTTCTTCCTCGCGGCTCTCGCCTTCCTCTCCGGCGGCGGGCCCGCCTAGGATGATGCTACCCGTTTCGATAGAGGCCGTCGCGAGGGAGTCAGCTCGGGCATGCCCCGCGCGCAGGCGGCCCTCCAGGCGGATCTGATCGGCAGAGACGTCAACGCGCCTCTGATCGTTGCGGGTAGTAGCTTCTAGCACGCCGCGCCCAACGGACAGCTGTCCCGCTTGGAGCAAGCCTCGTACCTTCCCCCGCCCTTCGCAGGTGAGGTCCCCCTCCACCTTGAGCTCGTCCTCCACCTCGACGTCTCCGCGAACGAGCTTGATCGCGTGCCGCTCCAAAATGATGTCGCTGCTCATGGCTCTGTCCTATGGCTGGATGTTCAGCTTGGAGGCGGCAGTCTCGTTGTGCACCTCCTCGAAGCGTGTACCCTACGCCCGGAAAACTGGCTGGCGCCAGTTCTTTGCGCCGCTCCAAACTCCGCGATCTCGGGCGTTGGCGATAACGGCACAGACAGAGCGGCGCGGCCCTCGGTCGCCCGCCGCATCGAATCTCGCACCGGTTCGGCGCGGCGAGTCCGCCATGTCAGCGAGGCGCGGCGGTCCGAGCCGAGCCCCCGCACGACGGCGCGACGACCGATCGTGCGCCCCTGGCGCGCACAGGGGACCGCCGTGTCCCGCCAGGCGCGCCCACGCGTAGTACGGCCACGCCGCGTGCCGGCCCGCTCACCGCTCGACGTCGAGGGAAACGGCTGCCCTCCGATTTCACCGCGTGAAGCTCCACATCGCACTGCGCCGAAGGGCACGACGAGGGCGCATGTTGGGCGGTACTCGGTTGCGCCGTCCGCCGGGTAGCCCCACACATCGTCAGAGCCCTCGCAGCTGCACGCATCCGTGCTCGGCACCGCGGCCCAGAACGAGGCCGCCCTGCGAAGACTGCAAAAGCGGCGCTGGAGCTCCTCACACCGCGCTCGGTGCGTCATCATCCCAGCGAACCACCTAGGCATCCCCATGGAGTGGCGGGCTCGAGTCGCGCAGCGAACGCACAGACTGGGGGGCGCACTACGAAAAACTCCTGTGCGTAATCGCTCGAATAGCGCGGTGCATCTCGGGCTCCTGCGCGAGCTCATCGAGAACACCGCGCGCCTCGTCATCATCGGCATACCTGCCGCGCAGCTCTGCGATGCGCTGCTCCATCGGCGATAAAGGTCGTCCCACCAGGCCCCAATACGGGGCGAATCAGCGCAGGCGATCGATCCAGTCGGGCATGCGCACGACGCCGCGGTTTTCGATTCCGAGGCTGCGCAAAAGCTGACGGGTCACGCCTGCGAGCGCGCCTGAGTCTTCGGCGTGGGGCAGCGCCATGCCGAGCTGCTCGAGAAGGCGCTTTTTCGGCATGGGGCGCAGCCGGAGCGGTGTATCGGGGGCAACGCCGAGGAGTTCGCGCACCTCGGCGAGGCTTTCGAGATAGCCGCCTGTGCGATCGATGAGCTTGCGCTCGCGGGCGTCGGCGCCGGTCCAAACCCGGCCGCGGGCGACGGGTTCGACCTCACCGCGCGAAAGCCGCCGGCCCTTCGCGACGCGATCGACGAACTCGTCATAGACGCCGTCTAGCCACGCGCCCACTCGCTCCCACTGGCCGTCGGTGAGCTTTTCGTTTTGGGAAAACAAAAGCGCGTTT
>SLNH01000270.1 GCA_007133195.1 Nannocystineae bacterium | reverse complement strand
TGCCCGGTGAGCAGCCGCCCGCCGGCACCAGGCTCATCAAGCTCAACACCAACGAGAACCCGTATCCGCCCAGCCCGCACGTCGCCGAGGCGGTGCGCGCCGAGCTCGATGCCGGCGCCGCGCCCGGCGAGCGCCTGCGCCTATACAGCGACCCAAACGCACGGCCGCGCTCGACGACGACGACTGGGTGAAGGGAAACGTCGCGCGCTGTCAGGGACCGGGCTATGAGATCGCACCGGGAATCGCCAAGCGGATCGACCCCGGATCGGCCAAACGGATCGACCCCGGATCGGCCAAACGGATCCCAGGTGGCGCGCCGCGGTCGAGATCGGCCAAGCGGATCCGACCGGGATGAATTCGGCGAACACGCCGAAGACCAGGGGGCCGATCCCCTGGACGGTCATGGTGGCGGTGTTGAGCAGTGCGAACCCCCGTCCCTGGAGGTCGGTGGGGACCGCCTTTAGGAAGCGTCGCTGCAGGCCGAGCAAGTAGGCGGAGCCCACGCCGGTGATCGCGTACACCGCGGCGACCACCAGATACGGTAGCTCCACCATGAGCGCGATCGAGGGCGTGCCCATCACCAGCAGAAATGGCAGGACGAGTCGTTCTCGGGTGGCAGGCCCGAACGCTCGCCCGACGATGACGTCGCCGATAAGCATACCGACTGACGTGGCTGCCAATAACAAGCCGGTCTCGGTTGGACTGAACGCGCGCTGCGCGGCGTAGGGGATGAGCAGGCTTCCTGCTGCGGCCAAGTACGCGGCGCGCAGGCACTGGACCATTATCAGCTTGATGACGCCGGGGGCGGCGACGAGCGCGGCGTTCCCTCGCAAGGTCTTACGCACAGCTTGATCAGCATGTCCCAATCGATGTGATCACGAGCCGACCAGAAGCAAAGTGGCAGCACGCGAGCGACGGTGGGATCGCGGTGCGCCAGCGCCGCTCCTTGTACCCAGCGCGCGTTCGCGGCTCTCGGGCTGCACCTGATAAAGGACTGTGTCCTGAGGCCGGCGGCGCTCGTAGGCCGGCGCGCGCGCTTGGCTCGGTAGGGCGGCGACCACGAGGCGGCGCGTGCGTGAATGCCTCGTGCCAAGCGCAAGCTCTCAAAATCACGGCCCCTGTCCGGCCCTGTCCGGCCCGACGCGTCCGAACGTCCCGGACGCTGCCGGGCTCCTCTCTCGGCTCGATACGACAGACACACGGGACCAGCCCACCAAGTGGGTGGCTGCGACGACGCCGGGCGTCGACCCGCTTCCGGACTTCTTCCTCTAATCGAGGCGCGCCGCGTTTTGCCCTGCGCGCGGGGACCGCGACAGGGCGCGGCGGGAGGCAAAAGGCATTGCGACTGGCACTTGCTACTTGGCGCGAGGTGGAGGAGCGGCTTCAGCGCGATACGAGCATCGTCGTGCCGATCGGCTCCTTCGAGCAGCACGGGCCGAGCGGCCTCATCGGCACCGACCCCTCTGCCCCGAGGTGATCGCGCGCGGCGCGAGCGAGGCCCACGACGCGCTCGTCGGGCCGACGATCACGCTGGGGAACGCCCAGCACACCTCCGACGATCACGCTGGGGAACGCCCAGCACCACATCGGCGAAGCGCACCTCGTAGCCGACCTCGCCGCCGATCGCGACGCCGCGCTCTCTGGCCACCCGCTCGGCCGCCATCCGCGCGGCCAGCCGGCGCGGCTGCGCGACGACGACATCGCGATCGCCCGCGATCCCCGCGTCCCGAATCGCCGCCGGCGCGCGCGTCGTCTTCCCCGCCCCCGGCGGCGCGATCAGGACGGCGGCGCTGTGCTCACCGAGCGCGGCGACGGTGCTTCGGGGGGCGTGTCAAACGAGTGGGGAGCATGGTCGGATTCCGAGCGGTTCGGAGCTCTTCAGGAGCGTTAGCGCGAGAGCCCGAAGCCTACCTCGGCGAGGCCAGTCACGCGGCGCTCGCCGTCATTTTCGCGAATCGTAAACAGCACGGAGCTCACCTGGTGCATGGGCTCGAAGGTGTAGACCTGCGCCGTCTTCGTGTCGCCCACCGCCGTTTGATCCGTGAGGCGGCCGACGAGCTGCCCCTCGGCGTCGAAAAACTCGAGGTCGAAGAGGGTCACGGCATAGCCCTCGCTGTAGGCAGGAGGGTGGGTGGATCGGTGATTCCACATCAAGAAGGTGTCGATGGTGCGCGGCTCGTCAAAGAAATACCGGGCCCACGCGCCCTCGATGTCGTCGTCTTCGGTCGTCCAGTGGTTGTTGCTCGAGTATTTCTCGTGAGCGTCGTCGGGGCCGAAATTCGGCGGCATGCCCGAGCCGTCGATCGTGTAGGCGACTCGATAGGACGATGACCACTCGCTGCTGGCCTCCGCGGAGTCGGGCTGAAAAAAGTCGCTCGAGTGAGCGCCGCCGTAGCCGTCGTCGTGACGGTGCTCGGAGCCCGGGCGCTCCTCGGCCCGCGCGCCGTTAGGCTGCGTATGAGCCACGCAGCCGGCTATCGAGAGGAGGGCAGGGATCAGCATAATTCGCATAATTACCTCGTTAGAGATTCAAATGATTGCCCGCAGTGGACGTGAATTGCGTCGAAGGAGTAAAGCGTCGCGGGCTACGCGGTGAGTGTCAAGGTAGTTGTCGTCTAAAACTCGAGGCCGACGATTTTCCGGCTCCATACATCCGTGACGAGGTAGAGATAGAAGAAGGTGCCGGCGACGGGGCCTTGAGGTAGGTAATATCCCAGCTCCACACCTGGTTCGGACCGGTAGCCTCTCGCGTCGTCGGCGGCTGCCGCACGGGTGGCTTCGTCGGTCCCCGGTGGGAATTTTGACCTTCGGCGGCAAGGAGCCGGTAAAGCGTGGATTCCGAGCCGATGTAACGTCCCTACTCTGCCAGAATCGGCACGATCTGGTTCGGCGACTTGTCCAGAAACTCGGGCGCGTTGACGACCTCAAGCGCACGCCGCCGCTCCGCCTCGGTCAGCTTGTTTGCCGGCTCGGTGCGCGGCCCGCAGCGCATGTCCTCACCGGGCCCGACTCCTCACCGCTGATAGGTCCGAGAGGACATGCCGGCTATCTCGCAGGCCTCGGCAAGCCGGCGGATCAGATCGAAAGTCCGACCCGATTACCTGACCAAACTATCTCGACGAGGTGGCTTTCACCAAGCTCGCTTCCGCCCGTCGCCGCAACCACGACGTCGAGGGCCGGAAACCCGGCGACCTCGAGTCCGCTGGAGAGGCCCAAGCTCGCACCACCGTAACTCTCGTGCCGAGGCGCGCGGCCGCCCTGTCGCCTGGCGCTCTCGAAACCGACCCAGTGGACCCTGCCGAAGCCGTACGGGTCGTGTGTTCCGGGCCCGCCTCAAAAGTTTGGGTTGCACGCCATACAACGCCGCCACACGGACGACCCGCTCGACGAGGACGAGCCTCGTACGGCGGCACGATTAGGCGACGTTGGTGATGCCCTTGAGCGCCGCGCGCTCCTCCAGGTACTCGGCGTAGTTGATCGGCCGATCGACGAGCTTGCCGTCGCGGATCTCGATGACCCGATCGGCGAGGCTTTCGATGAACTCGACGTCGTGGGAGGCGAACAAGAGCGTGCCGCTGTAGTTCTTCAGCGCGTTGTTCAGCGCCGTGATCGACTCGAGATCGAGGTGGTTGGTCGGCCCATCGAGCAGCATGACCTGCGGGTTCTCGAGCATCAGTTTCGACAGCATGCAGCGGACTCGCTCGCCGCCCGACAGCACGTTCACCGGCTTTTTCGACTCGTCGCCGCTGAATAGCATGCGGCCGAGGAACGTGCGCACGAAGCCTTCCTCCTGGTTTTCACAAAACTGGCGCAGCCAGTCGACCAGATCGAGATCGGTGTCGAACAGGTGGGCGTACTCCTTGGGGAAGTAGCCGACCTGGACCTTTTGGCTCCAGGAGAAGGCGCCGGAGTCTGCCGGCTGGCCGCCGGCCAGGATATCGAGCAGCGCCGTGGTCACCAGAGAGTCGTCGGCGGTAAGCACCACCTTCTCGCCGCGGCCGATCCGGAACGAAGCGTCCTTGAATAAGGGGACGCCGCCTACCTCCTTGCAGAGGCCCTTGACCGACAGAACCTCATCGCTGGCCACCTTCTCCGGCTCGAACACGATGTGCGGATACTTCCGCGTGCTCGGCGGGATCTTTTCCACGTCGAGCTTATCGAGGAGCTTCTTGCGCGCCGTGGCCTGTCGCGACTTCGACGCGTTGGCGCTGAACCGCGAGATGAACTGCTTGAGCTCATCGGCCTTCTCCTCGGCCTTCTTGGTCTGATCGCGGCGCTGGCGCAGGGCGAGCTCGCTCATCTGCTGCCAAAAGTCGTAGTTGCCGGTGTAGATGCTCACCTTCTTGAAGTCGATATCCGCGATGTGGGTGCAGACCTTGTTCAAAAAGTGCCGGTCGTGCGAGACCACGAGCAC
>SLNH01000472.1 GCA_007133195.1 Nannocystineae bacterium | reverse complement strand
GGATCCTCGTATGCCGCTATCGCCCCCGCGGCGTCGCCCGCGCGCGCGAAACCTGGGACGCGTGGTGGAAAGAGCTCGGCCCCTCTCCCGCGCTTCACGCCGCCGCCTACGGCAAGCGCGGCCCGGCGATCGACTTCGCCGAGTACCGGCGGCGCTTTTGCGCCGAGATGGCCGTCGATCCCGGCCGCTTTTACCTGCGCGCCCTCGCCGGCCGCCTCGAACGCCCCGAGACGATCACGCTGCTCTGCTCCTCAGCCTGCACCGATGAGGCGCGTTGTCACCGGATCATCCTTCGCGAGCTCGCCCTCGCGATGACCGGCCGCGGCACCTCGCGCTGATGCGATCCGGGCCGCGCCGAGCACCCAGATCATCGCTGCTTATCCGAGAGGTGCTGCTTCGCAGCGGGCCCCAACCATGAGGATGAAGGGCCTAGGCGATGACGAGCGGCAGCGCCTAGCGCGTGGTGAGTTACCCGCGGCCGCCAGCAATCCGGCCCGCTTCGGGCAGCCGCGCGAGCCGAGCCATCGCGGCAATGCCGAGTATTGGCCCCGCAGCGAGGATTGCGAACGTCCACCGCCAGCTCACCGCGGCTTCGGCGATCGGAACGAGCCAGATCGTCGCCACGGTGAGCGTAAATCCGAGCGCAAGCTGGAGCGTGAGCGCAGTGCCCACATAGGCGGCGTCGGCGAGTTCGGTGACCATGGTCGAAAACTGAGCTGAATCGGCCGCGACCCAAAACCCCCAAAGCAAGCCCACCGTCAAGACCACGGCGATGGGGGCGCCGGAAAGCGGCCCGATCGCGATGGCGCAGGCGCCCGAGAGCGCCAGCGCCAGGGCGGTGGTTTTCGTGCGCCCCCACCGGTCCCCCAGGATCCCGCCGACCCAGCATCCGGCTAGCCCGATACCGATGACCGCGAAGGTCGCAAGCGACGCGAGTCGACTCGCGTCGGCGACGTCCCGACTGGCCATCGCGTCGGAGAAGAAGGCCAAAAACCAGGCCCACATGGCGTAGAGCTCCCACATGTGTCCGAAATACCCCGCGCTCGCCAGCCTCACCCCTCGGTTTCGCAAGGCGCGGCCGACCTGGCGCGGATCAAAACGTGACTTCGGGAAGGGGAAGGGACCATCCCCGGTGCCGAACTCCGCCAGAAGGCCGCCCACCAGCGTGAGCAGCGACGTTACGAGCACGACCCAGGTCCAGGCAGCGCCTCCGATCGCGCCGATGAGGTGCGGCGTTGCCGAGCCGAGAGAGATCCCGCCGACCATGACGCCGAGCGCCACGCCGCGACCCCGCCGAAACCAAGTCGCGATCGCTTTGAGCGCGGGCGGATAAACGGCGGCGAGGAAAAAGCCCGTGAGCCCGCGCGCCGTGATCGCCGCGACCGCCCCCGGCACAACCAAAAGCAGGGCATTCGCCGCCGCCGCGCCCGCGGCGCCAATTAGCATAAGCCGCCTCGGCGCGACGGCGTCTGCGAGTCCGCTTCCTGCCGACGCCAGCGCGCCCATCACGAAGCCGAGCTGAACGGCGATCGTGAGCCACGCCGCTTCCGCCGGGGAAAGCGCCCACGTCGCCACGAGCTGCGGCAACACCGCCGCGGCCGAAAACCACGTGGTCATCGCCAAGACCATCGCGCCGGCGAGGATCGCGAGCGCCCGCCACCGCCCCGGCGGATCGCCCGCTGCAGGCGCTTTTGCGTCGCGCCTCGCCACGTTCGGAGCGTGTTCCGCTATTGCTTAGTCGTCGAGGCGCGATTGCGCTTTGCTCGTGCCTTGCGATCCGCTTAAATGAACATCATGCGGCCTCGCGCGACGTTGGTCCTCCCCCTCGCCCTCGCGCTCGCCGCCACCGCCGCATGTACCTTTGAGACCGCCGGCGCGGGCCCTGGCGATAGTGGGGGCAGTGTTCTCCCGGACGGCGGAGCCCCGCCGGTGGACGCCGGCGCGGGCGAGTGCGAGGTCGACGACGAGTGCGAGGAGGGCGTCTGCGACGAGGGCCCGGGGATTTGCGTCGAGTGCGTGGATGAGGGCCAGTGCGGCGAACTCGAAGTTTGTGAGGGCGGGGTCTGCGTGAACGACGCGGATGACCCGGCGACCTGCTTCGGCGAGCCCGTCGATCGCGCCAGCGATCCCGAGCACTGCGGGGCTTGCGGCAACGAGTGCGCGGCCGGGACGGCGGGCCTTTGTGAAGACGGCCACTGCGTGGCCGAGTGCGATGACGGGGAGACGGGCACTTTCGGCGGGGGCGATGGCTCGCCCAGCGATCCCTTCACCATCTGCAACGAGGACCAGCTCGAGCTCCTCTCGGGCAGCGACGACGACGATCACGTGAACGCCGACGCCGCCTTCCTCGTCACCGCCGATCTCGATCTCGGCGGCCGCGACGAGTGGGAGCCGATCGGCGACGGCGACGCGTTCGAGGGCCGCTTCGACGGCAATCACTACCCGATCGCGAACGTCGCGATCGATGTCTCCTCGGACGAGAGCGGCTTCTTCGGCGAGATCGACGACGACGGCGAGGTGCGAAACGTCGTCCTCGAGGCCGCCGAAGCCGAGGGAGACGACGAGGCGGTCGGGCTCCTGGCCGGCGTTCACGGCGGCGTGATCGAAAACGCCGTCGTCTCCGGACGCGTCGAGGGCGAGGAGGATATCGGCGGTCTGGTCGGCGTGAGCTCAGGGGAGATCCGATCGTCCGAGGCGGATGTGGAGGTTCGGGCCGAGGACGACAACGCGGGCGGGATCGCGGGTCGGTGCGCGGGTGGCGCCGTGTTCGCTTCGACCGCGTCGGGCTCGGTCCACGGGGAAAAACGAGTTGGAGGTCTGATCGGCAGGGCTCAGGACGATTGCGCGATCGCGGAGGCGCGGGCCGGTGCGGAGGTAGAGGGTGAAGATCGCGTCGGCGGGCTCGTCGGCGAGCTGCGCGACGAGGCCGGGATCGAGCGGTCACAGGCGACGGGGGAGGTCGTCCTCCTTGCCGGGGGTAAGGCCGCGGGGGGCCTCGTCGGCCGGATGCGAAACAGCGATACCCGCGTGCGCGAATCGAGCGCCGGGGGAGAGGTCAGGGCGGATGACGGCGGCGAGGAGATCGGCGGGCTGGTCGGCTATGTCAGGAGGAGCGGCGAGATTGCTGACTCCTACGCCAGCGGCCGGGTCGAGGGCGGAGACGCGGATCGTGTCGGGGGCCTCGTCGGCCACGTCGGCGACGATGACGCGACGATCGCGCGGTGTTACGCCGCGGGTGAGGTGAGGGAGGGGGACGACGACGTCGGCGGGCTCGTGGGCAAAAACGACGACGACGAAACCGTCGTGGCCAGTTATTGGTGGCTGGACGAGGGCGCGGGGGATGAGCAGCCCGCAGACAGCGCCGGCGGCGAGAGCCTGGACACTGAGGCGTTTTCCATCCCCGCGAGCTTCGAGGGCTGGGCTTTCGGTTCCCCGCCCCTTTGGGTGATGGAATCCGGCCTGCCCGGGCCCGTGGGCGAGCGCCCCATCTTGTGGTGGCAGGCCGACCCCTGAGCGCGGCGGCGTCAGGCCCGGCTCCTGGCGCTGGCGTCGTTTCAGACCGGGAAATGACAGAGCACCCGACGCGCAACGCGCGGCGGGCGCATCTACCTCGACTCGGCGGCGGCGAAGGATCCGAGACCGTGTCGCTTTCAACCGGCTAGCTCGATCGGGCGCGCAAGCTGCCCGCCTATGCGCGCGAGCGGGTGGCGCACGCATGGCTCGTCGATCCGCAGCAGTGCACGCTCGAGGTCTATCAACTTCTTGACGGCCGACTTCGCGACGGGCAGTGGCTCTTGCTCGGCACCCACGCCCGCGAGGCGCGGGTGGAAGCGACGAAGCAAAACCGCAACGAGCTGCCAGATCTCATGGCCTGCTGGCTGCGTATCTGACGTTCGCTGGCTCGGACTGCGAACCACCGCTTGGTCAGCTCCGGTGCGAAATCGCTAGCCCCCCCAGGGCCAATGACACTCGAAGAGCGACACGGGCGGCTCCGCGCCGACGACATCAAAATCGCCTTCCCACCCAGACGAGCCACGTGCGCCAGACCTGGTGCTCAGCCGCTCACGAGGCGCATCACGCCCAGTCCGGCCACATACAGCCCACCGAAGAGCAGGACGGCGAAGGTGAGGGCGGTGCCCCAGAAACGGCCGAACGAGACGCCGGCTTTGACCGAGAGCCCGTAGGCGTGCAGGAGCCGCCCCGCGAGGAGGCTGAGGCCGAGGGCGTGCACGCCGGCCCAGTGCGCGCCCGACAGCTCCGCGAGGGCGAGCAAGACCAGGGCGAAGGGCACGTACTCGGCGAAGTTTCCGTGCACGCGGACCGCGCGGAGCAGCCGATCGTCGTCGCCGTACCCGAGGCTCGTGCCGCCGCTCCTCCGGATGACCGTGATCCGGTAGGAGAGCCACAAAAACATGAGGGATAACAGCCCGGCG
>SLNH01000366.1 GCA_007133195.1 Nannocystineae bacterium | reverse complement strand
CCGCGCGCGCGGGCGACGCCGAGCGCCTCCCCGCCGGCCGAACCACGCGCGGGTCGTCCCGGCCAGGCGCTTGCCCCCGCGGCTCCCGTGACGCCCGCGTCCGCTGCAGACGCGGGGCGGCCCGTGATAATCTGGCCCCATGATCCCGTACGACGATCTGGTCACCGCCCTCGCGAGTTGGCGACAGCGCCAGGGCCTCGAGACCCGGCATGGCGATCTCTTCCAAACGCAGGCCGACCCGGCGTCTTTGGACGCCGCGACGGATCTGAGCATGCCTATCGTCGGCGGCGGCGCGCCCACAGACGCCCCGGCACACGGGCTCGGCGACGCGGTCGCCGACCCGGCGTTCGCCAGCGCGGACGACATGGGTGCAGCAGTCGATCACGATCACCACGCGCGGCTCGTCACCGACGATAGCGAGCAGACCTTCATCGGTTCTGCGCCGGGCTGGGACGCAGGCGAACTCGCCGCGGGCGCGCCCGGGCAAGCCGAAGCGTCGCCGTTCCCGGGCGTGGACCACGACGCGGACCAGGCGTTTCCCGAGGGCTGGGACGAAAAAGCCCCGCCCGCTCACCACGCGCCCGAGCCCGAGGATCCGCCCGCCGACGGCGATTTGCCGGCCGCGCTCGCCGACGGCGATCCGACCGGAGACGTGCCGCAAAGCGAGATCGAAGCGGCGGCCGCCGCATCCGGCGATGTGTTCGCCCCGGAATTCCCGGGGCACCAGGCCGACATGCCCGGGGCGGACACCTTGGACGCGGCGCTCGCCGAGTGGGATCCCACCGGAGATGTCCCGCATAGCGAGCTCGAAGCGGCCGCGCTCGACACCAGCGACGAGTTCGACGGCCTCGAGACGGGAATCCAGCCGCCGCAAAGCGAGCCGGCCACCGACCACCAAGCCGAAAACCCGTTCGACATGGGCCACGAGCAAACCGGCATCGGCGTCGCCCCTCCGCCGGATCCGTCGGGCACGCCTTTCGAACCGCACGGCGGACAGGCGATGCCGGACGAAGCGATGTCACCGGACGCGGCGACTCCCTGGGAGCCGCCAGGGGCGCCTGGCTTTGCCGAGGGGATCGCCGAGGCGCCAGGTGAAATCGACGTCGATGAGGGCGCCATCGTCGGCGAGGAGCAGCCCGCCCCTGAACAACACGGCCCAGCCGACGCGAAGTTCGTGGATGCGCCGACTTCGATCCAGGGGCCGCCCGTCGGCGGCGACGCCGCGCCGCCGCCAAGCCCCGACGCCGGCGACGAGCTGGACGTCGACTTAGGGGACGTGCTCGAGTCCGAGGACGACCCGCGTGGCGACCGCGGCGATTAGTGCGTGGTCAAACGCGTGCTGAGCCGATTCGCCCCCCACCTCACGCGCCTCGCTGCTCTCTATCCGTCACGTATGATCACGACGCTGCTTGTTCGCCCGTGGCGAGGCCCGCGATATGGCTCGCCGGATCGACTCGTGACGCCTGAGCCGAGGAACGAGCCGTGATCGAGCTTTCGCACCTCGAGCGGGGCGGCGGCACCTGGCGTCTCGTGCGCAGCGAGCTGCCGGCACCAGAGGAGCTCGCGCGCGAGCAGGTCCTCGTCGCCCTCGAGGCGGCGGCGGTGGCAGAGCCCGAGCTCGCGCGCGCCACCGGGCACAGAGGAGCCGTGGCGGGCATCGCCGGCGTCGGCACCGTGGTGCGCGCCGGCTCCGGCGCCGAGCATCTAACCGGCGCTCGCGTGGCGCTGTCGCCCGTCATCCCGTGCGGCGAATGTGCTCGCTGCCGCCGCGGGAACCCGGCCGTGTGCCCGAGCCGGGGCGCCGTGGGCGCCGGCGAGTCCGAGGCCCTCGCCTCCCACGTCGTCGCCCGCGCCCGGTGGCTTTGCGTGCTCGAGCCTCCCATCGAGGTTGGCGGCGCGCCTGCCGCCCTTCTCGGGCGAGAAGCGGCGCTCGCGTATTCGCTCTACGCCCGCGCGGGGATCGCGCCTGGCGAGCGCGCGGTGGTCCTCGGGCGGGGCGCCGTGGCCCGCTTTGCGGTCGAAATTCTGGCCGCCAAGGGCGTGCTGCCCGCGGCCGTCGCCACCGACGGCGACTGGGCCGAGATCGCAGGCGCGGCCGGCGCCCAGGTGGTGCGCGCCGACCCCGAGCCCGACCCCGACGCGATTCTCGAGGCGCTGCGCGAGCGCGCCCCCGAAGAGGTAGGCGCGGACGCGGCGGGCGTCATCGTCGAGACCAGCGGCACGGCCGAGCTCCGCGGCCTCGCCCTGGCGCTCGCCCGCCCCGGCGGGACGGCGGTGCTCGCGGGCGACCGCTCTCGCTCGGCGCCCTCGGCGGAGCCGCCGGGCGCGCTCGGCACGGCCGCCTCCGAGGGGATCACCTTGCTCGGCGTCCCGGGGCCCCACCCAGACCTCATCCCCGAGCTCGCCGCCATGGCCGCGCGCGGCGACATCGATCTGGCCGCCGCCGCCGCCGTCGCCGAGCTGGACGAAATTCCGGCCATCGCCGGAAAGCTGGCCCGGGGCGCCCTGCCCGGCCGCGCCGGCGTCGCACTGTTTGGCGGCAACGACCGCCTATAAGAAGAACGCGGCGATAAACACCACCACGAACACCGCGATCGCCGCGGCGACGCCGGCCACGAGTCGCCCCTGATTGCTCTTTAGCTCGGCCATGAGCTCGGCTTCGGACACGTCGCGGTCGTCGGCCTCGAAACTGGCCATGCTGTGGCTTCCGCCGGTGCGGAGGCTGTAGCGCTGCTGGTCCCCCTGAGACAGGGATCCGTCGTCCGCGTACCGCGCGTCATCTAGCGGCTCAGCCGTTGCCTGCGCCCCCGCCTCGCCCTCCTCCGCGCTGTCCTCGAGCTCGCCCCGCTTGAACCAAAGGGTCTCGCGAAACGCGCGCCGACTCGCGCGCTCGCTGCGGGCCGCTTGGCTCCGCCGCTTTCGCTTGCCGCCCGCAGGCGAGCTCGCGCCCGGGGAATCTCGCTCGCCCGCGGCCCAAGCGGCGTCGTCCGGGGCTTCAGCAGCCGGCTCCGAGCGGTCCCCGGCACCGTCTTGGCCGCCACTCCCCGCGGCGTCCGGGCCGGCCGGTTCGGCCGCGGCGCTGCCTGCCGCCGCCGAGCCTCCCGCCTCCGCGGGCGAGCCACGTTCAGCCTGCGAGCTCGGCGCCGTGGACTCCGGTGGTGCTGCCGCCGCGCCGCCGCTCCCGATCTCGCCCTGCGCGATCTCGCCGCCGGCGACTTCGTCCGCGGTGCGCTCACCCGCCGACGTGTCGGCTCCGGGCGGCTCGGCGTCTGGCTCGGCGCCTGGCTGGTCGTCAGCTGGGTGCGGCGACGGCTCGCCCGACGGCGCGCCGCGACTATCCGCCGCCTGATTCGCGAGCACGGGCACGCCGACGAGCGTCTTCGAAGAACCCGGCTGGGCGCCCTTCGGTTTGGTCCGACGCTTCTTTTTCTTGCTGCGCTTCCCCGCCGCGCCTTCGTCGTCGGCGATCTGCCCCATCTTCATCGTGGACCCGGCGCCGGGGGCGTCCTGCTCACCGCTTGGCGCGAGCGCGGCGAGCGCATCGCCGAGCTGCCGGAGCGTTAGGAACCGCCGGCTCGGGTTCTGAGACAGCGCCTTGGTTACGACGCCGGCGAGCCCCTCGGAAGCCCCGGGCGGCGGCGGAGGAGGCTCCGGCGCCAGATGCCCCTCGCGCATCTCCGCGTCGTTGCCGCGGTAGGGAGGCTTCGAGGTGACCGCGAAATAGATGAGCGCGCCCAAGGCGTAGACGTTCGAACGCTGGTCGAGCGGCCTGCCCTCGATCTGCTCCGGGGACGCGAACGCGGGATCTCCGGGGTGGACGGCCCCCGGAAGCGGCACCGCGAAGTTGATGAGCACAGGCTCACCGGCGGGCGTGATGAGGACGTTTTTCGCGGCGAGGTCGCGGTGGATCACGCCGAGCTTCGCCGCCGTCATGAGCGCTCGCGACACGCTGGTCGCCACCGCTATCGCGCGCTCCTCGGACAGCGGGCCGTCGTCGCGGACCACCTCACCGAGGGGCCGGCCTTCGATCATCGCGGAGGCGACGAAAAGCGAGTCCTGTTCGCGACCGTAGGCCTCCACCCGCGCGGCCGCCGGGTCCTCGAGACGGGTTAACTGGGCGAGCTCGCGCTCGGCGCGCTGCCGCGTGAGCTCGGTCGGCAGCACATCCTCGGCGATGAGCTTGACCGCATAGGCACCGTCGCCGTCGCGGTCACGGGCGGCGTACACCGGGCCCGTATGCCCGCCCCCGATCCGCTCGCCGAGCTCGAATCGACCGCCGACGACTCGCGCCCGCTCGCCTCGGTCTACCTCGGCCAGGGGCGCTGCGTCGGCAGTGCAAAACTTGGCCTCCGCCGGATACTCGGCTCCGCACTTCGGGCAACGCTTCATCGCATCCGCCTGGCCGGCTGAGCTCACTCGGGCCCTATGCTCCGCCCCTGGTTACCCCGACCCGATAATCCGCGAGCCCGAAAAGCGTACGAATATCCGTTTCGGCGATCAACGGGGGCGCGCCGCAAACCACCAGCAGGGGCGGCCCATCCCGCGCGCGCCGCGCGTGATCCGCGCCGCCCCGGCCGGCGCCCGACCGACCTGAACGATGACGCACGAGTCATGCGTCATCGTGGAAGGACGACAATCGAGGGAACCTGAACGCCCACCGGCCGAACGAGGCAGTTTAGTCCGCTCTCACCCAGTACGGGCGGAGGAAATGGCCTCCCGACGTAGGCGTCCAGAGCTCACTTCGGCGCAGGGGCCGGCTTGCCGGGCTCGCCTAGATCCGCGAACAGATCGGCGTAGCTGGGCGTCGAGCGCTTCGCCTGCCGATTCTTGCGCTGCCTGCCCGCGTTGCGATGCCTGCGCCGGCGCTTGATCTTGGTCTGTTTGGTCAGCGAAGCCACGTCGTCTCTCCTGAGCAGAAAACGAAGGCGTGCAAGCTAGCCACTCCGCGCGCGCCTGTCAAGCGTCGGCGGCGACCCGGTCCACCGCGTACACGCCCTTGATACGGGACACGGACCGGATCACGGACTTGAGCTGATCCAGGTTGTACACCCGGGCGTGGAACGTGTTGACCGCGCGACCGTCCTCGGTCGCCCGGCAGTGCGCCTGGGTGATGTTGACGCCGGAGTCGGAAAACGACTGCGAGATGTGGGCGAGCAGGCCCGGTTTGTCCGCGCATAGAACCTGAATCGCGACCGGGTGCGAACCGCTCGCTTTGCCGTCCCACTCCACGTCGATGCGGCGCTCTGGATCGAGGTCGAGCGCTTTGGGGCACCCGCGCGTGTGCACGGTGACGCCACGCCCGCGGGTGATGAAACCCACGATGCCGTCGCCGGGCAGCGGACTACAGCACCGCGCGAAACGCACGAGCACCCCGTCCTCGCCCTGCACCTTGATCCCCGTCGTCCCCGTTCGACGGGTCACCTTGCGCAGCGCCTGCTGAAGCGGGCCCACGCCCTCCTCGACGATCCCGTCGCCCTTCTTGCCGCCCCCGCCGCGCTTGTCCTCGGGCACGACCTTCTCGGCCACCTGTCGCGTGGTGACCTTTCCATAGCCCACGTTGCACAAAAGGTCCTCGGCGCTGTGGCACTTGAGCTCTTTGGCCACCCGCTCGAGGTCTCCGTGCTTGGCCGTCTTGGCGTAAGACGCCCCGTACTTGCGCAGCGTCTTTTCGAGCAGATCTTTCCCCATCGCCTGCGCGCGCTCCCGCTGCTCGCGCCGCAGCCGGTGTCGGATCTTCGTGCGCGCCCGCGAGGTCTTGACGAGCTTGAGCCAGTCCTTGTTCGGCTTTTGCGTGGGCGAGGTGATGATCTCCACGGTGTCGCCGTTACGGAGCTGGTAGCGGAGCGGCACGATCACCCCGTTTACCCGCGCCCCCGAGCACTGATCGCCCACCTCGCTGTGAATCGAGTAGGCGTAGTCGATGGGGCACGCGCCCTTGGGCAGCGCCTTCACGTCGCCCTGGGGCGTGAACACGTAGACCTCGTCGCCGAACAGATCCATCTTCACCGACTCGATGAACTCGGTGGGGTCGTCGAGGTCCTTTTGCGACTCCATCATCTGGCGCAGCCACGCGAACTTCTTGTCGTCGCGGCGCACGCCGTGAGACTCGCCGTCTTTGTACTTCCAGTGCGCGGCGATGCCCTGCTCCGCCACGAGGTGCATGTCCTCGGTGCGGATCTGGATCTCGATCCGCTCCCCGCGCGGCCCGATGACCGCCGTGTGGAGCGACTGATACATGTTCGGCTTGGGCAGCGCGATGTAGTCTTTGAATCGCCCCGGGATCGGCTGCCATACCGAGTGCGCCACGCCGAGCGCCTCGTAACAGGCGCGCGTGCTCTTCGTGATCACCCGGAACCCGATGGCGTCGTGAATGTCCTCGAAGGGCATGCCCGTTCGGCGCATCTTCTGGTGGATCGAGTAAAGGTGCTTGGCGCGGCCGCTCACCTCGCACGCCACCCCGGCCTGCGCCATCTCCCCCTGAATGCGCCGCTCGGTCTCGGCGATATAGCGCTCGCGATCGCGACGCGTGCGCGCCACCGCCTGCTTGATCTGCTCGTACTCGCCCGGCTGGAGGTACTTGAAGCACAGATCCTCCAGCTCGATTTTCATCCACTGAATGCCGAGTCGGTGGGCGAGCGGCGAGTAGATCTGCAGCGTCTCCGTCGCGATCCGCTCCTGCTTCTCCACCGGCAGGTGGTCGAGCGTCCGCATGTTGTCCAGGCGGTCGCAAAACTTGACGAGGATGACGCGGATGTCGCGCGCCATGGCGAGCAGCATCTTGCGGAAGTTCTCCGCTTGGCGCTCCTCCCGCGTCGCGTACGGGAGCTTGCCGAGCTTCGTCACGCCGTCCACGAGGAAGGCGATCTCGGGGCCGAAAACCTCCGTGAGCTCCTCCACGGTGGTGCTGGTGTCCTCCACGGCGTCGTGAAGGAGTCCCGCGCAGACGCTCGGCACATCCAGCCGCAGCTCGGTGATCACGCTGGCCACCGAGACCGGATGCGTCACGTAGGGATCACCCGAGCGGCGCATCTGGCCCTCGTGAGCTTTTACGGCGAACTCGTACGCGCGCCGCACGAGGGCCAGGTCGGCGCCGGGATGGTACGAGTGAATGTTTTCGAGGATCTGATCCAAGCTCGGCATGGTTCGGGGCGCAGCCCTTCCAATGTACTCACGTAGGGGCACCTTCCGACGTTGTCAACGCCCTGCGGCGGGGGCGCCCTCCCCGCCGGCGCGCCGGCCTCCCTCGGCGATGAGGCGTTCGGCGTGCTCCCAATCGCCGCGATTTCGGTCGCCGTCACGCAGCGCCTCGAGCTCCGACGCGTCGCCCGGTAGGGTGCGCTTCGCCGTCACGTAAAGCTCACGCAGAGTCTGATAGGCGCGATCGAGATCGTCGTTGACGATCCGGTGCTCGTAGCGCCGGTGATAGGCGAGCTCCTCGATCGCCTTCTTGAGCCGCCTGCGGATGACCTCGTCCGTGTCCGTCGCGCGCCTGCGCAGCCGCTCTTCGAGCGAGCTCAAGCTCGGCGGCAGCACGAACACGCGCAGCGAGTCGCCCGGCCACTTGGCAGCGAGCGCGCACCCGCCCTGGCCGTCCACGTCGAACACGACGTCGCGACCCGCGGACAGCGCGCGCTCGACCGCGGCCCGCGAGGTGCCGTAGTGGTTGCCATGAACCTCGGCCCACTCGGCGAACTCGCCCGCCCCCGCCATACGCTGGAACTCCTCGGCGGAGATGAAGTGATAGTCGTGGCCCTCGCGTTCGCCGGTTCGCTTGGGCCGCGTGGTGTACGAGACCGAGAACTCGAGCTCGGGGAATTCGCCGAGGAGCCGGCGGGCGAGCGTGGTCTTGCCCGCCCCCGAGGGCGAGGAGATGATGACGAGGATACCGCGCGGTCGTTCCATCTCGGTTAACCGGCTCGAACCCGCGCGCTCCGAAACGCCGCCTTTCGCGGTGGCGCGGACGGCGTTGTGACGGCGGGCGGGCGTGTTTCTGGCTTCATCATGAAGGAGACTGCTGGGCGTGATCTGGGGCTGAGCAGAGGACCGCTCGACCCCGCGTCACTCGACGTTTTGAACCTGCTCGCGGAGCTTTTCGAGCTCTGCCTTGAACTCGACGACGGCCGTGGAGATCGCCGTGGACTGAGACTTCGACGCCACCGTGTTGATCTCGCGCCCGAGCTCCTGCGCGAGAAAATCCAGCCGGCGGCCCACGGGCTCACCCGCGGACGCCATCGCGTCTCGGAGGTGCTCGAGGTGCGTGCGCGCGCGGACGAGCTCCTCGGTGACGTCGATGCGGTCGGCGACGAGCGCCACTTCCTGGGCGAGGCGAGCATCGTCTATCTCCGCGGTGCTCGCCTGAAGGAGCCGCCCGATCCGCTGGTCCAAGCGGCGCGCCGCCCCCGCCGGCGCCGCCTGTGCGCTCTCCTCGAGGCGCAAAACGAGCGCCGACATCCGCTCCGCGCGCGCGGTGACGTCGCGCTCTAGCGCCGCGCCCTCCGCCTCGCGCATCGCCACGAGCGCGTCTCCGGCCGCCTGGGCGGCCTGCTCCGCGCACGCCGCGAGGGACTCGTCGTCCTTTTCCGATTCGGCAGGACACACGACTCCCGGCTGGGCGCATACGAGCTCGAGGGAAGCCGGCTGCGTCCCGAGGGCGCGCGCGAGGCGATCCAGCTCGGCGTAAACGCGCTTGCCCGCCTCGACATCCACGCGAATCCCCTCCGCATCGGGCCCCCGCCTCATCCGGACGTTAACGGTGACGGATCCGCGCGCGACGCGGTTTCGCACCGCGGTCGCCACGCGCTCCTGGACGGCGGGCTCGAGGCCGCCCGGCCGCACCTTCAAGTCGAGAAATCGGTGGTTGACCGACTGGAGCTCGACCTCGGCGTGCACGCCACCCAGCTCGGCGCGACCCCGGCCGTATCCCGTCATACTGCGCACCCAGAGCTTGTAACACGGCAGTGGAGTGACGAGTACCGGCGAGGCAGCCGAACAAGGCAACTGGGCGCGAGCGCGCGCGGCCGGTTTTTGCGTAACCGGCAAAGCGCGCTCACTGCCGTCGCGGCGGTCGCCCGCACCGGCCGACGTCTCCGGCTCCGGCGCGCGGTTCACACTAGCGGCCGCCGGCGGCGCTCGCTCGCCCCGCTTGGCGAGCGCCCCCATTGGCCGCGGGATCCGGCTCGATCGCCGACTCGGCGTCCCCTGGCGCCGCCGCCGCGTCACCGCGGACCGCCTCACTCATGAGCTGCCCCGCCGCATGCATGGCTTCGGTGGCGGCGAGCGCGGCGAGCTTGGCCAGCCCGGCGCGCACCGGAGAGGCGCGCTTGCGTTCACGGCGAACGAGCACGTACTCCTCGTTCCGCTCGCCGGGGGCCCGCTCGGCGACCACGCGTTTTCGCCGGTAGCCCGCGAGAGCCCCCACCCCCACCGATGCGGCAATGAGGGCGAGGCGGTGACGGCGCACGAAGGCGTCGGCGCTTTGCGCGATGCTCTGCGCCCGCTTCGCCGCGCCGCTAACGCGCTCGCCCTCATCGGTGATGCGGTCTTGCAAATCGCCGAGCGCGTCGCGAAACGCCTCCCGCGCCCGCCGCTCGCGCTCCTCGAGCTCGGGAAGCGGCATCTCCTCGTAGGCGCGCCGCTCGTAGGCGCGCCGCTCACTCCCGCGTCCCGAGCTCATGGTCGACCTCCCTCCGGGACGGCGTGACCCTCGCCGTGCGCGCCACTGCGGGCTCGGCTGTGCGAGACATCGCCCCCGCCCGCCGGGCCGTCGCCGGCAAGTGCGCGATCGCCGGCGCGGCCCAGCGCCGGCGCCGGACGCGGGCGGGGAGGCGCGGCGAGAAGGCCCTTCGCGCCCCCTCGCGCGATGAGCGCGGATGCCACGGCGAGCGCGATGAGCGCCGCCCCGACGATGAGCGCCGCAGCCCCAGCCGCCAGCCCGAGGGCCGCGATTCCGGCCACTGCGGCCCCGGCCAGGGCCGCGACGCCAACGAGCGCCAAAGCCAGCGCTCCTGCGGCGAAGGCGACGACCCGTGCGCCGGCCCGCCCGCGCTCGCGCATGAGCGCCCGGCCGCGAGCCAACTCCACGGACGCGAGCTCCCGTCCCTCGGCGGCGAGTCTCGAGACCAAGTCGCCGAGGGGCACGTCGCTCGGATCGCCGCCGCCCCGCTTCTCGGGGCTTTCACCCCTCACCGCCGCCGTCACCCGCCGAGACGCCTTTCCCCGGCCTGCGCCGGCGCTCGCTCAGCCTTTGCAACCCACAGCGCGCGATCCCGCTGCAAGACGCTCCTTCGGATCGAACTCGGCATGATTCTCCGCATGTGCGACCGGGTGGCCCGCCACAGCGTATGAGCACGCCGCGTGCCACCGCCGGCGGCCTACCGCCCAAAAACCATTCGGTGAGCGGCGCGGCGCCCCGACGCTCGGCCACCGATCCGCTCGCTCGCCACTCACTCCAATAATTTACTGCACTTACTAACGATACGCGCCGGGCCGCACACCAGCGTTGACGTTTGTCAGGTCGCAGCCGGCGCCTGGGGCCGAGCGCGCAAAAACCTCCCGGTCGGTCGAAGGATTCCGCGACCTGCCCGCGGCCCGTGTGGTTCCGCGACTCGTTACAAGTCGGGGGGCGAATCCAACGTCGCCCCGAGCGCGCTGTCGAGCGCGGGGCCGTGCGGCGGGCCGAGTGGATGGCCAAGACTGCGGCCGAAACTGAGGCCAAAGCGAAGGCCAAAACCAAGATCGATGAGCTCGGTGGGACCTGGCTCCCCCGACTCGCCGCCTGCGACAGCGTCCTCGTCCGCGAGTTCCACCGCCGCGAGATCGATCCACCCTTGCCAGGGGCGCGCGCCGCGCACGCGCTCGGCAACCAGGCCGCTCGGGGTGGGCTGGGTAAGCGGCACCCAGGGGAGCGACCTGGCGAACGCCTGCGCCAGCGACGTCGCGGCCTCGGACCTCGCCCGAGCCGAGCGCGCCCGGCGCAGCGTGGCCACCGCGTCGGCGAGCTCCTCGGTCTCGGGAGTGAACGTCCCCGTCAATAGCGGCCGAGGATCCCGATCTGCTTCGCCGCGCCAATCGACCAGGGCCAGCTCGAATTCGCCGCGGCGCACGCGCTCGGCGAGCGCGACAGACGAGCCGGCTTCTTCGGTGGCGACGACGGCGCCCACCGCGCGGAGGTCGCGCTCGATCTGCTCGCGTACGGGATCATCCGAGCCATTCGGGGTGAGCAGCGTCACCCGCAGCGGCTGGCCGTCCCGCTCGCGCACCGATCCGCTTCCCATGGCCCACCCGACTTCGTCGAGCAGGCGGCGCGCCGTATCCGGATCGTGCGGAAACGGCGGGACGGGGGGCCCGTGGACCGGTCCCCCCGTCCACACCGGGCCGGGCGCGGGAATGGCCGGGCCGCGACGAGCCAGCGAAGCGAGCTCGCCCCGGTCGATGGCGAGCGCCAGCGCCCGCCGGACATCGGGATCCTCGAGCGCACCCCGCCGGCTGTTCAGCGCGAGCAGCGAAAGCTCCGGCGGGCGGAACGCAAGCTCCCGCAGGCCCCCGCTCGCCTGCGGCGTCTGCTTCGTCTCGCGGATGTGCGCCGGACCGACCTCCGGCAGCAGGTCGATCGCGCCGCGGCGCGCGAGCACGAGCGCCCGCGCCGCGTCCGGCACGTAGTCGAACACGACCTCCCGAACCGCCGGCTCGTCGCCCCAGTACTCCGAAAATCGCCGCAAATGCACGCCGGTTTCGTCCCAGCGCTCGAGCGCGAACGGCCCGGTGCCCACCACGCGTCCCGGTTCGCTGCGCAGCGACCTGCCGTAGACGTGCTTGGGGAGGATGGGCACTTCGGCCAGGCCGCGACGGACGAACGAGTTTCGCCGGCTAAGCTCGATATCCAGCCTGTGCTCACCCGCGACGTCGACCGAGGTGACATCCGTGAAGTAGCCGCGCAGATGACTCGCCCCTGGGCGGGTGCGCGCGACCTCCAGCGAAAACGCCACATCCGCCGCGGTGAGCGGCTCGCCGTCGTGAAAGCGCGCGTCGTCACGCAGCTCGATGTGGATCGATCGCCCATCGGCGCTCACGTCGACCGAGCGCGCGAGGAGCGGCTCGTAGGGCACCGGCCCGAAGCCGAGCTCCGGCGGGCCGTAGCGGAGCAAGGTCTCGAATATCGGCCCGTGCGCGATGCGCCTCGTCCATCGCGACGGCACGACCATCGGGTTTAGATGATCGGGCTGGCGATCGAGGTGGACGGTGAGCCGATCGGCAGGCCGATCCAGCGCCCGCAGCCGCTCTCGCTCGTCGGAGACCAGCGTCACGGCGCTCGTGCGCTCGCGCGGCGCGGGCGCCGGATCGGGTTTTGGCTGCCAAGAATCTGGCCGCGCGGGCACGTCGCACGCGGCGAGCATCGCCGCGAGCGATGCGCCGAGCGCCGTGGCGAGGGCGAGCCTACCGGGCTCCCGCGGGTTACTTGGCCCCATACACTCTCTTGTGACCTTTCGAGGGGCATGATATCAAGCATCTATGACGGAGAGTCGGACGGCGCGCCGCGCCCTCACAGCCGTGATCGTGCCCATTGCGGCGGCCGCCGCCAGCGCATGCCCCGCGGACGATACAGAGGGCCCCGACCCGGAGGTCGAAGAGACGACCATCAGTCTCGACCTCCCCGCGATCCCGGAGTTCGATATGCCTTCGCCCAACCCGGACGGCACCCATTCGGTGCGCGAAATCCGGCTCCAGGGAGGAGAGTTTTTGGACACCGAGATCGAAGTGAAGGGGTACGTGGTGTGGGACTACGACTGCGCCACGGCCATGCGCACTCCCGACATGACCGACGAGGACGTGGAAGAGCTCGTGTCCGAGCAGCCGGAGCTGTGTGAGCGTCCCAACTTTTACCTCGGGAAGAGCGCCGACGCAGAGCCCGAGCAGGGTATCTGGGTCGTGGAGGTGCCGCGGGAGCCGCGCCCCGACGAGCGGCGCAACCTGCCGGCCTCCGAGCTCGCGGAGTGGCCAGACGTCCCCGAATACGAGGTGGGTGACCAGATCGTCGTCACGGGCGAATGGGCCCTCACCTCACCGCGAGGCGCCGCGAGCTCCGAGGGCCTGCTCGTGTACGAAGAGCTCGAGCACGTGGACGACTAGCGAACACGGCAAGCGGCCTAGCCCGTGGCAGTTCGGACACCCCGAACCGCGCGCGAGGCCGGGCGGCGGGCCGGTTTCGGCTTTTCCCTGGCCGGGTCCCGTGGTATGGCCGCGCGGTGACCAAAACCATGCATCGTTTCATGCACGTGGCGCTCGCCGGCGGTGGCGCGGCGCTCGCCCTCGCAGCCGCTGGTTGCGGCAGCAGCGACAAAACCCCCGAAGCGCCCGAGGCCCCGCAGGAGGCGGAGACATTCCCGGCGCTCTATGGGGCGTTTCCCGCGGACGCGGAGTTTTTGGTCGGGGTGTCTTTGGCGTCGGTCCGCGACAGCGAGCTCTGGGAGGCCCACAGGAGCGAGGTGCTCCACGGCGCGGGCCTAGGCAGTTCGCTCGCCGCCGTGACCGACGCCTGCGGATTCGACCCGCTCTCCGAGGTCGATGACGTCGTCATCGGCGGCAACTCCGAGCCCGGCGGTGAGTTCGTATTCGTGGTCCAGGGAATCACCCGCGAGCAGGTCAAAGCCTGCGTGGACGGGGCGGCACAGGTGCAAGGGGACGGCTACTCAGTCGAAGACGAGGGCGACCTTGCTCGCTACGTCCTCGGCGGCACCGAACTGTGGGCCGGCTGGCTCGGCGAAACCACGGTGGCCCTGGCGCCCCAGGAAACCAGCAGCAAGCAAAACGTCGAGCGCCGTGTCGAAGGACAGGGAGGCCTCGGCGACACCGGCGGCCTCGCCGCCCTGATCGACCAGCGCATCGACAGGGACAAAGGCCTTTGGCTCGGCCTGATCCCCTCGGACACGAGCGAGATCGGGCGGGGGCTGGCCGGCGCCGCCGACAGCACGCCGCGGTCGATTTACGGCACCGTCGATGCGAGCGGCGTCCTCGACGTGGACATGGGCATCGAGTTTGCCACGGCCGGCGAGGCCGAGGAGCTCCGCGAGGGCGTCGAACAAATGCTGCAAATCTTCAAGCTGCAGGGCGGCGACCTCGCGACGCTGCTCGGCGGCTTGGAGCTCTCCACCGAGAACGAGCACCTGGCAGCGCAGGTCTCTCTCACGGCAGACGAAGTGGACACCCTACTCGACGCCGTCGCGGACATGCTGCTCGGCCCCGCGATGCACGGCCACGGCGGTGATGGCGCCGGCGCTCCGGCCCCGCCGCCCGGCCCGGCCGGTCCCGGCCCGGGCCACGACGTGGGCGAGCCGGTGGAGGTCGAGGACATGGAGGCGTTCGCCGAGGCCTACCTCGAACTCCAGGAGATCGAAGCGGAGCTGGAGGGTGACCTCGAAGCGGCCGGCCCCGACGACGACGTCGCCCACGTCCACGAGCGGGCGATCGAGGACGCCCGCGAGGTGGTCGAGGCAAAAGGGATGGATTTGGTCACATACGCGCAGATCCTGCAGCGCATCGAGACCGACCCTGAGCTTCGGGAAGAGTTCGAAAAAGTCCTCGGCGACGACGCGCCCGCCGACTAGCTGCGAGGGCGCTTTGCGGCGGCCGAGTTCCCGGCCCCACCTGCCGCGTTACGGCGCAAACGTTCGCGCCGGCGCACGCGGCCCCACAGCGCCGCACGGGCGAAGATCCGCTGCGGCTTTCCGCAAAGACGCGCGCGGCGCCCGAGCCACCGGGCGCGCCTCGGCCGCGACGCGCCGCCCCGACCGGTGCCATCCATGACACCGCTGCCATGGTTGCAGCGGGCGGTGTGCACACCCTGCGGCGACGACGCGCCGCGCCGGGCCGGCGGGCCACCGCGATGCGCCACTTGAAATGCCGGCGAAAGCACGAGATTCATTGTTGTAGAGCAATCGTGCCGGGCGGGAGGCGGAAGCGGCTAGGGGGAGTCCGTCGGTGGCAGCGAACTTGCTTGGCAACAGGCTTTCACTATAGGACGAATCCGGCATGCGACTTACAGTCTTATCGTGCGTCGTGCTTACGGCAGCGCTTAGTGTTCTTTACGGCTGCAGGACGGAGAGCGTCCGGCGCGCGGCGCTGGTCCCGGGGCTCGAGCCCAGCCAGCGCACCGGCCAGCCCATCGGCGACAGCGCCGCCGAGATCAGCGCAGGCACGAGTTCGCTCGTGACCCTCCGGCCGCCCTCGGAGCGCAGCGGATCGAACGCGGGCGTGGCGGTACCCCGAGTCCAGAGCAGCGGAGATGCGCGCCTTCGCGTCACCGAGGACCTCGATCTCGGACTCGTGTGGGACACGGGCCTGGCCTCCGGCGCGTTCAAGGTTCGCGATGACCAACCCGATCCCGATCACGGCAACGTGTTCGGCGGCGGCGTGAGCTTTCACTATTCCGTACCCACTGCCGAGCCAAATTTTCGCCTCGGCGTGGCCGGCCAGCTCAGCATCTACTCGATCCCGTGGGTGGAGTACCGCACCTGCGTCGCGGCCTGCGCCGGCGACCCGTTTACCCGGGTGAACCGATCGCGAAGCCGCACGGCCGTGTTGGGATTGGCGGCGATCCCCAGCTACGAGCTCAATGAGCAGGTCACCCTGTTCTCGGGGATCACCCTGCGAAACCACCCTTACGTCCCGCGCGAGAGCGTCGAGGTGGGGCAAGAGAGCGACTCCAAACTGCGCGCCGGCCCGTTCAACCCCATCGTCAGCGTGGGCCTCGAATACACCTTGCCCCTCGGCCTCGGGCCGCGGCTGCAGGTCATGGTGGATCAGCCGTTCCGCAACGAGCCCGTTCGCTACGGCCCCAGCCTGGGCGCGCGGATCACGATACCGTTTGCCGCTGCGGCCCCCGAATAGTCGTCGTCAGGCAGAACGGTCCGGCACCGCCGTGGCGACGGAGGATGAAAGCGCGGGATTTGCCCCGTAACCGCGGAGCGATTTTCGGGGCT
>SLNH01000026.1 GCA_007133195.1 Nannocystineae bacterium | reverse complement strand
GAGCCGGCCACGCCGATGAGCATCGTGGCGATGATCCCGCCCGGCTGGGGGCCTGGCACGATCAACTTGGCGATGGCCCCCACCACCAGTCCGATAATGAGCATCCATAGAATTTCCATTGCGCACCCTCCTTTCCCTCCCCGTTGCAGGGACGGTGCCAGCGAAGGGCCTCGCGGCAGTGCCCGCCTCCAGTCCGGCGGGGGCGTGGAGTCCGCGGACCCGAGCGCTCCCGGTAAAGCCGGCAGCTCGACTCGCCACTCGTGCGGGCAGCCCCCACATGTCGGATCTAACTGACTGAAATCTGGTCACTGAGGGGCTGGCATGATGCCTGCTCATCGATCGGCGCATGACTCGTTCGCTACCGCTCCTCGTCGTCGGCGTGAGCCTGACGGCGCTCGCCGGATGCGGGCCCGGGGAGGTCGGCGACGGGGCTGCGCCTGGCGAGATCGAGTGGGGGCTCGGCGCCAAGGCCGACGGCATCTGCGACCCCGCGGGCGATCTGTGCTGGCAAACGCAGGACCTGCGCGCCCTCCGCACGGTCGAGCGCATGGCGCTCGAGGCGGGGCTCGGCGAACAGCCCGCCGCCGCCGCGCTCGAGGAGGCGGTAATCCAGGCCGAGTCGCTGGCCCACAAGCTCACGGGCGACGAGCTCGCCCGGCTTTCCGCCATCGCCGACGAGGTTCACGGCGGCGATGGGGGCGAGGACCGGGCGAGCGCGCTTTTGGGCGAGCTCCACGGCGACGTGCTCGCGCGGACGCGCGGCACCTACGTGGCGGCCTACGCCGTGCCAACGGGACGCGCGGCGGACCTCGAGGCGGGCGGGGAGCCGGGCGACGGCAAGTTCGATGACATAAGCGCCGAGCCGGCGGACACGGGCGCGGCCGACGGCTACAGCGAAGGGGTGCGCGAGAGCCTGCAGATGCTCCGCGACGCGGGCCTCGGCGGCCGCGCGTACGCCGCCACCCTCGAGCTGTCGGGCGCGCTCGACGTCGAGTACGAGGTGCTCGATCGCGACGCCATGACGCCTCCCGCCGGGCCGTCTCGCCGCGAGCGCGTCGATGACGTCATCGGCCGCTATCGCCTCGTCGCCGGCGGCATCGGGACCGGATCCGGCCTCGTGAGCATGATTCCCGTCGCGGGCATTCCGCTTTCGATTCCGCTGGAAGCGGCCGGGATCATGAGCGTGCACACCCGAATGACCCTGGAAATCGCCTCCATCCACGGATGGGACATCCGCGACGGGGCGAACCTGTATATCGCCACGATGTTCCTGCTATCCGACGGCGACCTGTCCGCAGTAACCGACGATCTGGCGGCCGCCCCGTCGCTGCCGGCGATCATCCGGCGGCTGGGCGAAAGCCTCGGCGTCCCCGTCACGACCACCATGTCGGTCCGAATGGCCGGCTCGGTCACGTCCTACGCGACGCGCTACCTGCTAAGGAAGTTTCGCGAGGCGATCCAGGGGGCGGCGGCGGAGCAGGCGGCCGAAGGGGTGGCGCATCAGATTCTCGGCTGGGCCACGATGGGGCTGTCCGCGCTCGTGTCGGGCGCCGCGGACTACGTGGTCACGGATCGGCTCGGTCGCCACGTCGAGGTGGTGTCGCGTCCGTGGGTGATCGACATCCCCGTGGAGGGGCTCGAGTATCTAGGCGATGCCGGCGCTCGAGCTTGCTTCGCGTCGGCCCTGGCGGCTGTGCTCCGCGCCGACGGCCAGGTAGACGACTTGGAAGCGCGCTACTTCGCCACGTTTTTGGACAAACCGTATTACGCCGGGGGCGGCGCCTGGTACGAGCTTTCGGAACAAGAGCGCCAGGATCTCAGCGCCGAGCTGTCGCCGAGCGCGGCCCCGGACGCGAGCTGCCTTGGCCAGTTCGACGGCGAAGACCCGATCGACAAGCTCACCATCTTGAGCCACCTGTACGCGGCGGCCGGGGTGAGCGGCGCGTTTTCCCCCGAGGCGCTCGGCGTGTATCGCGGCGCCGTCGATCAGCTCGACGGCTCGGGCTGGTTCAGCGGCCCGAGCGTGAAGGACTATCACATCGACTACGTGGAGCAGGCGGCGGAGATCGCGCTGTCGCCGGACGCGGTCGACTGGCCGTCGTCTTACCAGCGGGACATCGAAGAGCTCGAAGTCGACGACATGCTCGCGTTTTTGGCCAGCCCCGGCGCCGACGTCCTCGCCGACGTCGAGTGCGCGCTGTCGGGCGGGTGTTGAGCCCGGCGCGGCCGCGCCGAACATCCGACTCGTCCCCGGAGCGGCGCGGCGGGCCGCGCGCGTAACGCACGCCGCGCGATGTCGTCCGCGCCGGTGTCGCGGCCCCGCGAAACCGCGACACGGGCCGGGCGCCGGTGATAAGACGAAGACATGCACTGTCCCGGTTTTCGCTTCGCCGCGGCCCGCGCCGGCATCAAGGAAAGCGGCGCGCTCGATCTCGCGCTGGCCGCGAGCGATCGCCCCGCCAGCGCCGCCGCCGTGTTTACGCAAAACCGCTTCCCCGCCGCGCCCGTGCGGGCCTCGCGCGCAGCCCTGGCGGAGAGCGGCGGCCTGGCGCAAGGGATCGTCGTAAACAGCGGCAACGCGAACGCGTGCACGGGCGCGCGCGGCACCGCCGACGCCGACCGGATGGTCCGCCGGTTCGCCACCGCCCTCGAGATTTCTCCCGACCTCGTCCAAGTCGCCTCCACAGGCGTCATCGGCGCGCCCCTGCCCATCGACGCCATCGACGCGGCCATCGCACCGGCGGCCGCGCGCCTGCGCGAGGACGGCTTTTCCGAGTTCGCCGAAGCCATCTTGACGACGGATCGCGGCGCGAAGATCGCGTCGCGCAGCGTGGAGCTGGGCGGCGAGCGCGCCACCCTGCTCGGCTGCACCAAGGGCGCGGGCATGATCGCGCCGAACATGGCCACGACCTTGACGTTCGTGGTGACCGACGCGGCGATCACCCCGGCCGAGCTCGATGGCGCCACGCGCCGCGCGGTAGACGCCACGTACAACACCATCACCATCGACGGCGATACGTCGACCAACGACACATTCCTCGTGCTGGCCGGCGGCGCCGCGGAAAACGACCCGGACGATCCCGCGAACACGCGGGCCTTCGCGCGCGCCCTCGAAGAGCTCAGCGACGAGCTCGCGCGCGCGCTCATGGCCGACGGCGAAGGCGTAAACCACGTCGTCGACATCCGCGTGCGCGGCGCCGACAGCGAGGACGACGCCCGCCGGATCGCGAGCGCCATCGCGCGCTCGCCACTCGTCAAAACGGCCATCGCCGGCCGCGATCCCAACTGGGGGCGGATCCTGTGCGCGGCCGGCAACGCGGGGGTCGCGCTCCGGCCCGAGGCTGTCGAGCTTTACATCGGCGACGTGCCGATCGTGCGCGAGGGCGTGGCCGACCGTGACGGGGGCGGGGATCCGGGCGACCGGGCCAGCGCGGTCATGACCGCGCCGAGCTACGCGATCACGCTCGACCTGGGCGCCGGCGAGGCGTCAGCCACCGCCCTCGCCTGCGATCTCTCTCATGAATACGTGTCGATAAACGCCGACTACCGCACCTGAGTAGGACGGTCTACACTCGGCCGGCGGCCCCGGGTCGTTCGCCGCGGAGCACCCGCTCGCCGTCGTATTGACATTGAGCGGGGGCGCTAGGATAGTCCGGCAGATGCGCATCGGAGTCCCTACTGAAATCAAGCCGAACGAGTCGCGGGTCGGGCTCACGCCCGCCGGCGCAAAGCTCCTCGCGGATGCGGGCCACGAAGTGATCGTCCAGCGCGGCGCGGGGACCGGGAGCGGGCTGGGCGACGAGCTTTACGAGCGCGCCGGCGCCGCGATCGCCGAGGATCGGCAGAGCGTGTGGTCGCGGGCCGATATGATCGTCAAGGTCAAAGAGCCCATCGCCCCCGAGTTCGAGCTGATGCGCGAGGGGCAGCTCCTGTTTACCTATCTCCATCTCGCCGCCGAACCAGAGCTCGCCCAAGAGCTCATCAAGCGGCGCGTCGACTCCGTGGCCTACGAGACCATCGAGACCCAAAGCGGCAAGCTGCCGCTTCTCAACCCGATGAGCGCCGTCGCCGGTCGCATGTCTGTGCAAGCAGGCGCCAAGCTCCTCGAGGCGGAGCGAGGCGGCAAGGGGATCCTGCTCGGCGGCGTCCCCGGCGTGCGCCGCGGGCGCGTGGCGATCATCGGCGGCGGCATCGTGGGCGCCCAGGCCGCCCGGGTCGCCATGGGACTCGGTGCCCAGGTCACGGTGCTCGACATCAACGTGGATACGCTCGGATACCTAGACGATATCTACGGGGGGCGGATCCACACCGTTTACTCGGATCCCATGACCGTCGAGGAGGCGGTCACGCGGGCGGATCTCGTGATCGGCGCCGTGCTCGTGGCTGGAGCCCGCGCCCCGCGGATCGTGACCCGGGACATGGTCGGGCAAATGGAGGAGGGCTCGGTCATCGT
>SLNH01000096.1 GCA_007133195.1 Nannocystineae bacterium | reverse complement strand
TCCGTCGCGGGGCGAGGGCGGGGGAGGCGATGCCAGGGCCGATATCTTGGCTCACATCGGTGAGGGCGCGCGCGGCGCGCTCCGCGACATGATGCAAACGGAGCGCGCGACGCGCGCGGTGCACGCGGCGGGGGCGCTCTCACGGACGGGGGATGACGACGCGATCGAGGCGCTCGGCGCCGCTGTCTCGGAGGAGCCGGATCCGCTGGCGCGCGTGGCGATCGCCGCGGCGCTCGCCCGCGCCGGAGACGACCGGGGCGCGAAGGTCCTCGAGGAAGCGGTCGCGTCGTCGGACCCGGAGGTCGCGATTCGCGCCGGGGCCGCGCTGGCCGACACCCGCGCAGACGAGCCGCCACAGGCGCTCGCGGACCTCCTCGACGACGAGACCCACGGCCTGTCGGCGGCGTCGGTGCTCGCGCGATTTGGTGACGCGCGGGGCATGAGGGCGCTCGAGAGGGTGCGCGGCGACACGAGCCAGCCGGCGGAGGCCCGCCTCCGGGCCGCGGCGGCGCTCGGCCGCGCGGGGGATGCCTCGGTGAAGGACGTACTGCGAGACGCGGTCGACGCCGGGGGCGCCGCCGCGTTTTCCGCCGCGAAAGCGCTCGCGGCGCTGGAAGACGACGCCGCGATCCCCGCCCTGGAGCGCGCGCTCGCGCTGCCGCCGCACCGGGTGAGCGCGGCACAGAAGCTCGCGGCGCTCGGCGCTGACGTGGACGTAAAGCCCCTCGTCCGGGCGCTCATGTCCGAGCGCGGCCGAGCGAAAATCGCCGCCGGTGAAGCCCTCGTCGTCCTCACGGGGAGTGATTGACAGGGCGATCAGCCGGTGAAAGACTCGCTCGCCGTGTCAAATCGCCCGTCTCAGAGCTCGCCCCGCGTTCACTTCGTCTCGCTCGGCTGTCCGAAAAATCGAGTCGACACCGAGGTGATGCTGGGCAAGGTCGATCGCGCGGGGCTCGAGGTCGTTCCCGACCCCGAGGGCGCCGACGTCATCGTGGTCAACACGTGCGGTTTCATCGACGAGGCCAAGGAGGAGAGCGTCGATACGATCCTCGAGATGGCCGAGCACAAGACCGCGGGGCGCTGTGACAAGCTCGTGGTGACGGGGTGTTTGACGCAGCGCTACCCGGACGAGGTGGCGCGCGAGATCCCGGAGATCGACCACATCCTCGGCTCGGCCGACTACGGCGAGATCGCGCGGATCGTCGGCGCGGCCGCGCCCGCTGCGGCGACTTCGGCTCCTGAGCCGGCGCCGCGCCGCAAGCTCCCCGTGGTTCAGGTCTCGGACACGCCCACGTACCTTTACGACCACACCGAGCCGCGGCTCACGGGCGGGCCGGAGCATTCGGTGTACGTCAAGATCGCCGAGGGCTGCGATCGCCCGTGCGGGTTTTGCATCATTCCGAAGCTGCGCGGGCCGCAGCGGAGCCGGAGCGAGGACTCGGTGGTGCGTGAGGTCGAGGCGATGGCCGCCAAAGGAGCGCGAGAGGTCAATTTGGTGGCGCAGGACCTCACACGCTACGGGGCGGATCTCCCCGAGCCGCGGCCGACGCTCGCGAGCTTGCTCCGGCGCGTGGCGCGCGTACCGGGCGTGCGCTGGGTGCGCCTGCACTACACGTATCCGAGCGCCTTTTCGGGCGAGCTCATCGACGTGATCGCCGAGGAGCCGGCCGTGATTCCTTATATCGACGTGCCACTCCAACACATCGACGGGGAGATGCTGCGCCGCATGCGCCGCGGTCATTCTCCGCGCGTGATCCGGCGCCTCATCGAGACGCTCCGCGAGCGCATCGAGGGCGTGGTCCTGCGCACGACGTTCATCGTGGGACATCCGGGCGAGACGGAGGAGGCGTTCTTTAGGCTTCGGGATTTCGTCACGGAGTCGGCGTTCGATCGGGTGGGGGTGTTTCGCTACTCGCGCGAGGAGGGCACGCACGCCGCCTCGCTCGCAGACGACGTCCCGGTCGACGTCGCGGAGGCGCGGCGCCTCGAAATCATGGAGATCCAAAAGGACATCAGCCGCAGAAAGCAGCGCGAGCTGGTGGGCCGCGAACTCGACGTGATGGTAGACGGCCCGTGCGAGGAGTCCGACCTCCTCGTTCAGGGGCGGTGGTTCGGGCAGGCGCCCGAGATCGACGGGCACGTCGTCCTCACCGACGGCACCGCTCAGCGGGGCGAAATCGTGCGTGCCCGCGTGACCGACGCGGCGGCTTATGATCTGGCCGCCACGCTCGACCCCGAGGCGCGCGCCCTCGAGCTCGCGTAACGAGCTCGAAGGCTGCGCACATCGTCAGGATGTGGGTTCGGGGACCGCGCCGAGTACTTCGGCGGGGTGCTCTTCGGGGTTTACCTGGTCGAACGCCTTGGCGATCTTGCCCTCTGGATCGATGAGGTACGAGATGCGTTTGGCGGCCTTTGCGTCGGCGCTGTCGGCCGCGCCGTACTTGACGCCGATGTCTCGTTCCGTGTCGCAAAGAAGCGGATAGGGAAAGCTGAACTTCTCCGCGAAGGCTCGGTTCTCGGCGACCGTATCGAAGCTGACGCCGAGGATTTTGACGCCCGCCTTGTCGAATTCATCGCCGCGATCGCGCAGGCCGCAGCCCTCTTTGGTGCATCCCGGCGTATCGGCTTTCGGGTAAAACCACAAAAGCACGTAGCTGCCCCGGAGATCGGACAGCGAGATCGACTCTCCCTCGTGGGTGGTGGCTCGAAACTCCGGGGCGGTGTCACCTGCGTTGAGTAGCGCCATACGTTTCCTCCTTGTTGACCGCGTCGTGGCTCGCGGGCCGCGCCGGGACGGCGCGCTCGTCGCGGGCATTGTGCGCGGCCGGCCCGCGCCCCGACAACAGGACCCGACTGATCGTGTTAAGCTTTTCGTGTTCATTTGGGCCGCGTGCCAGAAACTCGGCGCGAGCGCGGTAGCTACTACACGCCGCGGCCCGTCGTCGATCTCGCGCTCTCGCTCGCCGATGTGACGGCCGGGAGGCGGTGCCGGGTGCTCGATCCGACCTGCGGCGACGGCGCTTTCCTCGCGGGCGCGCGCGAGCGGCTGGGCCAGGCCGCTTCGCTTGTCGGCGTCGAGATCGATCCGGATGCAGCGCGCGCCGCGGCCGCGCGATCCGGCGCCGAGGTCACGTGTGCCGATCTGTTCGCGCTCCCCGCGGAGGCCATCGGCACCGCAGACGCGGTCGTGGGCAACCCGCCCTATGTGCGGCAGGAGCGGCTCGGGGCCGACGGAAAGGCCCGCGCGCGCGCCCGGCTTCGGGCCGATTTTCCAGACATCCCCGGCTCACTCCTCGATCGATTGACGGGGCGCGGCGATCTCGCCGTGGCGTGCGCGGCGCGCGCCCTGCGGCTCGTCCGCCCCGGCGGGCGGGTCGCGCTCGTGGTCTCCTCCGCGCTCCTCGATGCGGCGTACGCGCGCCCGCTGTGGGAGCTCGCTCGCGCCGTGGCCCGCGTCGATGCGATCGTGGACGCGCCGCGGGAGCGCTGGTTCGCCGACGCCGCCGTCAACGCGATGATCGTGGTGTTCCAAGCGCGGGGGGACGGCAAAGGTCGCGGCGGCGACGAAACGGTGACGGTGGCCAAGCTCACCGTGCCCACGCGAGAGGCGGCGGCCCGCACCCGCCGCCGGCGCGATCTCGACCGCGGCGCGTCGGTTCGCGAGGTGCCGGAGAGCCGCCCGGAGCGGTGGGCGGCGGCGCTCCGGAGCGCGCCTGCGTGGCTGGAGTTCGAGGCGATCGCGGCACAAGCGCTCGCGCCGCTTGGGGAGCTCGCGGCGGTGCGACGCGGCGTGACGAGCGGCGCAAACGATGTGTTCTACCTGCCAAGGAGCCGCGCAAAGGAGCTGGAAATCGAGCCCGAGCTGCTCGTGCCGCTGCTCCGGGCGCCGCCGCGCCGCGGCGACGCGCGCGTGATCGTGGACCCCGGGGTCATGCCGCACGTGGCGCTCGCGATTCCCCCGGATACCGCCGGCCGGGACTGGGAGCGGTTTCCCGCCGCCGCCCGTTACTTGGCCGCCCGCGCGGACGCCGCGCGGCGCCCCACGCTCCGTCACCGCCGGCCGTGGTGGGCGCTCACCCAGGCGCCGGCGCGGCTGTTCCTCACCAAGGCCTACGCCGGGCGGTTCGTGCAGCAGCTTTCGCGATCGCCGGTCATCGCGGACCAGCGCGTTTATGCGCTTCACCCGGCGCCCGGCGTCGACCTCGAGGTGCTGGCGGGGGTTTTGAACGCCACGCTCACCGCGTTGGCCCTCGAGTCACTGGGCCGGGCGTCGATGGGAGAGGGCGCGCTCGAGTGGACCGTCGCCGGCGCCCGTCGCCTTCCGGTCGTCGATCCGCGAAGGCTGTCCCGCCGGCAGGCGGACCGGGTCCGCGCGGCGCTAAGGCGGCTGTCCCGCCGCGCCGTCGGCGATGCGCGCGCCGAGCGCGATCGGCCCGATCGCATGGCGCTCGATCGCGCCG
>SLNH01000030.1 GCA_007133195.1 Nannocystineae bacterium | reverse complement strand
TCCCGCGGGATCTCCTCGTCCCACGACTTACAGAACACCCGTTTTCCGTTTTCGTACGCGTCGAGGGTCGCGTGGATGAAAAAGCTCGTGGGCGAACAGGTAAGGACCGTCCGCGTGATCGTTCGTACCGACCAGTCGCCGCGCTTGCGGCCCCGAATCGCGTAGACCTCGCCGCGCATCGACGAAAAGTCGCTACCCTCGTAGGTGTACCACTCCGTGGTCCGGTTTTCCATCTCCAGATCGATGCCCGGGAGCTTCTCGATGCCGTCGTCTTTCACGACCTCGAGCGTGGACACGTCGGCTGCGAGGTCTCGCTTGACCATCCACCGGTGATCGCCAGGATCCAAGACGGTGCGCTCCAGGGGCGGCGCGATTTCTGGCTGCTCGAACGGCGCGATCTCGTCGTCGCTGCGGCGCGGCGGCCGCACGGGCACGTCGAGCGAGCTCACGGCGGTGAACACGGTGATGCGCGTGGACTCCGGCGGCGGCCACGCGAGCGGCTGGTAGGACGACGACAGAGAGAGCCGGATGCAATGGCCGGCGGGAAACACGTGCGCCACTTCGTTCAGTTGGACGCGCACGCGGTATCGCTTACCGGGCTCGAGGGGCTCGGGGTGCTCGTGACTGTCGCGGTGAGACAGGTTGAGCAGGCCGTAGGTGACGCGCGTCGCCTTGTCGTCGGGGGCCACGTCGGACAGGCGAGCGGCGATCATGCCGAGCGGCCGGCTCGACGACAGCTCGATCTCGAGCTCCGGCGAGCCGAGGATCTCCACCGTCTCGCCGAGCGGCGCCGTGTCGAACACCAGCGATCCGCCGTCTTCCTCGCGCTGGTCGTGGGGGAGATCGGGCGGCGCCGAATACGCGCACCACTTGCCGGCGAACATGCCGACCGACAGCGGAGATTGGACGCTCAGCCGCTCCTCCGCTGCGCTCGCCTCGTCCTCGGGGGTGAGGCGATATTCCTCGAGGACGAGACGCCAGGAGTCGATGTGCGGCGACGGCCAACACGGCTCTCCGACCCAGCGCCCGGGACGGTGGCGGTAATACGTCGTGGGCGGCACGCTGTCCTGGAGCCAGGCGCGCAGCATGGGGCCGTCCATCACGTTCGTATCCTCACCCTTGAGCCAGTGGTCCCACCAGCGCAGGCACTCCTGCAAAAAGCCGATCGCCGGTCCCGGCAGGCCGAGGTGGGGATATTTGTGGCTCCACGGCCCGACGAGCCCCTTGCGCGGCACGCGAAGGTGCTCGAGCATGCGGAACACGGCGTTCGAGTAGCCGTCCGCCCAGCCGCTTACCGCCATCACCGGGCACTCGACGCTCGCGTAGTCCTCGTTGATCGAGCCGTGCTTCCAGTAATCGTCCCGGCGCTGATGGCGCAGCCACTTGGCGAGCCACAGCCCGCTGCCGTTTAGGCGCTCGTGCCACATGTCCCGCCATCGTTCGCCGACCACCGCGGGATCGGGGGGCAGCGAGTTATAGGCGAACATGACTGACGCCCACGATAAGTTGTCACCCAGCAGGCAGCCGTCCATGTAGTGGACGTCGTCGGCGTAGCGATCGTCGGTGGCGCACACCGCGACCACCGCCCCGAGCTCGGGCGGCCGCCGCGCCGCGAGCTGCAGGCTGTTGAAGCCGCCCCACGAGATGCCGATCATGCCGACCTTGCCGGTGCACCACGGCTTGGCCGCGAGCCAGCGCAGGATGTCCTCGCCGTCCGCGAGCTCCGTTTCGAGGTACTCGTCTTCGAGCACGCCCTCGGAGTCGCCGCTGCCGCGGAGATCGACCCGCACGCTCGCGTAGCCGTGGCCCGCGAAGTACGGGTGGTTGACCGCGTCGCGCGCCGCCGTGGCGTCGCGCTTTCGATACGGAATGTACTCGAGTATCGCGGGGACCGGCGCTTCCTCCGCCCCCTCAGGGAGCCAGATCCTCGCCGACAGCGTGATGCCGTCGCGCATGGGGATGCGCTCGTCCTCGATCACCCGAACCGAGCATGGAAACGTGTCCAAGATCCTCACAACAAACCTCGCGCCTCGGTCGTCACGATCTCGCTTTGCCCGACGAGGCGCTGGCCTCGCGCTCGGCTCGCTTCTCCGCGCGGCTTAGCTGCCAGCTCGCGATGATGAACAGGACCACGCCCACCGTGAGCGCCGCGTCGGCCACGTTGAAGATCGGCCAGGTGTGTTCGTGATAGCGCCACAGGACGAAGTCGGTGACCTTCCCGAACGCGACGCGGTCGATCAGGTTGCCCACGGCGCCCCCGGCGATCAGCGCGAGGGCGGTCACACCGGCGCGGCCCAGGCCCGGCGTCGAGCGGACCATCCACACAATGAACGCCACGGCGAACAAGGCGGCCAGGGAAAGGAATATCCGGGCGCCGCCCGTACCGGCGAACAGGCTGAACGCCGAGCCCGTGTTGTAGGCGAGCTGCCAGTCGAAGTAGTTCTCGATGACGGACACGCGGATGCCGCGGCCTTGCCCATCGGTGGGCAGCGCGCTCCTGGCCCAGACCTTGGTGATCTGGTCCGCGACGACCACGGCTAGCGAACTCGCGATGAAAACAGTCCAGCGGCGAGGCACGGCCGAGTTGTAGCGCGTCTCGCCGCCGCGCGCAGCAGGCCCGGCCACCGTCCGGCCCGGCCCGCCCGAGATTCGCGTCCGGCCGCCCCCCTGCCACGACGGTCGCCCCGCAGCCGAGGCGAGGAGTCCGGCCCCCGAGGGCGCCTCCGGCCCCGGGGCCCCGACCGAAAAGCGCCGCAATTGACCGGCCGGATCCGCCAATACCGACCGGCCCAGCTGGTAGCCTGGGTCAATGGATTCAAGGCTCACGCGCGCGCTCGGCCTCAAGACGAATCCGGTTACGTTCTTCGCGTCGGCGCTCCTCAGTCTCGCTTTCGTCGCGATCACGGTGTCGTTTACCGAGCCGGTCGCGGCGTTTTTCACGCGGGCGGCCGAGCGAGTTCTCGACACGACCGGCTGGTTTTACATCCTCGGGGTCACGACCTTCGTCGTCTTTTTGCTGTGGGTCGCGATCAGCCGGTACGGAAAGATCCGCCTGGGTCACGACGACGAGCTGCCCAAATACTCGAACCCAGTCTGGTTCGCCATGCTGTTCGCGGCGGGAATCGGGACGATCCTCATGTTTTGGGGCGTCGCGGAGCCGATCTACCACTATACCGAGCCGCCCATCGACACCGTCGAGCCGCGGAGCCCCGAGGCCGCGGAGCAGGCCCTTAGCTTTTCGCTCTACCACTTCGGGCTCCACACCTGGGCGATTTTCGGGCTCCCCGCCCTGGGCTTCGCGTACTTCACCTACCGGCGGGGCCTGCCCATGCGCGTGAGCAGCGTCCTTTATCCGGTGCTCGGCGAGCGCGTCCGCGGCCCCATCGGCAACGTCGTCGACATCGCCGCCGTCATCGGGACGATTTTCGGTGTCGCCACCTCCATGGGGCTCGGCATCCTCCAGATCAACAGCGGCGTGAGTTACCTGTCGCCGCTGCCGGACGAGTCCCTCGGCGTTCAGCTCGGTCTTCTGGCCGTGATCACGGTGGTTGCGGTGATCTCCGTGGCGCTGGGCCTGGATAAGGGAATCCGCAGGCTATCCACCCTGAACATCATGCTCGCGGTGGGCCTTTTGCTCTTCGTGCTCGTCGCCGGGCCGACGCTCACGCTGCTCCGCGGCATGGTCGAGGCCACCGGCCATTACCTCGACCGTCTCCCGCAGCTGGCGTTTTGGACCGACACCATGCGCGACACCGGCTGGCAGGGCACCTGGACCGCGTTTTACTGGGCGTGGACGATCACCTGGGCGCCGTTCGTCGGCATTTTCATCGCGCGAATCTCCCGCGGGCGAACCATCCGCGAGTTCGTGCTCGGCCTCCTCCTGCTTCCCACCATCTTCACCATCATCTGGTTTTCGACTTTCGGGCTCGCGGCCATCGATCTCGACACCGCGACGGGCGGCGCCGTGGGGGCGGCCGTGCAAGACAACGTCCCCGAAGCCCTGTTCTACCTGCTCGAACACTTCCCGTGGACGCTGGCCATCTCCTCGCTCGGCGTGATCATCGTCGTGATCTTCTTTACGACGTCGGCTGATTCCGCGTCCCTCGTGATCGACATGCTCGCCTCGAGCGACGTGACCGACTCGCCGCCGACCCGCCAGCGGGTGTTTTGGGCGGTGAGCCTGGGCGCCGTGTCGGCGGCGCTGCTCAGCACGGGCGGCCTCGACGAGCTCCGGCACACGATCATCGTCATCGGCATGCCGTTTTTCGTCCTCGGCGGCGTGATCGTCTACAGCATCGTCCGCGGCCTACGCGAAGATGAACGTGAGCGCTTGAGCTCCGGCCCGCCGGCGCCCTGACCCCCGCCGGGGCGCCCGCCGCCCGCGCCCGGGCTACCGGCGCCCATCCCGGGCCCACCGCCTCGCCATAGCGCCGAAGCGAGCGACAGGAGCGATCGCGCCGCACGCGGGCCGCC
>SLNH01000029.1 GCA_007133195.1 Nannocystineae bacterium | reverse complement strand
CGACCGCGACCCGCCCCCGCCGCAGTGTCCCGCGTGCGGCGTGCGGCGCGAGGAGCGGCCGGGCTTTGCCGATGCCGCGCCGCGCGAGGCCCGGCTCGGCGCGGCCGCGTGGCATCACCCCGACGACGACGTTCGGCTCGAATATCGGCTCCGGGTCATCGCGCCGCCGGCCATCTTCGCGCTGGCGTTTTTGGCGATGCAGGCCGACGCGTGGCGAAGCCTGTTTCGAACCTTCATCACGATGTGGATTCACGAGCTCGGTCACGCGAGCGCCGCCTGGCTGTCTGGGTTTTGGGCGGTCCCTGGGCCGTGGCGCACGGCGGTGGCGGACGAGCGATCGCTCGCGGTGATCGCCGTCGTGCTGATCTGCCTGCTTGCCTTGGGCGCGCGCGCGGCCTACGCGAGCCGCTACGATCTGGCAGCCGTGTGCGGGGCGGTGCTCGTCTTCGCGGTTGGGGCGAGCTTCGTGATCGATGTGCCCGCGGCGCAGGCGCTCATCACGTTCGGCGGCGACGGGGGCATGCTCGTCATCGGCGCTGCGCTCGCGCTCACGTTTTGGGCGAGGCCGGGATCCCACCTTCACACGAGCTGGCTGCGCTGGGGATTCATCGTCATCGGCGCGCTCGCGTTCGCCGACGCGATGACCACGTGGTGGTCGGCGCGGACCGATCCCGCCGCGATCCCCTACGGGCGCATCGAGGGCGTGGGCGAGAGCGACCCGGTCGTCCTCGAAGACAGCTACGGATGGACACAAGGCGAGATGATCGCGCGCTATGTGGGCCTGGCGATCGCGTGCGCGGCGATTGTCGCGGCGCGCTACGTGGCCGCATTATTTCGGCCGCCGCCGCCGGGGCCGGCGCCCGCGTGAAGGATTCACGAGAGCCATGACCGAGACCGTCCTGACCTCGCGGACCGTCATCGCCGCGGCGTTCATCGCCGCCACAGTAGCCGGCGGCGCAGGTGCGTGCTCCTGCGGCTCTAGAGCCGAACCGACAGCGCGGGCGACGGGCTCCTCCGAGCAGCGATCTCAGGCGGCGAAGTCGACAGACGACGCCGGCGCGGAAGTCGCGACGGACGACGACGCCAGGCCGAAAGCCGAGGACCCAGGCGACGCCCGGTTCGCGAGCTTCGTCACGGACGCCGAGCTGTTGGCCGGGCTCGAGGCAGAGGGTTTCGCGTTCGCCGAGCGGGCGCCGGGGGGACCGGCCGCAGAGCATTCGCTCGCGGCCATCGCCGAAGACACCGACTTCGGCGACGTGGCCAGAATCTTGGCGGCGGACCTCGAGGACGAGGCGTCGCGGAGCCCGCAGGCGGGGGTGGGTATGGAGCACGCCCACCGATTGTTCGACGCGGCTTGGCTCCGCTCGCAGGCAACGCGCTTCGAGCTCGTGGGCCTGGTGAGCCGGCTGGATCGCCGGCCGCTATCGAGCGGCGCGTGCGGCGAGCTCCGGCTCGTGTACCGGCTCGCGTACACGGCCGAGATCGGCGAAAGAATGCTCGGCTCGCGCCTGCCGATGACCGTCACCCTCGACTACCTCGAGGATCCGCCCGACGACGACGGCGGCTGCGGGCACGTCGCCGCGAGGTGGCGGGCAAACGACGACGGCGATCTCGCGGACATCCCCCGGGCGTCTGAGCGCCTCACGAGCGATCGCTTTCACCGCCTGCAGGTAAACGCGCAGAGCGTGAGGTGGCCGTCTGCCGTGCACCCCTCGCTCGGCGGGCACGCCGAATACATCTTGCGCTCGTTCGTGCCCGGCGACGCGGGCGGGCTCGAAGTCGAGCCCCTCGAAAACACGCCCGACGTGGCGCGGATCGCCGACAGCCCGGAGGCGCGCGCCGCGCTTCGGTCCTGGATCCGCGATCCGGATACGCTCGCCGCGATAGACGCCGGCACGGCCGAGATGCCGGCCGAGCTCGCGGCCGCGCGCGCGATATCCGCGGCCCCGCGCGGCCTCGCTCGCGTGGGCAATCGGCCGTTTTCCCAGCTCTTCGACGACGACGACTTCGCCGGCGTGGACTTCGCGGAGCTCGAGCACGTGAGATCGCCGGCGGGCCTTTTGCGCCGGCTCGACGATCACAGCTGCGCGGGCTGCCACCAGGGCCGGGCGGTGGCCGGGTTTCACCTGCTCGGCGAGGATCGGCCCGACACGGCCACAGGGAACGCGCTCGTCACGCCGCTGTCCCCGCACGCGGCCAGCGAAGCGGACAGGCGGCGCGCGCTCCTCGCAGCCGAGTTCGCCGGCGACGCGACGCCCGGGGACGACTACGCGCGGCCGTTTTCCGAGCGAAAGGGAGGCGACAAACCCGGCCGCTACGGCGCCCCATGCGGACTCACTGGCGATCCGACGTTTTCCGCGTGGGACTGCGGCGACGGCCTTCGCTGCGCGGCCTATGACACCTCCGACGAGCACCCTCACGTCGGCATCTGCCTGCCGCCCGCCCCCGAGGTCGGGGATCCGTGTGAGGTGGGAACCCTGCGCTCGCGGGCCGATCCCAAGGGCGATCGCGTCGTATCGGCCGAGCGCCGGCCGTGCCCAGGCGGCGCCGTGTGCAACGTAAACCAGGTCGGGTTCCCCGGCGGCATGTGCACCACGAGCTGCACAAGGCCCGGCGACGCGGGCCGCTGCGGCGCCATCGCCGAGCTCGATCCGTTCAACGCGTGTATCGCACGAGGCGCTCCCTTCGACGACTGCCTCGCCGATCACGTAAATCCGGCCGGGCTCCGGGCGTGCGACGCAGGCACGCCGTGCCGGAACGATTATCTTTGCGCCGAAAATTCAGCTGGCGAGGGGGCGTGCATTCCGCCGTACTTTTTGTTCCAGATGCGCGTAGACGGCCACCCGCTGTGAGCGCGTACGCCGCCGGCGGCGAGGGCGCCGGCGGCGCTGACTGATGTTGGCCGCGCCTTCCCGTGATCCTCGTCATGCCTTCGCCGAAATCAGCCGGCTTAGCCGGCACCACGAAAACCCCGGGCGGAGGCCTCCTCCATCCTGTCCCGCTCCTCGCCGTCGCCCTGCTGCTCCTAAACGATCACGTGTGGAAAGCGGCCTACGGCAACTGGTGGACCGGTAAGATCAGCGACTTCGCCGGCCTCGCGTTCTTTCCCCTGCTCCTTCAGGCCGTGATCGAAGTCGGCCAGTCAGCCGCCGGCCGGTTTCGCGGGCCGTCCCGCGCCGTGCTCGTCGCGTGCGCCATCGCGACCGCGGTCGTGTTCGCCGCGATGAACGTCTCGCCCGCCGCCGCCGAGATCTACCGCTATGGGCTCGGCGCGCTGCAGTGGCCGTTTCGCGCGCTCGCGGCCCTCCTCACCGGCGAGGGCGCCCCCGGCTTGGCGCCTGTGAGCCACACCCTGGACCCGACGGACCTGATCGCCTTACCATCTACATTCGTCGCCGTGCTCGTCGGCTGGCGGCGCAACTCCAAGGCCTAAGCATGCCGCCATCCCGGCCCACTTTGCCGTGCATCGCCGCGATCGCCCTTGCGAGCATCGCCAGTCTCGCCACATCGGAGCCGCAGCCACCGTCGTGGAGCGCCGAGGAGCGGTGGGCGATCGAGCCTCGCGAACTCGAAGGTGGCGCCTGGGTGACCTACGCGTTTTACGGTGGCGTCGAGTATCCTCGGGATGCCGACGTGACGTCGGTCACCGTGATCGCGGACATCGAAGTCTCCTCCGAAGCCGACGAACCGGCCCTCACGGTGGAGGTGCGGGACATGGAGAGCGATACGCTGCTGGGTTCTCAAACGAGTCGGGGAGAGGAAGGGAGCGCTTCCCTTCGCGTTCAGGGGGAGGTCTTCGATTTTGGGCGGTGCGAGTCTGCAGACGCAGAACACGACGACTGCGAGCACGAGGTCGTGGTGCGCGCGGGCGCCGAGGCCGACGCCACGCTGTCCGGTGAGCTCAGCTACACCGTCTCCGGGGGCAAGGAAGCGCACGACGAACCGGATCCCGACGTGCGCGTGGATGTCTACGGCGAGGAGCTCGAGGGGGAGGGGCCATGAGCCGGGCGCCGGCGCTGGTTGCCATCTTGGTGGCCTCGGTCGCGAGCGCCGCGACCTCCTCTCCGGAGACCTCAGGCTCCAATGAACCGCCGCAGCCCTCGGATCGGTGGTCTGCCACCACGAGCCCGGAGCGCGTCGAGCACGAGCTCTCGCTCGGCGCCGGGGCCGAGGCAGGCTTTCGCGTGCGCGTGCGCTTCGAGGGAGACCTGCAAGTCTTGGCCGAGGAGCATCGGGCGCGGCTCTTCATTCGGGGGCGCGCCGTGGCGGACGGAGACGACGTCCCGACTTTGACCCTGGAAGCCCGCGACGACGAGGGCGTCATCGAGGCCGAAACCCAGCGGGCTCAGGACACCCCGTTTCGCTTAAACGCGCCGTTTTCCACCGATCACTGCCCGCGGCAGAGCGGCGCGAGCTGCGAAGGCGAGATCGATGTGTGGGTCCGCCTGGGCGACGTCGCGGCCCATGTCGAATGGTCCGTCGAACTCCTCGCGTTCGGGGACCTCGAGGAACCCGCGATCACCGAGGTATACGCAGAGTTCGAGACCGAGCCCTTGTAGCGGACAGCGCTGCAACCCGCCGGTCCTTAGCATTGTTCGAAGCGAAAAATGAAACCTACGTATCTTACTTCAAGCCTTGCCGGACTCGCTCTCGTCGTAGGCTGCGGGCAGGTCGAGGAGATCGTCCACGACGCTGGCGAGACCGCCGATGCGCCGGACGCCACGGGCTCCGACGCGGCTGCGCCAGACGCGCACGCGGGCTGTGATGACGGGTTCACGGGCGAAGATTGCGGGCGGTGCACCGTCTTCGTCGATGGAGCCGAAGGCGATGACGACGACGCGGGCCAATCGTGGAGCGAGCCCCTCGCCACGGTCCAAGCGGGTATCGACCTCGCGAGCGCGCGGCGAACGAGCGAGTCGCACGACGCCTGCGATGTTTGGGTCCGCGCTGGAACCTACGTCCCCGGCGCAGAGCGAAGCGACTCCTTCGTGCTAACCCCAGGCGTCGATCTCTACGGCGGGTTCGCCGGTGATGAATCGGCCCGCTCCCAGCGGGACTGGCACGAATATGAGACGATCCTCTCGGGTGATATCGAGCAAAATGACGATCCAGATGACGATGACACCCTGCAAGACAACGCATATCGCGTCGTCATTGGTGCCGATGACTCCCGCCTCGACGGCTTCACCGTGAAGGCGGGCGCCGCGCAGGGGGACGACGAGGAGAGCCGAGGCGGCGGCCTGTACAACGATAGTGCGTCCCCCACGATCGCGAACACTGTATTCTACCGAAACTCCGCTGATCGCGGTGGCGCCGTTTACAATGCGAACGAAAGCGCCCCGGTGATCACGGAGACCAGATTCTCGAATAACAGCGCGAGAACCCAGGGCGGCGCGCTCCATAACCGAGACAGCGCCCCCTACATCGAGAGCGCGACGTTCGCTGAGAACACGGCCGTAAGCGTCGGCGGGGCTGTGCGAAACGTGCGCGGAGAGCTGGCTCTGGTCAACGCCGAGTTCTTCAGAAATCAGGCCGGAAGCGAAGGAGGGGCTGTGTTCAACACGGGCGAGGAGTCAGAGCTCGTGATCACGAACGCGACGTTCACCGATAATGTCGCGGAGGTCGGCGGGGCCATATCCACGTCGAATTCGATCTCGGGACTTCGCGTCCGCAACACGATTTTGTGGGAGAACGTCGGAACAGTCGAAGACTCCGAAATCCACTTTTTGTCGGGAGAGATCCTGATCAGGCACAGCATTGTTCAGGGAGGCCGCCCCGACGGCGTGCAAGAAGACGATTTCGTCTCGAGCCTGGACGAAAACCCGCTTTTCGTAGAAGCAGAGGCGACCGAGCCCAACCTCCAGCTGTTGGCAGACTCTCCCGCGATCAACGCCGGCAATTCTGGACTCGCGGTGCTGGAGGGTGTCGACCACGACCTGGCCGGGAACCCGAGAGTCGTGGGAGACGACATCGACATCGGAGCCTATGAGTTCCAGAGCGAATAGGGCCGGGGCCGGATCTTGCCATCACAGCAGACGAGCTTGATGTACAGTGCTCGAACGGGGCCCCTGTAGCGCGCGCGGGGCCAGCGCTTCAAACAACCGGTTTTTCGGCGCCCGTCACCGCTGGCGACGGCGCCAGTTTTCCGAATCGATTCGCGCGCCGCCGCGCACGGACTCGCCGGCCAGGAGATGGGCCCGGGCCATGTCACCGCCGGCGAGCGCACCTTCGTTCGCTGGTAGTAAGGCGGGTGCTCCTCGAGGGCGCCGATCCGCGATTCGTCTCAGAGATCCGGGGCGAGCGGATACGGACCCTAAACACCGCTGCCGAAGGCGACGCCGAGCATCACCATATGGGCGTTGCCTTCGATCAGCGAGCCGCCGCCTTCCATCGCGAGCTGGGTGGTCTGCCGCGTGTAATCGAGCCAAAACGCCGCGTCCACTGTCGAAAACGCGTCGACAGGAAGCTGGACCCCGCCGCCGAGCGCGTGCCCGCGTCCGCTGTAAATCTCGTCGGTGCTCGCGCCGTTTTGCACGACCCAGGTCCGATGGACACCCGCGCGGCCGTAGGCCTCGAGCTTCGGAAACAGCGAAACGTGGTACTTGAGGTCCACGCCTAGCGAAAACGGCGCAAAGTCCCCGGCCGGCTCGCGCTCGCCGCCCATCGGCTCGGCGTTCGCGAACGGCGCGCCGAACGCGCTGGCCTCGACGGCCACGGGCCCCGTTCGCAGCCCCAGGGCGAGGCGCCCGCTGCCCGTGGCTTCGGCGTCGAACTCGTCGTCGAGCCCGCCCGTGAGCACGGCGTCGGCGCCGATGCCCGCGGATATGTAGCCGCCGGCGGCGGCCGGCGCCGCGACCGCGAGGGAGGAAGCAAGGGCGATAGCGAGTGGAGCGGCTTTCATGTCGCTCTCGAAAAGCACGTCGCATGCCACCCGTAATCCATTGAGATCACAGGAAACGCCCGCCGACAGGGCGTGACCTCGCGTTCACATTGTGACCGAGCGGCAAGGGTGCCTGCGCCGCGCGACCTCGCGCGGCAAACTTTGAGCGCCCCCCCGATCGACAGCGCCCGACTACAGCGGAGATCAGTTGAATTGAGCCCCCAGACGGGGCAGTCCGCAGGTCGGCTGCCCAGGCGCTCCGACGCAGGAAGGGTGGGCCCCTTTCAAGGAGGAGCAACGCAGGCAGACGACCGAGGACAACCCGGACGGGATCAAGGCAACTGAGATCCGCTGTAGGTGATGGGCAAAGCCCCGCGAACACCGAGGTGCTCGGCCGCAGCTTCGAGGCGCCGGATGAGCGCGCGGGCGGTCTCGGCATCCGGCCGGCAGCGCTCCATCGCCGCCTCCGCGGGTTCGGGGCGACGCACGACAAGCGAGCCGCCCTGCGGCGCGAGCGGGCTGTCTGTCACATCGTCGCCGAGCAGCGCGTGCGTCCCCAAGCCGCACGCGTACGGCAGATCGGGAAGCGCCGCCGCGAGCGCGACGCCGGCGGCGAGGCCGACCGACGTATCGACCGCCGACGACACGACCACGGGCAGGCCGGCCGCCTCGGCGACCTCGAGCGCGGGCCACACGCCCCCGAGCGGCTGCACCTTGAGCACCACGAGATCGGCGGCCTCCAGGCCGCGCACCCGCAGAGGATCCTCGGCCGTTCTCACCGACTCGTCCGCGGCGAGCGGAACGTCCACCCGACGCCTGAGCTTCGCCATCTCGGCGAGGGTCGCGACGGGCTGCTCGACGTACTCGAGATCGAACCGGCCGAGCGCGCGGATCATCCGCGCGGCGGCGTCGAGATCCCAGCCCCCGTTGGCATCGATGCGCACGCGCCCGCCGGGGCCGAGCGCGTCGCGCACCGCTTCCACGCGCGCGACATCCGCGCGGTCTCGCTCGCGCTGGGCGATTCCAGTTTCCGCGACCTTCACCTTGCACGTATTGCAGCCGCTACGAGCCGCCATGTGATTCGCGGTCTCGGGGGCGACGGCGGGAATCACCGCGTTCACCGGGATGCAATCGCGCCGCGCCGCCGGCCACGGCGCCGTTGCCGCCTCGATGGCGGCGGCGAGCCATCGCGAGGCCGTCTCCGCCGGATAGTCCGGAAACGGAGAAAACTCGCCCCACCCACGCGGTCCACGCACGAGCACGCCCGCGCGCTCGCCCACCCGGCGAAACCGCGTGCGGAGGGGAATCCGAAACGGGTGAAGGCGCTGGAGTTGGGACACGGTCAGGCGACGTTTACTACGAGGCGGCCGCGCCCGCTACTGGCGCCGTCCGATCCCCTACTCGATGATGACCGGGCTGCACTCGATGGGATCGAGCACCATCGTCGCGTTGTCGGGGTCGCAGTCGTAGACGAAGGTGTCTTCGCTGCCGTCGTCGTTCGCCACGACCGCGAACTCGAGAGGCGTATCGTGCTCGTCCTCCGCCACCGGGTACTCGATCACATCGAGGGCGACGGTCGCCCCCGGGGAGATCGGGTGGTCCACCGTCAGGGTGGCCACGAGGTCGCCGGTGTCGAGGTTGTAAAGGCTCACCGGGAGCCCCGCCGGTATGGCGCTGATCCCGAGGTTTTCGATCGCGATCTGAAATTCGATGTCCGGCGGGCACGTTCGCGTGTCGACCTGCACCGATCGGATCGAAATGTCCGCGGCGTTCAGGGGTACCTCGCCCTGGCGGTTCGCGCGGAACGTGTTGTGGGTCCGCCACCACGGCGCGGTCACATCGGGCACGGCGCCGCCGTCGAGGATGGTATCGATGGCGTAGGCGTGCTGGTTCCAGATCGAACGGGTGCGCACCCAGCGATCGTTGGGATCCTCGTAGACGTAGAGGCCGCGGCGCGGCTCGTAGTCGTCGAAATCGCCCGAGCAATGATCGATGTCGTTCGCGACGACGAGGATCTCGGAGCGACCGTTTTCATCCACGTCCACGACGAGGGGATACTCGAGAATGGTCCCCGTCGAGTTCATGATCTCCAGCTCGACATCGCCGCGCTCACCGTCGTATACGCGCATGAAACACTCGTCGGCGTAGATCACCGAGGCCGAGCCGTCACCCTGGAAATCGAACACCGATGATCCGGTAGCGTTCGACGACAGATCCTGAGTCTCGCGCGTCCACCGGACGAAGATCTCCCCCTCGCTGGGATGGGGCAACTCGAACTCATCGAGGAGGTCCGTGTCGATGTCCTCGGTGCTGTCGTCGTCGCCGAAGCTCGGGCGGTATACGTCGAACACGGCATACGAGTGGCCACCGGCCACACCGATCTCGGGGCGCCCGTCGCCGTCGAAATCGGCCACCGTCGGCGGACCGCCGCGGTTGTTTTGGCTCGGCCCCGGTAGCGTGACCGGCTGGGTGCGCAGGCTGTCCTCGCCTTCGCACGCCGCGCCCGTGGGATCAACGCCGCAAAACAGCTCCCCTGTGGTCCCCTCGAGGACGCGCACGGTCTGTGACGCCACCAACACCACCTCGGGGTCGCCGTGACCGTTTATGTCGGCGATGGCCGGGTAGCCGTCGGGCCCGTCGTGGCGCCACAGCGAGCCGACCGTGACCTCCGGGGGATCGATCGGATCCGCGGCGTCCTGCCAATCGATGGTCCAGGCGTCCCGTCCGGTGACGATCTCGTGCTCACCGTCGCCCGTGAGGTCGGCGACGGCCGCGACACCTCCGGTATAGCCGTCGTTGGTCCCGAACGTCGGGCCATCTCCATCCTCGTTCCAGACCACCAGCCCGTCGCTGTCGATGAGCATCGCCCCGACGACCACCTGGGCGCGACTCGGGTCGCCGTCGAAGTTGGCGACCGTGATCCCGCCGTTATTCACGGTCACCGAAACCGCGTCGCCGCTGTCGTCGCGGGCGCGCCAAAGCTTCTCTCCCTCGCCGGTGATCGCCACGATGGGGCCCTGATTCCCCGAGGGGCGACCCGCGTAGATGATCTCCATGACCCCGTCGCCGGTGAGGTCGGCGAGGGCGATGTTCGAGCGACCGTGCGAGCCCCACGAGTCATTATCGGGATCGTGCTCGATGTGCCTCACCTCGTTGCCCTCGGAATCGAGAATGTAAATGAGCCCGAGGGGCCAGCTGCCGCTGCCGCCGTCTACCCGCGTGGCGTTGACGACCACGTTGGGCTCGCCGTCGCCGGTGACGTCACCGACCACCGGAATGGAGATGATGTCCTCGTCGGTCCAAGCCCACTTCTCGGCGACCTCCATCTGCTCGAACTCGCCTTCGCGGGTGCATTGGATGTCCTCCGGGAAGTCGTCCGGCATGCAGCGATCGATCGCCGGATCGCAGTATTCGCCGAAGTCGCAATCGGAAAACGTCTCACAGGGCTCGCCCGGGGTCACGCAGTCGCCGAACACGCACACGTCGCCGGCGGCGCAGCACTCGTCGAAGTCGTCGCCGCACAGTTCGCCTTCACCTTCGCAGTTCGGCGCGCACTGGCCCGTGGGGCCGCATACCGGCGTGTCGCCATCGCAGCAAAGCTCGGCCGTGAGCCCGCACACCGCATCACAGGCGCACGCCCCGTCGATGCACGATCCGCCGTCGCACGGCTGGGGCTCGAGGTAGCCGCTTCCGCGCTCGTCGCAGCGGACGATGTCGTCCCCGTCACAATACGAGGATCCGGGGTCGCATTCGTTTTCGACGCACACCGAACCCTCACAGTGGTAGCCGCTTTGGCAGTCGCCCTCGCCCGAGCAGGCCTGCTCGTCCTCGTCGCCGCCGGCGTCCGGACCGGCTCCCTCCGAGCCGCCGCAGCTTCCCAGCGAAACCAGTAAAATGACTGCACTTGCGACCAGCCCGGCGGCGAGGCTACGCGAACCCGACATACAGTTGACTCCTTGCCATTCGAAACCCGCAATCCAGCTTACACGTTTACTGTGCGGGCTGTCGCCTGGGATCTGCTCGAATCGCATGGCGCGGCGCCGGACCGGCCGAGCCATGCTCGAGTTGAACCGCCGCGCGAGCGTCGTCTACCGTGCGTGTTTCCGCGCCCGAGGCGCCCGCGACGGGGACTGCGCCTCGGTGGCTCGGAGCCTCCGGCGCGGGAAGATCTCCTGTCGAAGATCCGATCCGCCTCGAGCGCGTTAAGGAAAATGACCCCGCCCATAAAGGACCACCATGAAACCCGAACTGCACGCCCCGCCCCCCTCCGCGCTGCGCTGTGGCGCGGCGGCTCTCGTGTTCGCCGGGCTGGCATCGCTTTGGATGTCCGCCTGCTCGAGCCAAAACGACAGCCTTGACCCCGAGTCGGCTACGGCGAACGACAGTGCCGAGCTCGATGCGGTGACCGGCGCCGCGAAGCTCGAGTCGCTGGCCGAGGGATACCTGGCCGCCGTAGGCGAGCATCTGGACGGCGAAGCCGACGATGCCCGCGCGGCAGGAGACGCAGTCATCGCCGAGCGCTCTGGCGAGCTCGAGACAGCGGCCGCGGCCGTCGCGGGCGCAAACGAGGCCGACGCCCCAGCCCTCGAGGATGCGCTCGTGGCGATCGCGCAAGGCACGCAGGCCACGCTCCAGCCGCTTTCTCGCGACGACCCAGACGGCGCCGACAAAATCGCCCGCCAGGTCGAGCTCCACTTTTTGGAGCCGCTCGGCGCAGGTTTGCCCGAAAGCGCCGATCACGCGGTGGAAGCGAAGGCCCCCGGGCCGCGTGAACACCTGCGGGGAACGCTCGAGCACGATCCGCAGGCGCTCGACGAAAAGACGGTCGAGGCCTACAAGGGCGACGAGTTTTTCCTAGCCGACGCGGACGAGCGCCTCACCCTGCAGCCCTCGGAGCGCGTGTCGTCGGAACAGCTCGAGGAGCTCGACGGAGCGAAGGTGAAGGTCGTCGCCGTGAAGGTCGAGGGCGAGCGCCCCGAGCCAGACGAACGAGCCGCGGTCCCTGTGGACGACGACGGCCAGCCGGTCCCGCGCGGCGCAGGCTACAAAGTGCTCGAGATCGAGGTGGTTCCCTAGGGCTCCTTCGACGCGCTCCGTGGCCTAGACCGGAGCCATCGCGTTAGTCGAGGGCGGTGACCGCGCCGCAGGTTCCGGTGAGGGCCTCGAAGACCTCCGAGCTCGTGAGCGCCGCGGTGATGTCCCGCAAAAACATCCCAGGCGGGCAGCGATCGTTGAAGTCGTCGCCGCCCGTGCCGCCGCGAACTCGCTCCCACGGATGGATCCCAGCATCGTGCTCGACCCACGGCGAAACCGGCGCGCACACCAACCCGATCGAGTCGATCTCCGTTCCCGCCCCGCCGCGGATCCCCGCGATCGCTTCGTCGCCTGGGCAAAACAGCTCGAACTCGTCCCCGTCATCGCCGCCGACTGCGTCGCTCGTGCCGCTCTCCTCGAGGCTGCCGCCCTCGCCGATTTGCGCGCACGCGAGCTGGAGCCGTACGACGCGGTCATCGGTGGCCCGGCCTAGATAGCCGATCGGCACCTCGTCGTCGCCGCACTCGAGGCCCTCGGGGCGCTCGTCGGTCCCGCCTCTCGCCTCGAGCTCCTCGATGACCGAGCCGCGCTCGTAGCTCGTCGAAACGACCGGCTCGTCGCGATCGCGGACTTGGTCGCACCGGGCGTTTAGGCCGTGGATGATGTCTTCGTGACGTCCTGACAGCTCGGCCACGAAGTAGCCGATCGAGCACACGTCGTGAAAGGGATCGCCGCCGGTGTCGCCAACGAGCTCGTCGCCGGCCTCGTGAACGTGGACCCGATCAGCCCACGGCGCGACCGGCGCGCAATCGATCCCGATCGCGTCGATGTCGTCACCCTCGCGGCCGCGAACGCCGACGATGGCCTCGCCGTCCGGGCACGAAAGCTCGAACTCATCCCCCCCCTCCCCGCCAGCGGGTTGGGTCGAGTCGACCTCGTCGCCGAGGGTTCCGTCGTCGAGGACCTCCTGACATCGCAGCTCGATGGCATCGACCCGAGCGCCCTCGCGCCCCACGATCCCGGTGGCTATGAAACCGGCCCTGCAGATCAGGGTGAACGGATCCCCGTCGTCGCCGCCGCGCTCCGCGGTCTGCTGCGATTCGCCCGTCACCTCGTAGGCCGGGCCCCGGTCTATTGCAGCGTCGGCGGCCGCTGCGTCAGCCCGCGCCCCCACGGCCGCGTCGGCACGATCGACGTCCGCGTCGGCCGCGCCGCTAGGCTCCGAATCATCGCCGCAGCCTCCGGACAGCCCCACCGGGGCCGCGAGGATGACCGCCAAGACCGTTCCGTGTCGCGTATTCACCCGGCGACGCTATCATGCTGGTGGCCCGTCCGGGCCCCGGCTTCCGCGATCGCCCGCGGAGCTAGGGGGTGTCCCCGACATCTGCCGCCTTTTAGGCACACCCCCTAGTCGTCCCAGCGCGGGGCGAGCTCGCTGGGCGAGCAAAGGCGCACGTCGGCCGTTAGCGCGGTGACGCGCGCGCGGTCGTCGCCCGTGAGCGCGAAGTCGAAGATCTCGAAGTTCTCGCGGCAGCGCGCGGGCTTGGTGGTAGCCGGAATCGCCGCCACGCCGTCCTGCTCGACCAACCAGCGGAGCGCCACTTGTGCCGCGGTTTTGCCGTAGCGGCGCCCGATCTCGGCGAGCGTCTCGTCCTGCGCGACCCGACCACGCGCGAGCGGCAGGTAGGCGGTCGTGACATACCCCATCTGGTCCATCGCCGCCTTGAGGCGGTTTTGCCCGAGGTAGACGTGATACTCCACCTGGTTCGTCACGAGGGCGTCACCGCACACGCTCTCCGCCTCGCGCAGCTGGGCGATGTTGAAGTTGCTCACCCCGATGTGCGTGGCGTGCCCGGCGCGCTTTACCTCCATGAGCGCCTCGAGGGTCGGCCGCATGGCCCCGCCCGGAAACGCCGGCCAGTGCAGCAAGAGCAGATCGACGTAGCTCGTGGCCAGGCGCTCGAGGCTCTCTTGCACCGACGCTCGGAGGTCCCTTGGCTCGAAACGGTCGACCCACACCTTGGTGGTGACGAACAGCTCGTCGCGCGGCACCGCGGACGTCGCGATCGCCCGACCCACCTCCCGCTCGTTCCCGTAGATCTGCGCCGTGTCGATGTGCCGGTATCCGATCTCGAGCGCGTTTTCCACCATGTGGCGAACCGTGTCGCCCGACATGCGAAACGTGCCGAAGCCGAGCGCCGGCATTCGCGCGCCGCGCCGCTCTACGACAGGGATGGTGCTCATGCCACATCCTTAGCGCGACAGGTACGAGGCGTCCAAGCCGCGGCCGCCCGCGGCGCCGCGGGTGCACTAGGGAAGCTCGGGACAGTCTGCGAGGTCGTCTTCGCTGTCCGCTTCTTTAGCGCATTCGATGAACGCCTCGGTCTTTTCTGGGTGCGCGGCGAGCGCGCGCTCGCAGTCGACCACCTCGGACTCGAGCTGATAGGCGAGGAGGTCCGCGATCTCGTGTCGCGGAAGGTCGCTCGCCTCGACGTGAACCTCCATGAGGTTCGAGATCGCCGCCCCGCACGGCCCGTCGCTCGTTCCTGGCCCGTGAGGCCCCCCCAAGGTGCCCTGCCCCTCGGCGGGCTCTCGCCGCTCGATCTGGGGACACTCGGACAATTCCTCGGCCGAGCCCGCGCCGGCGACGCACTCGAGGCTTTCCTTCAGGGCCTCCGGCGCCTCGGCGTAGGTCCTCTCGCAGGCCTCGACGGCCGCGCGCCGCTCGTCCGGGTTCGGGGCACCTTTAGAATCGCTCACCTTTTCCGCGTTTTCGAACGCGCGCGCGCACAGGCTGCCGTCGTCACCGGCGCGGCCCTCGGCCGAGCCCTCGGGCGCCTCGTCCCCGGCCGGGTCGGTCGCGGCTCGGTCCGCCGCCTGGTCGGAGTCAGAGGAGCATGCGGAGCAAAGCGCGAGCGTGAGCGCGAAGGGCCATGCGTAGGCGCGGGCGTGTGTCACGAGGTTTCTCCCGAGCGAAAAGCGAGCCCAAACGCTACTGCCCACGCGCCCCATGGGCAAGGAGCGGCGCGCGATCAACGCCGGCGCTCGCCCCGGCCGCGGCGGCGCAGCGCGCCCAGCTTCTCGCGCACCCGCGAGCGGGCGCGGCGGGTGCCCTCCTCGTCGATGTCCGCCGCCTCGAGCCGATCGCCGGCGAGGTCTACGAACAGCCAGTGCCCTTCGCGCGCGCCCGGGGGAAGCTCGGAGACCTCCACGCTCACCTCGCGGACCGGCGGATCGCCTACGAGGAGCACGGCGTAGGTCTCATCGACGATGCGATCGATGACGGCGCGTTCAGCCATGGCTAAGCGGCGACCCTGCTCGGGCCGCGGATGAAACCGCGCGGCGCCCGGCGCGGCGGGCCGAGGGTCGCGCGTTTCGATCGGCAGGTCACAGGCCCCCCTCGGACGCGTCCCCGGGGTCGCCGGACGTCACGTCCGACGTCACGAACGCCGCCACATCTTGGACGTCCCCGAGCACGTCGAAGCCCTCGCCATCCGTCCTCACCACGATCGTACCGCTTACGTCGGTCCCGTGTAGCGGGATGCCCATGTCCGCGACTCGGGACACCACCTCGTGATGCGGGTGTCCATACGCGTTGTCGGCGCCGGCCATGTAAATGGCCACGTCTGGATCGACTTCCGTCAAAAACGGCTGCGTGGAGGAGGTGGACGAGCCGTGATGGCCGAGCTGGAGCAGATCCGCGCTGAGATCGTGGCCGCGCTCGATCATCTCGGCTTCGTGCGCGGCCTCGGCGTCGCCCGTGTAGATCGCGGCGAACTCGCCGAACTCGACGCGCACCGCGAGGTTGTCGTGGATGTCCTCCAGGGGCGATGCGGGGCCGATGACGTCGATCACGAGGTCGCCGAGAGACTCGCTGTCGCCGGCCCGGGGCTCGCGCAGCGCGGCGTCGCTCGCCAGTGCTGCGTCCAAAACGCGCTCGAAGGTGGCGGTCTCGTGCTCCCACCCGCTCATCCACAGCTCGCCTACATCGAAGCGTTCGAGCACCGCGTCTGCCTGGCCGATATGGTCAGCGTGGGGATGAGTGAGTATGAGGATGTCGAGGTCGTCGACGCCGGCGTGCTCGAGCTGGTCGATCAGGCCGTCGCCCTGCCAGTGCCCCGCATCGATGAGCACCGTCGCGCCGGGTGCCTGCAGGAGGGTCGCGTCGG
>SLNH01000357.1 GCA_007133195.1 Nannocystineae bacterium | reverse complement strand
GGCGGTGTGCCCGGCCCCGCCGCGCGCGGGGCCGCGGCGCGCGGCCCTTCGGGGCGCGTACGGCGCTCCGAGGTGCGGGTGGACGAGGCGGCGCCGCCCGCCGGCCTTGCGCCGTTACTCGCCCGCCGGCACCTGGGCCTTTACGTCGCCGACGTGGACCGTGTGGGTGGACTCGGCGGATGACAGCTCGCGCAGCCACTTCTCGGCCCGGCTGAAGTCGCCGTAGCGGGTAAGCCGGCCGTAAGAGCCGAGAAAGACCATGGCCACGCGGCGCGATCCGATTTCGGCGGCGATGGCGAGGCAGTAAAGCGCGGGCGAGGTGTACCCGGTCTTGCCCGCGATGACCTCGTAGCGATCGCTGTGCAGCGCGCGGTTCGTGTTGCGGTAGCTGATCTCGAGGCCGCGCTCGTCACGCGAGCGCACCTCCGTCGTCTCCGTCCCCATGATCTCCGCAATGAGCGGATCGCTCATGCTCGCCTGGAACGCGGCGGCCAGCTCGCGGGCGGTGGAGGCGTTGCCGTTTAGCCCAGACGGATCCGTGAGCTCGGTGTGCTCGAGGCCCAGGCCGGCGGCCACATCGTTCATCTTTCCGACCAACTCGTCGGTGTCGGTGCCGATCGCGCGCGCGAGCGCGGTAGCCGCCCGGTTGTCCGAGGCGACGAGGAGGGCCTCAAGGAGATCGCGGTTTCGAAAGCTCCGGCCCACGCGGAGCCGGCTGCGCGCTCCCCGCGCGGCGTAAGTCTGGTCGTATCCCGTGATTTCGGTGATTTCGTCGAGCTCGAGGCCGGCCCGGCGCAGCGCCATCGCCGTAAAGATCTTACTGGTGGAGGCCACGTAGCGGACCTCGTCGGCGTCTTTTTCGTACAGCACATCGCCGCTGTCCAAGTCGACGATGATCGCGGAGTACGACTGGATGTTGGGGAGCCCTTCGGAGGTGGTGTCGGGGAACGCTTGGGCTCCGGCCACACCCGAGGAGCCGAACACGAGCGCCGCGGCGAGCAGGGCGAGCGAGCGGGTACGACTTGTCACACTCCATTTACATCGCGCCCTTGCGCTCGAGTCAAGAAATCCCGCGCCTCGCTCGCCGGCCGCGCGGCCGCGCGGTCGCCCGGTGGTGCGGTGCGGCGCTGCGGATCCGTGACGGCGTGCAAATCCTCGGATACACTTGGCCGCACTTGGAGGAACGGCGATGGATCAGAGCGCGGCACAAGACCGCCTCGTCGGCATCAAGGTCGGCAACTACGAGGTGCGCGAGAAACTGGGAGAAGGGGGCATGGGGTCTGTGTACCTCGCAGAGCACCCCCTTATCGGGAAGAAGGTCGCGCTCAAGGTCCTTCACGCGGAGTTTTCCGCCAACGAGGAGGTCGTCGGCCGGTTTTTCAACGAGGCGCGCGCCGTCAACGACATCCAACACCCCAACATCGTAGACATCATCGACTACGGTGTGCTGCCGGACGAGGGCGGCGGCCAGGGCATGGTGTATTTCATCATGGAGTTCCTCGACGGGGTGCCGCTTAACAAGCTGCTCTTCCACGAGGCGCCGCTGCCGAGCGATCGAGCGCTTCAGATCGCGCTGCAGATCGCCGACGCCCTCGCCGCTTCGCACCGCGAGCAAATCGTCCACCGCGACCTCAAGCCCGACAACGTCATCCTGATCCAGCGTCCCCGCGAGCGGGACGTCGTCAAGGTCCTCGACTTCGGCATCGCGAAGCTCACCGGCGACCAGAAGATCTCCCACCGCACCCGCACCGGCATGGTCCTCGGCACGCCCGCCTATATGTCGCCGGAGCAGTGCGAGGGGAAGGGGCAAATCGACCACCGCACCGATTGTTACGCGCTCGGCGTTTTGCTCTACGAGATGGTCACGGGCACCGTGCCGTTCCAGGGTGAGGGGTACGGAGAGGTGCTGGTCCAGCACATCACCCAGCCGCCGGCTCCCCCGTCCACGGTGGTCCCGTCAATCGACCCCAACGTCGAGGCGATCCTGCTCCGAGCGCTCGAAAAGAAGCCCGACGACCGCTACGCGAGCATGGACGCGTTCATCCAGGCCATGCAGGACCCGGCCGGATATGTCGCGGCGCAGGGCGGCCTCCCTGCATTCGCCGGCGCCGCGGCGCCCAAGGCGGGGCCGGGCACGCGGACGTACGCCCTGCCCCCGGGCCAGCAGCCGAGCCAGCCGGGGCAGCAGGGGGCGACCACGCCGTTTCCGGCGCAAAGCTACGGCACCGCGACGCCCGCGCCAGGGCACACGCCGCCACCCGTTCAGCCGACGCCACCGCCGGGCCAAGCCCCCACGCCGGTGCCGGTTCACCACACGCCGGGGCCGGGACAGTACACGCCGGGCCATGGCGCCACGCCGCCTCCCGCGACCCCGGCCCCCGGGACGCTGGCGGCGCCAGGGGCGGGGCGGTCGCGGGGCTTCGTCATCGGTGGTGTGGCCGCGCTCGTGCTGGGCGCAGCCGGCGGTGGGATCGCGCTTTTCGGAGGTTTTTTCGGCGGCGGTGACGCCGCTGCGCCCGATGCCGGGATGCCGGACGCCGAGCCGCCGGACGCCGAGCCGCCGGACGCCGAGCCGCCCGACGCGGGCCCGCCCGATGCGGAACCAGAGGCCCCGATGATCACGGTGGAGATCGACTCGCGCCCGCCCGGTGCGGCGATCTTCGTCGAAGGGGAGGACGGTGGCCCGATCGGGCATACGCCGCACGAGTTCGAGGTCGAGCAGAGCGATGAGGAGATGGAGGTGCGCCTCGAGCACGCCGGGCGCGTGACCGAGACCCGCACCTTCGTTCCGCGTCGGGATCTCAGCAGGGAGGTGTTCCTGCCGCGGGTTCCGACGTCGAGCCAAACCGGGCGCGATGACGACGACGACGACAACGGGAATGGAAACGGCAACGTGTTTATTCCCGACTACCCGGGCGATGACTGAGCGATCTGCGAGACACAAAGCGTGCGGTCGACTTGGCAGCTTTCCGGCTGTCGCGGACAATCCCACCATGGCTAAACGCTACGCTCCTCGCATCCTACCGCTCACTGGTGCTGCGTTCGCCGCGCTTGCCGGCTACGGGTTGTCACCCGCCTTGGCGGACACAGACGAGGCCGAGGAAGCGAGCGCTGCCGACCTGTACCGGGAGGGCCAAGCGGCAGCGCAGGAAGGCGACTGGGAGGAAGCCCTGGATGCCTGGAAGTCCGCCTACGAAATCGAGCCAAGCTCGGTGATCTTGTTCAGCATCGGGCAGGCCTACCGCTCGCTCGACGAGTGCGAGAGCGCGCTGTACGTTTTCGAAGAATACCTCGCCGAGGACGAGGCCCAATTTCGGGAGATGGCGGAGGAGGGTGTCTTGGAGCTCGAAGGGCGCTGCGAGCCGGCGTCTCCCTGGCCGGAGCCGGATCCGTCGCCCACCGACGACAACGGCAACGGCAACGGCAACGGCGAAGGCGACGACACCGACGACAACGGCGGAGTCGGTGAAAATGGGCCCACGCGCAGCCCGGTGAAGCCGGAGCCCGGGGCCGCGCGGAGCCCGAAGCAGGTGGTGGTTACGGCCGAGGCCGGACCCTCGCTCGGGGGCTTCGGCGACCGTGACGTCGGCGTCCTGTCCGCGTTTCGGCTCGCGGTGAGCCACCCCATCGACCTCGGCGATTTCGAGGTCCAGGCCGGGGCGGCCACCGCCATGACACCAATCCCATGGCGGAGCGGCGGCGAGTCCGGCACGGCGCTCCTCACGGGGCTCGTGGCCAGCGGAGCGGCGCGCTATCCGCTGCTCGATGAGCTGTTCCTGCGCGGCGAGCTCGGCCTGGGAGCGCAGATCCTGTCCGGCATCGCCGACTCGGGCACCATGTTCATCGACCCTGGGCTCACCGTGACGGGAGCCTTGACGCTGTTCCACATGCGCGCCCAGCTCGGCGCCGAGTACGAGATCACGCCGGACGTCGCGATTTCGGCCTCTCCCGTGGCACTGTCGTTCAGCCCGCACCGGTCGGGCATCCACGAGGAGATCGGCAGCATCCTTCGCTTCGAGTCGCTGGTCGGCTTGACCCTGCGCCTGTAGACGATGACTCGTGGTTCGCGCGTCTCCCAGCAGGTTTCACTCGGGCGGAAAACTGGCCCCCCACCCATGCGTTCGTGTTCGATGCGCGTATGAAACCGTGCCCGTTTTGCGCTGAAGAGATCCGCGACGAAGCCATCAAGTGCCGGTTCTGTGGATCCTTTCTTCCCACGGCTGAACCGACCGGCGAGGGCGGCGGGCGCGCTCCCTCCTCGCCTAACGGCGACGGTGACGGCGACGGCGAGCGAGGGGGCGAGGGCTCGTCGAAAGTCATCGTGGGGGAGCTCGGACGATCGGCCAGCGCCAGGCGGGCCGAGAGCGAAGACCGGCCAGGCCGCGACGCCGGGGGCGCCGCACGGCGCGACAGCGCGCGCGACGACGCGGGCGGCGGCGAGGTCTCCCGCGGGTCGAGCGGACGAGGCGGCGAAGCGCGCGAAGCG
>SLNH01000305.1 GCA_007133195.1 Nannocystineae bacterium | reverse complement strand
CGGGGAGGCGGGCGCGTCCGGCGGGGAGCCCTCCTTCGTCGCCGGGCGATCGGCAGCCAAGCCGCTGCAGGCCCGGGTCGCCGCGCCGCCGGCCGGGATGCGGGTGCTCGCGTGCGCGATGCGGACGCAGCGCGCGCGGGAGGTCCTGGACCTGTGCCGGCAGCACGGCCCGGAGCCGCGGGGGCTGCTCGCGGCGCCGCTTTCGTATATGCGCGTCGCCGACCGGCTCGGCGCGTGTCAACCGAGCCGCTCCGGCGGGCCGCCGGTGGCCGTGATCGATCTCGGTCACGGCCGTACGAACGTGTGCGTGGTCAAGGACGGGCGCGCGGTCTACGGGCGTAAGATCGCGCGGGGCGGCCGGGATTTGACCCAGATCATCGCCCGCAAGTGGGGGCTTGGCTACGACGACGCGGAGCAGGCCAAACACCAGGACGGATTCGTGGCCTCGGCGGCCGAGCCCGCGCCGAGCGAGGCCTGGCAGCAGGTCCACGATGTCCTCGTCAAGGAGGTCGAACCGCTCGCGCGCGACATTCGCAAAACGCTCACGGCGTGCGCCGCCAAGACGGGGGGGCAGGTCGGGGCGGCCGTGCTCGTGGGCGGCGGATCCCGGCTCCGCGGGATCGCCTCGTTTTTGGCCGAGAGGCTTCAGATCGAGGTGTCCACCGTCGCCGCGGCGGATCACCAAGAGGTGCTCGGCGCGCGCCTGGCGCACATGGGCGCCGCCGCCGATACGATGGCGTTGGCTGCGGCCGTGGCCTTCGAGGGGGGATCGGGGCGCACGAGCTTCGATCTGAGGCAGGGAGAGCTCGCCCCGCGGACCGATCTCTCGTTTTTGCGCTCGAAGCTGCCGCATCTCGCCACGGCGGCGCTGGTGCTGCTTGCGTTCGCGCTCACGAACGCCTACGCGGCGTACTACAAGCACCGCGAAGAGGCGAAGATCCTCGCCGAGCGCGTGGCGGTCGAGACCACGGAGCTGGCCGGCGAACCCCTCGAGGCCGGCGCGGCCATTCGATGGCTGACCGAGGAGGCAACGCCCGCCGACAGCCCCATCCCGCGCCACACCGCCTACGACGAGCTCTTGCTCATCAATGAGCACATGCCGAGCCCGGAGGAGGCGGCGCTCGAGATTCGCGACCTCGCCATCGAGCCGGGCGAGATCCGAGTCGATGTGATGTCACGGCGCCGGGGGGCGGAGGACGACGACGGCGCGGGCAGCGCCGAGGAGGCGGCGGGGGTGGAAGCGCGCTCGCGAATGCAGGAAGCCATGGAGACGCCCGATTGTTTCGACGAGGTAGAGCGCGGCGACATCTCCTCCGCTGCCGGCGGCGGACAAGAGTTTTCACTCACGATCGAGACGAGTTGTAGGTAGTCGATATGTCCGCACCGCTTGATCGCCTACGAGACCGATGGGATCGCCTCGCGCCGCGGGAGCGGACGCTGCTCATGGCGCTCGCGGGGACGGCGGCGGTCTGCGTCGTCCTGTTCGTCGCGTTCATGATACGGGACGGACTCTCTTCTATTAAACAGCACAACGAAGAGCGCCGTGAGGCCCTCGACATGATCGAGACCTATCGAATCGCGGAGGCAGAGCACGCGGCGTCGGCGATGCCCGATGTGGAGGTTCCGGACGAGGCGCTCGACCTCGACGTGTATTTGCAGCGCCTCGCCGATCAGACGAACGTGGATATCCCGGGGTTCAGCTCGCAGAGGCCGGAGACCGAAGGCGCGTTCCGTCGGATCTCGACGTCGATCGAGCTCGACGGGGTGTCGATCTACGACCTCGTCGAGTTCCTCGAGAGGGTTGAGACAGAAGAGGAGCTCGTGGTCATCTGGGAGATGGACATCAGTCAAAACTTCCGGGACAACGAGATGCTCGACGTGGAGATGACCGTATCGACGTTCGAGCGCGCGCCCCCGGACGACGGCGGGGAGGACGAGGAGTGATGGCCATCGAGCTGACAACGCGGCACAAGAAGATCATTAAGTGGGCCGGGTATCCGCTGCTCGCGCTCGTGACCTTCGTGCTCGCGCTCAGCTACTCCTTCCCCTACGCCCGCCTCAAAGACAAGCTCGAGAACCTCGGCGGTTCGGGGGTTGACGTGGAGATCGCATCGATCGGGCCGACGCTCTGGCCCGGTGGCGTCGTCGTGAGGTCGATGAGCGTGGAGCTCGAGGCAGACGACGATGCGAATGGGGAGCAGAGCGGCGATGTGCATTCGATCTTCGTGGACGAAGCGCGCGTGCGCGCGGGACTGCTCTCGCTGCTGACGGGCCGGGGAAAGGTGAGCGTCGACGCGGTGGTGGGGGACGGGAGCATCCGAGGAGATGTCCGCTATGGTCGGGGTGGGGTCAAGGCCAGCCTGAGGACGAGGCAGCTTCCCTTGGACCGGCTTCCCGTGGAGCGTGCCCTGCTTCCGATGACCGGATCCCTCGAGCTGGACGCGTCGCTCGAGCTCCCCGACATGCAGTTTGCCGACGCCCAGGGGTTCCTCACGCTGCAGTGCAAGAACTGTACGGTCGGCGACGGCGAGGCGAAGCTCGAGCTTCAGGGCGATCAGAGTCACCACGCGCGCCAGGGAATGTTTCATCAAAGCGAGATCACCGTCCCCGAGATCGCCCTCGGCGACGCGCGCGCCGACATCACCATCGAGGACGGCCACCTCGATATCACCGAGGTCGCCACGACATCGTCGGACGGGGAGCTCTATGTGACCGGCGAGATCTCGATGAGGGATCCAGTCATGCAATCGGAGTTTCCCGGCTGCGTGCGGTTCAGGCTGACCGACGCGTTCGAGGAGCGAGAGCCGGGGTTTGGCAACACGAACCTATGGATGCCGCGGACGGCGCTCGGTGAGGACGGCTTTTATTCGATCCCGCTTCGCGGGACGCTCGAGGACCTGGGCGTCGATCCGCGCCGCACGTGTGATGGGGAGACGGCCGAGCCGGGCGACGGCGTGGCGCAGGCCGGAGAGCGGCGCAGGCCCGAGGTCACGATTCGGCCCGATGACGAAAGCGGAGCCGGCGAGCGGCGCCGGCCGTCGGTGGTGGTCGGCGAAGACGGCGACGAGGACGACGAAGAGTCCGATCGTGATTTGGCGGAGGACGCGGACGACGCGGAGGACGAGGACCTCGATACGCCGTTCGAGGAGACGGATGATGAGCGAACGGAGCGCGCGTCCCAGCGGGAACGACTCGAGGCGATGGGGGCGGACGAGACGGAGGATGGGGACCGCGGTGCCAGGGGCGGCAGGGGTGACGACGATGGGGACGCCAGAGATGACTCGGACGACGAACACATCGACGACCAGGACGCCGACGACCAGTACGCCGACGACCAGTACGCCGACGACGATTACGACGAGTACGACGACGAGTACGACGACGAGTACCCGGACGACGATTACGACGACTACGACGACGACTACCCCGACGAGGGTTCGGAGGATTGGTAGGCGTGTAGGTTAGCCCGAGGTCGGGTGCTCGATCGGCTGCGGAGGAGATCCGCGGCGCGCGATGCCGAAGCGGCGGGCCCGATCGGCGAAGGTGGATTTGGGCATGTCGAGGGCTCGTGCAGCGCTTCGCACAGAGCCGAAGCGCGCGTAGGCGTCGCTCATCGCGGCGCGGAGGCCGAGCTCGTCGTGGGATGGCTCGGATTGCGGGGCGCCGGCGCCCGGGTCGCGCGGCCGTCCCATCGCGGTGCCGCCCCGGCTTGGCGATGCGCTCGGTAACAGGGCTTCGGGCGTGAGCTCGTCGTCGCACAAAACGAGGGCGCGCTGGACCGCGTAACGAAGCTCGCGGACGTTGCCCGGCCAGCTATAGGCGAGGAGCGCCTCCATCGCCTCCGCGGAGACGCGGCGGGGCCCGTGCGTGGGCTCGAGCTCGCTCAAAAACGCATGCACGAGCTCGGGAATGTCGCTTTTGCGTTCGCGGAGCGGGGGCAGGTCGACGACGATGATCGCGAGGCGGTGGTAAAGGTCCAGGCGGATGGGGGACTCGCTGCCGCCGAGATCGGTTTTGCGGTGGGTCGCGGCGACGATCCGCACATCGACGGGCAGCTCGCCGCGGCCGCCTACACGGCGCAGCGAGCCGGTCTCGAGCACGCGGAGGAGCTGAGGCTGCTGCGCGAGCGGTAACTCGCCGAGCTCGTCCAAAAACAGCGTGCCGCCGTCTGCTTCCGCGAACACGCCGGGCCGCGCGGCGTCGGCGCCTGTAAACGCGCCCCGCTCGTGCCCGAACAGCTCGGACTCGACGAGCTCACGGGGGATGGCCCCACAGTTTACGGGTATGAAAGGGTTTGCGGCGCGCGGCGAGGCATCGTGGATCGCGCGGGCGACGAGCTCCTTGCCCGTGCCTGTCTCCCCGAGGATGAGGACGCTGAGATGGCTCGCTGCCGCTCGCTCGGCAACGTCCAGGGCATGGCGAAGCGCCGGGTCGCGCCCGCGGATCGCGCTTGCGAAGCTTCGCGTCTTTTCGTTGCCTACGCGACAGCGGCCTTTGTCGACCGGTTG
>SLNH01000022.1 GCA_007133195.1 Nannocystineae bacterium | reverse complement strand
GAAGGCCGAGCCCTTGCGCGCCAGAAGCCCATTGAATTTCTTGCTAATGCGGTTTTGCAGCGACCGCATGCCGTTTGTAAGCGCGCCCCGACTGTGCGCTTCGCAGATCAGGTGGACGTGATCGCCCTGGACCGAATAGTGGCAAACGGAAAAGTCCAGTCGGGCGCTGGCGCCGGCCATCGCCTCGCGGAGGCGCTGATAAAGCTTGAACTTGCGCAGCCGCCCCACGTCGCGGACGCACCGGAGCGTGATATGGACCGGCCAGCGCGGCTTGAACGCTGGGCGCCGGCGATGGGGGACCCGGCCGCGGCCCCGGCGCTTGCGGCCCGCCCCGCGGCGAGCGCCACCCCAGGTTCGAAACCGAAACGCTGTCTGCCTACCCCGCCGCGCCATCTTACCATGATGCCACCGAGCGCCGTCATGTCAAGCTAAAAAACAAGCCTCGCCAACTTGAAAAGGGCGCACGTCTAGGCTCGTTTTCAAGCTTTCAAGGGGCCTGTCTCACGACCGGCGCTGACCGAGCGGCGCGATATGATGGGCTCAATATTGGGCCCCGCAGAGCAAGCAGGCGCGCCCGAAGCGGGCGCGGCCGTGGATCGAACGAAGCTGAAGCGCCGCCGACTAGCGTCCGATCCGTAAGGCTTGATCTTCTTGAACCCCAGATTGAAGCACGTAGTCCATCCACGGCGCGACCGGGCGAGTCCGTCACCCAGGCACGCCCAATGCCGCTGCCGATCGGCAGGTGGCCGTCGGCCGGTGGCCGTCGGCAAGACGCGTAGGCCATTTGGTGCGCGTTGTGTCGCCCGCCTGCGGCTGAATCTGCCCACCCTCGCGCCGGATCAGCCCTGGCGGCGACGCCGCTTGCTTTGAAAGCCAGACCGGCGAATGCTAGCTTCTGTCGCTTCCATGGCATCCCCGCGCCGGCATCAGGGGCTCTCGCCCCGCCACCTCCTCGCCGACGAGCGCGGCACGGTCTACAAAGACGCGCCGTGCCGGGTGGCGCTCGTGTACCCGAGCCCGTACCGGGCGGCGATGTCGTCGCTCGGCTACCAGACGATCTACCGGCTCCTAAACGAGGAGCCCGACATCGCCGCGGACCGCGCGGTTTTGCCCGACGACCCGGCGGCGGCGCGCCGGGTGGGTGTCCCGCTTTGCACGCTCGAGCGCGAAACGCCGCTCGGAGACTATCCGATCCTCCTTTTCTCGGTGGCCTTTGAGCTCGAGCTCGCCGGGGTGATCGACTGTCTGGAGCTCGCGGGGATCCCCGCGCTCGCCTCCGAGCGCCCCGAGCGCGCCCCCATCGTCATCGCCGGGGGGCCGCTTACGTTTTCCAACCCGGCCCCGCTTGCGCCGTTCGTCGATGCCGTCGCCCTCGGCGAAGGCGAACAGCTCGCCCTTGACACCGCGCGCCTGGCGCGCGAGGTCGGCTACGACCGGGACCGCCTGCTCGCCGATCTCGGCGGGCGCGAGGGCTACTACGTGCCGGCGCGCGACGGCGATTCGGTCCCCGCCATCGCCCAGGCGGATACCGAGTTTCTGCCCGCGCGCTCGCAGATCGTGACGCCGCACGCCGAGCTGTCCTCGATGTATCTCACCGAGGCGGCGCGCGGGTGCTCGCGGGGCTGCACCTACTGCGTGATGCGCCGGTCCACGAATGGCGGCATGCGGATCATCGACCCCGAGACGATCCTCGCGGGGATCCCCGAGGACGCGCCGCGGGTCGGGCTGGTCGGCGCCGCGGTCACCGACCACCCCAAGATCGAAGAGATCGTCCGCGGCGTAGTCGAGGGCGGGCGCGAAGTCGGCATCTCGTCGCTGCGCGCCGACAAGCTGACCGACGAGCTCGTGGGCCTGCTCGCCCGGGGCGGCTACAAGACGCTCACCGTCGCCTCCGACGGCGCCAGCGAGTCGCTGCGTAGGCAGATCGAGCGCTCCACCACCGAGAAGCACCTCATCCGCACGGCGGAGCTCGCGCGCGACCACGGCCTGTCCACCGTGAAGCTCTACATGATGGTGGGGCTTCCGGACGAGACCGATGACGACATCGACGAGCTCGCCCGCTTTATCGTCGAGCTCGGCAAGATCCACCCCCGCGTGGCGCTCGGGGTGGCGCCGTTCGTGGCCAAGCGGAACACGCCGCTCGACGGCGCCGACTTCGCGGGCATCCGGGTCGTGGACTCGCGCCTGGCGCGGCTTCGAAAGCGACTCCGCGGCCGCGCCGTGGTGCGCCCGACGTCGGCGCGCTGGGCCTGGGTCGAGTACATGCTCGCCCAGGGCACCGGGCGGGCCGGCATGGCGCTCCTCGAGGCGCACCGGCAGGGCGGCAAGTTTTCCGATTACCGGCGCGCGTTCGACCGGCTCGGCTGCGCGCCCACGGGCCCCGTCGCCCGCGTCCCGTCGAGCTCGGAGCTCGTGGCGCTCAAGCGCAACCAGCTGCGGCAGCGCCGCGCGAAGGCTGGATAAGCGCCGCGCGCCGAAATCGCGACACGCGCGTCCGGATCCGCCGCTCGCAAAGCAGGCGGCCAACCTGCGCGGCGCGGCCCGGTCCGGTCGCCCGGGCCGGGCACAACTCCGCGTAAAGCGCGCCACTCCGCCTCGGCACGGGGCGCCCGTGCCCCTTGGCATGGCCGGTGCTGATAGCGAGCCGCGGCGACGAAACTGTCGCGCCGTCTTCTCGCGCTTACGGAGATTGCCATGCGAACCACTGCTTCCATTCGATCTGGTTATCGGTCTAGTTATCGATCTAGTTATGGGGCGGCCAGCGCCGCCCGCGCCGCGGCCGCGCTCTGCCTCACAATCGGTCTCGCGCTCGCCCTCGCCCTCGCCCTCGGGGCGTGCGGCGGGTACGGCAACGACGATACCCACGGCGGGACAGACGGCGGCGGCGCCCCGGATTACGGCAACGGCAACGGCAACGGGACGAACATCGGTTTCGGCGGCGAGCAGGACTTCGCCTACTTCCGCAGCCAGCTAGATGATGGGATCGTGCCCGATCCGGACGTCCTGCAGCCGTCGGGCTTCTTCGCCGAGCACCACACCCCCTTACCGGCAGCGGATTGCGAGGAGGCGCTGTGCCTACACCCGATGCTGGGCGTGGCCCCCGACATCTTGGGCGGGTCCGCGCGCCACGTGCTTCAGCTCGGGATCAACACGCCCATCGAGCTCGATCCCGACGACCGGCCCGACCTCGACGTCACCCTGTCGATCGACGTATCGGGATCGATGCGGGCGGACAATCGCATCGGGTACGTGCGAAGCGGCCTCGATCTCATGCTGGACGAGCTGTTCGACGACGACCGCGTCGCGATCGTCGTCTACAGCTCCGACGCCAGCGTGAAACTGCCGATGACCCGCGTGGGCGACGCGCGCGAGGACATCAGGGGGACCATCGAGGCGCTCGAGGCGGGCGGCATGACCGCGCTTTACGCCGGGCTCGAGCTCGCCTACGAGGAGGCGATCGAGCACCAGAGCGAAGATCGCGAATCTCGGGTCGTCATGCTGAGCGACGGCGAGGCCAACGTCGGCCCGAGCTCGAACGAGGAAATCCTGGAGATGAGTCAGGAGTACAACGACGAGGGCGTGGGCCTTACGACCATCGGCCTCGGCGACACGTTCAACGTCGATCTCATGCGTGACCTGTCCGAACAGGGGGACGGCAACTACTACTACGTGAGCGACGCGGGCGACGTCGAAGACGTGTTCACCACCGAAGTCCACAGCTTCACCGTCCCGGTGGCCCGAGACGTGGTCCTCGACGTCACCGAGGGCAAGACCTACCGCTTCGAAAAGTCTTGGGGCAGCCCGCGCTGGGAAGATCTGGACGACGGCGGTGTCCTCGACCTGCCGGCGGTGTTCGCCGCCCACCGCGAGGATCACGACGACACCACGGATAACGACGGTCGCCGCGGCGGGGGATCGGCGCTGCTTCTCGAGCTGTCGCCGCGCGCCGAGGTGGCCGAGGACATCGAACAAGCCCACGTGGCGTCGATCTCGTTTTCCTACGAGGATCCCGAGCTCGGCGAGCGCGTCGAGCGGGACGTCGATGTGGACCTCCCCCACCACCCGGATGAGGTCCCCGAGGAGGGCCACTTCGGCCCCGGGAAAAACGTGATCATGAAGAGCTTCGCCATGCTCCACGCCTACCTCGCGCTCAAGCAAGCCACTGAGCTCCACCACGACGGCCAGTCCGAAGACGCGATCGATCTGCTCGCGGGCGTTCGCGATCGCCTGATTCCGCTCGAGGAGCGCCTAAACGACGGCGACGGCGACGAGGACATCCAGCGCGACCTCGAGGTCATCGAGACGCTCGAGGACGTGATCGCGAGCCAGCTGTAACGGGCGCCGGCGCCCGCCCCGCGGCCCGATCCGCGAGGCGGGCGCGCGCTGGCCTCACTTCGCCATGTCTTGGAGGCGGCGGATCCGCTCCGGGATCGGGGGGTGAGTCGAAAACCAGCGGGCGAAGCTCTCGCCGGACAGCGGGTTGACGATGAACAGGCTCGAGGTGGCCGGATTTTC
>SLNH01000161.1 GCA_007133195.1 Nannocystineae bacterium | reverse complement strand
CAGTGCCCGGCCCCAGCCGGGCCCGCCCGACAGCGGGCCGCCCTCGGCGCCCGCATCCTCGGGGCCACCTTGGGCGTTCCCAAGTGCTTCGTCATCGCGGCCGCTGTCCATCGCACCTTCGGGGGGAGCACCGCTCCGGCGGGAGCATCTGCTACCTTCTACCACGGCCGGCGCTCCGGCTTAAGCGCGCCGCTCATCGGCCCCGCCCGCCGACAGCACCTTCATGCTCCGCATCTTCCAGCCTCCGTCTCCCAACCAGATCACGGGGGGATACCTCTACAATCGGCGCATCTGTGCCGAGCTCGGGGCAGCAGCCCCCGTGACGGTCGACGCCGAGCGGCTGCCTGCGGCGCTCGCCAATGGCGCCGACAGCGAAAGCTACCTCCTGCTCGATGCGCTCTACATTCGCGACCTCGCCGAATTCGAGTGGCTCCGCAGGTACGGGGCCATCGCGCTCGTGCACGGTCTCGCCAGCGTCGATCCAAGTGCCCCGAGCGCGCGCCGCGCCTCGCTGGACCAGCGGCAGCGGGCGTTTTTGGGGGCCGTAGGCGGCGCCGTCGTGACCAGCCATTACATGCGAGATGCACTGGCGATGCGAGGATTCGAGAAGGCGCGCATCGCCGCCTGCCCGCCCGGCGTTGACGCTGCCTACTTCGAGATCGAGCCGCGGCCCGCCTCTCCGCCCGAGCTCATCACCGTGGCGAACCTCGGCGCGCACAAAGGCCACCTGGACCTGGTCGCGGCGTTGGCGGAGGTATCCCGAAGGCGCACATTCCACTGGCACATCGTCGGCGACGCGAGCGCCGAGCCCGATTACGCGGAAGCGGTGGCCAAAGCCCTGCGAGCGACCGGGCTCGCGGAGCAGGTTAGCTGGCACGGGGTGCTGCCGCCCGACGAGATCATCCCCCTCCTCGCGCGCACCACCGCGCACGTGTCGGCTACGCGCTTCGAGAGCTACGGCATGGCGGTGGCTGAATCCCTCGCCGCAGGGCTGCCCGTGGTCGCGCCGCGGGTCGGCGCCCTGCCCCACCTGGTCACGCATGGCGTCACTGGGCTCCTAACGCCGCCCGGGGATGCCGGGGCGCTCGCGAACGCCCTGGCGCGCCTGCTCGGCGAGCCCGAGCTTCGTGACGCGCTCGCGGCGGGCGCCCGCACCCGGCGACTTGAGCTGCCGAGCTGGCTTCGCGCGGCGCGGGAATTTTCAATAGCGCTCGCCCGCCTGTAACACTCGCCTTGAGGTATGAGCTTGTTCGGCACATTCGAATCGACCTGTCACGCGCTCCGGGAATCTTGCCGGGGCTATCCAGATGGCCCCCCGCGCGTCCTCGATGTCGGCTGCGGTACCGGCGAGATGCTGGCCTTCGTAGCCGGGGATATTCGCGAAGGGTGTGGCGTGGATATCACGCACGACGCGATCGCGAGCGCCCGGCGAAACGCGGCCTCGCTTTCGCACATCCGCTTTGAGCGCGCCGCGGTCGAGGAGCTTCCCTCCCTCGGCCTCGGCACCTTCGATCTCGTATTCATCGTGGGCGCCCTCGAGCACATGGCGGATCCGGCCGTTGCGCTCCGCGCGGTTCACGCCCACACGCACGCCGCCTCCCGCGTCGTCATCGTGGCGCTTTCGCCGAAGGCGCCGCACGCCATCGTATCGCGATGGATGCTCGCGTTCACCGATCACCCGGTGATCGGGCATTTGAGCGTCGATGCGCTCGCCGAGCTCGGGAGCCGCACCGGGTATGCCCTCGAGGAGGCCTACCCCCTTTACCGAGGGTCTCGCCGCACCAAGGCGGCGCGCGGCGTCGGCGCGCTGCTCGGCGCCTACGATACCCTCGGCGGGCCGACGCGCGCCGTCGTCCTGGCGCCCCAGCACCACAGCGATAGCTCGCCGCTCGGCGAATCTCGGCCCAGCGGTGACGGCGGAGCTCACTAGCACTGCGCGATCCGCTCGCCGTCAAGGACAGCGCCGATAGCGAGCGAGCAAGTCGTCGCGGATGTAGAGCGGGGAGCTCGTGTCCGAACGAACCTCGGTGAACCCGCGAAGGCACTGGCTCTCGCGGATCTCCTGATTGAGCCAGTCGTAGTTGCGGTGCGGCAGATAGATCGCTTCGGGCTCGTCTTCGAGACAGTATTCATCGAAGCTCTTGTCGCCGAAGGCAAACTCTCGGGTCATGAGACCGGCGAGATCCGTGATGTGGCCCTGAGGGAGCTTTACACCGGGGAGGCCGATCTCCGAGTGATAGATCGAAATCTCTTCGCCGAGGCATCTCGGCAGGCGATCGATCTCCCGAAATCCCGAACGGTGCTCGAGCTGCGCCTCCATGTAGTCGGCGTCTGAGGGCGCCCGGAACGAGCGCTCCGGGTGCGCGACCCACACGCTCACCGCCGACGCGGCGATTATCGAAAGTGAGCCGATGCGCGTCCACCCGATCGCGGAAACGAGGAGGAGCCACGCGCCCAGCCCATACCCCACGTAGAGCTCGGGCGGCAGGCGCTCGATGATCCACAGGGTGTCGTCGGGCAAAGCGTCCCGCCGCACGAGAAACACCACGAACAGCGTGTAGGCGACAAAGAAGACGACGTGCACCGGCAGGCGGCGCCTCGAGCAAAACGCGCCGAAGGCGGGCAGCGCGGCCGCCGCCAACACCGGGATGGCGGGCGCGTAAAAGCGCGCGTACATCCCCATGACCTCGACCGTAGACGCGTAGTGATAAGCGACGAACGCGCCGCCCGCGAGCAAAAGACCGATATTGCGCCGATCCGGCCGCTGAAGAGCCACGTACAGGATGGGCAATACGGTGGTGAAAAACAGCGCGATATTTCGGACCTTGCCCTCGCGGCTGATCTCGATGAAGGACTCGCTGTAGACGCTGAGCGACCCGCTCTTCAGGTAAAACGAAAGCGGCAGTGCCGTGCCGTAGTACGCGTTCATCGCCAGCAGGACGACGGCTAAGAGCAGGACGAAGGCGCCGGCCTCCTGCCAAGGAAACACGCGCCGAATCACCAGCCGGTCCCACGCCCACGCGAGCCCGACGAGCACCACGGCGTCCGGACGGAGCAGATAGACGACGACCATCCCGCCGGGGACCATGAGGCGGCCGGCGCCTGTGAGCGCGCGCTCCGACCGAAGGAGCAACAAAAAGCTCGCGATCGCGAAAATCGCGAGCGCGGTCTCCATCCCCGAAGGGATCGTGAACAGGACGACCGGCGAGCAAAGAAGGAGCACCGGCGCCGCGTGACCGTGTGTGCCGTAACGCCCAGCCAGGCGGATCATGACCGCCGCGGCACCGACGAGCGCCGCCGAGAGAACGAGGCGAACGCCGAAGATGTAGTAGTCCTCGGCCATCCATGTGAGCGCGATCGCCACGAGCTGATAAAGCTGCGACGTGTTCCCGTAAACGGGGCCGTCCTCGGCATTCCAGGCCATCCCATCCCCGGCCAGGAAATTCAGGGCGAACCGCTTGAAGAACCAGGCGTCGTCGTGAGGTTGGAGAGCGAGGAGACCGAAACACTGGAGCGCCACCACCAGCGCAAACGCCGACACCAGCGCGGCGGTGTATGCGCGCGCGCTCACCTCGCGCCCCCGACCCTTCCCGCGCCACGCCGGATGCTCATACCGCGCAATGCTCCTTCCAACGGGATCTTCCGGTTGAACTGCGCGGCTCGCGAGAGCGAAGGCGGCGACGACAACGGCGTTCTCCCACTCGGGACAGAATCCCGCATGAGCGGAGGATCATTAACACAGCGGTCTCTGCCGGTCCAGCCAGTCACATTCTCGGCCAACCACCCGATCGTCGGCGCCGTCATCCCTACCGGTAGGCGCTTTGCGCCGCACAAGGTGGACGACTGGCGCTGGCGGCTCCGGCGAGCGGACGCGCGCTGTGTGCCGATCCAGGTTCGCGGCAACCGCGCTGCCTCGGAAGAAGACAGCGCCGGAGTCGAGGGTGATCTCCGCCGGGATCAGCGGCTCCGCTTTGTCGGCGCGTAGGCCGCCAAGCCGTTCGCGCCGTGCGACATGCCGCATTCCCCATTCCCGTCCTCTGATACCCTATGGCCGTGTTTGCCGACGCGCGCGATGTGACAGAAGGCGAGGTGCTCACGGCGGACGTGTGCATCGCCGGGGCGGGCGCGGCGGGGATCGCGATCGCCCGCGATCTCATCGCGACGGGGCTGCGGGTGATCGTGCTCGAAAGCGGCGGCTTCGAGATCGAGGAGGCGACCCAGGCGCTCTACGCGGGGCGCGAAGAGGGGCTGGCGGGCGGCGAGCTCGAAAACTGTCGGCTGCGCTATTTCGGGGGCACGACGAATCACTGGGCGGGGTGGTGCCGGCCGCTGGACGAGGACGTGCTCGCCGAGCGGCCGGGTGTGGCGCCCGGCTGGCCGCTCCCCTACAGCGAGCTCGCCTTACACTACCGGCGGGCGCTCGAAACGTGCGGGATCGGGGCGTTCGAGTTCGACGCCCAGCCCGTCGCCGAGCGGGACGGGCGCGAGCTTTTGCCCCTCGATCCGGCGCCCGCAAGTCACCCGCTTT
>SLNH01000007.1 GCA_007133195.1 Nannocystineae bacterium | reverse complement strand
CGCGCGCGAGGTGCAGGCGCTCGGCGAGCGGCTCGGCCTAAACGTCGGGGCGGCGCTCGCTCGCGCCATCGCCGCCGAGATCGAGGCGGGGACGCCAGCGCCCGAGGCCGTGGGCATCACCTACGAAAAGAGCCGGCACAAAGACCGTCCGGGCAGGCGCCGGGTGGGCCTTTACTACACGCCGGACTACCTCGTGGATTTCGTCGTCGAGCACACCCTGGGCCCGGCGCTCGCGTCCCGTGAGGACCGCCGGGCGCTCGGCTCGATTCGCGTCTTGGATCCCGCCTGCGGCTGCGGGGCGTTTTTGCTGGCCGCGCTGCGCCGGATCGAGCGGGAGCTCGTGGCGCGCGGCGAGCGGCCAGGAAGTTGGCTCCGGGCGGAGATCGCGCGGCGCTGCCTTGTCGGCGTGGACATCGATCCGCTGGCGGCGGGGCTGGCCAAGCTCGCGCTCGTGGTGGCGATCGGGCCCGCGGAGCCTGCGGCGGCGGCCGCCGCCGGCAGCGCCGTGCGCGCCGGTGATGGGCTTTCGTGTGACGGCCCGCTGGCGAGCGCTCGCGCCGATGCCGTGATCGGGAACCCGCCCTGGGGCCAAAAAGGGTTTTCGTTTTCGCCGAGCGAGCGGGCGCGCCTGCGAGACAGGTTCGTGACCGCGCGCGGGGTGCTCGATCCGTTCAAGTTGTTCGTCGAGCGCGCCACCGAAATCACGCCGCCCGGCGGCCGGCTGGGCTTCGTGCTCCCCGACATCGTGCTCTTCAAGGACCAGCGCCCGCTCCGCGAGCTGCTCCTCGAGCGCTGCGCGATCGAGGGCATCGCCGACGCGGGCCGCGCGTTCTCGGGGGTGAATCTCGACGCCGTGGTGATCACCTGCCGGCGCCAGCGGAGCGGTCCGCCCCCGGGCCACCGCGTCGTCGCATGGCGCGCGCTCCCCCCGTCGTGGCGGCGCGATCCGCCGCCGCGCGAGGCGATACCACAGCGGCTGTTTTCCGAGCTTCCGGACAAAAAGCTCAATATCCGCATCCCCCCGCGAGATCTGCGCATCGCCTGCGAACTGTCGCGGTCGCCGACGCTCGGCGACGTGTTCGAGATCCACGAGGGCGTTCACAGTGGCAACGTCCGCGCCAAGCTGTTCCGTCGCGAGCGCCCGGAGGGCCCGTGCGCGCCGCTCATACTCGGCGGCGACGAGATCGCGCGCTACCGCCTCACCTGGGCGGGCCGCTATGTAGACTTGGCGCCGGGCGTGGTGGATCGCGACGCCGGCGAGTACGCGAACCTCGGGCGGCGCGCGTGGCACGAGCGCGACAAGCTCGCCGTGCGCCGGACCGGCGACCGCATCGTCGCCGCGCGCGATCTCGATGGGCGTTGGCTGTCGAACAACCTGTTTTTGATGTTCCCCAAGGCTGGTGCGAACGGTGAGGCGCAGGCCGAGGCGCTGGCCTGCTGGGTGGCGATTTTGAACTCGAGCCTGCTCACTTGGCTGTTTCGCGCGCTCCAGCCGCGCACCGGCAAGCTGTTCGCCGAGCTCAAGATCAGACAGCTGGCGGCGCTGCCGGCGCCCCGGGCGGAGGCGCTGTCCGACCTGGCACCGGCGCTCGCCGGTCGCGCCCGCGCGCTCGAGCGCGAGGCGGCCGCCGGGGGCCTCGAGTCGCCGGGTGCGGCAACCCTTCAGCGCGAGCTGGACTCGATCGTCGCCGACGCCTACGAGCTCGCCGCCCGCACCCGGCGCGCGCTGGACATCCCGCGGCGAGAGCCGAGGGCTCGCGGAGCCCAGGCTCCGTGAGCCGATAACCGCTCGACGACGCGCTCGCCCGGCGGGCGGCCGGCTCGCGCGCGGCGCACGTCGAACCCGTTCGGGGCCGCCTGGCCACGGCGCGCGCATCCCGAGCGGCCTTGCGGTAGACTCGGCCCCGTCTACTCGGCCGAGGTGAGACGTGACGGCTGTCATCGATGTACGCGATTTGGCAAAGGCCTACCGGGCCCCGTTTTCGCGCCGGCAGGTGCGAGCGCTTCGCAGCGTGTCGTTCGGGGTCGAACAGGGCGAGATTTTCGGCTTCCTCGGGCCGAACGGGGCGGGCAAGACGACGACGATCCGCATCCTGATGGGCCTCATCGCACCCTCGGCGGGCGGGGCGAAGGTCTTCGGCCACCCCGTCCCCAGTCGCCGCGCGCGCGCTCGGCTCGGCTTTCTCCCCGAGGCGCCCTACTTTTACGACTACCTCACGGTCGGAGAGCTCCTCGACTTGGCGGGGCGAATCTTCGGGATGAAGCGCGCCGAGCGGCGCGCGCGCGCCGACGAGCTCATCGAGACCGTGGGGCTCGAGCACGCGCGCCGCACGCCGATGAAAAAGTATTCCAAAGGCATGCTCCAGCGCGCCGGCATCGCGCAGGCGCTCATCAACGACCCGGATCTCGTCGTGTTCGACGAGCCGATGAGCGGGCTGGATCCGGTGGGGCGCAAGGAGGTGCGGGACATCATCTTGTCACTCCGCGATCGGGGCAAGACGGTGTTTTTTTCGTCCCACATCTTGGCCGACGTCGAGTCGATCTGCGATCGCGTCGCCATCGTCGTGTCGGGCGAGGTCCACGACGTGGGCCGGCTGTCGGAGCTCGTCACCGGCACGAGGCTCGGGACCGACGTCGCGCTTTACGCCGAGCGCGCGAACGACGAGGACCTCGCGGCGCTCGAGGCGCGTTGCGAGCGCGCGCGCCGCCGGGGCGACGAGCTTTGGTTGACGCTCTCAGCCGACGCAGATGTCGATGCGGTTTTGGCCGAGGCGCGCGCCGCGGGGGCGAGGGTGATTTCGGTGTCTCCGAGGCAGCAGACGCTCGAGGATCTGTTTTTGCGGCGCGCGCGGGGTGAGGGCGGCCCGGCGCGGGGTGGCGCGCCGGCCGAGCCGGACGGGGAGGCGGGCGAGGGCGGAGAACAACTTCACGGGGAGGCCTAGGCACCGTGATCGGTCGACTCTACGCGGTGGCGCTCAACACCTTCCGCGAGGCGATCCGGCACCGGATCATCTACGGCATCGTGGCCGTGGCGATCGCGTTCAACCTGTTCGCCATCGTGCTCGGCGCGATGTCGCTTCATCAAGAGGCGCGGATCGCGCGCGACGTCGGGCTCGCCGGGGTCTCGCTTTTCGGTTCGATCACGGCGATCGTGCTCGGGGTCTCGCTCCTTTATGGCGAAGTCCAGCGGCGGACGATCTACACGATTATCTCCAAGCCCCTCGAGCGCCACGAGTTCGTGCTCGGCAAGTATCTGGGCATGGCGTGCACGCTGCTCGTTTTGGTCGCGGTGTTCGCCGGCGCGATGGCGCTGTTGCTCTTCATCCAGGACGTGCCGTTTTCCGCCGCCGTGACCAAGGCCGTCGCGCTCGGGGCCATGGAGGTCCTCGTGGTCGCCGCGATCGCCGTGTTCTTCTCGTCGTTTTCCAGCCCCTACCTGTCGGGGGTGTTTTCGTTCGGGCTGTTTTTCCTGGGCCGCGTGACCCCCGAGATGCGCCGGATCACCGAGCAGGACGATGCCGGCGCGCTCGGCGCCGTGATCGACGCAGCCCTCGTGGCGGTCCCGGATCTGCACATCTTCGCCGTGTCGGGGCACGAGGTGGACGGCGAGCACGTCTCCGTGCACGGTGAGTTCGTCGGCTGGGACTACGTGGTCACCGCCGGCGGCTACGCGCTCCTCGTCATCGGCGTCTTGCTCGCGCTCGCCTGCGCGATCTTTTCGCGCCGCGATTTCGCGTAGCGCTTCGCGGGCTCGGCTCATGCGGGGGATCGCGGCCCTACTCGCCGTTTGCCTCATCGCCTCGGGCGTCGTCGTGACGCGCGCGCTCGTCGAGGGGCAAAGGGCCCTACACGAGGCGGACGCGGCGGGCGAGGCGGGGGACGTCCGCGAGGCCATCGCCGGCTACCGGGCCGCGGCGCGGTGGTACGTCCCGGGCGCCGGCCACGCGAAAGAGGCCTACGATCGGCTCGAAGAGATCGGCCGCGCGCGGGAGGCCGAGGGGGATCGGGCAGGCGCGCTGGCCGCGTGGCGCGGCGTGCGCGGGTCGATCCTGGCGACGCGCAGCGCCTACTCGCCGTTCGACGATCGACTCGAGCGCGCCAACGCGCACATCGCGCGGCTCCTCGCCGAGAAGGAGCGAGCGCGCGCGGGGCCGGCGTCGTCCGATGGCCTGGCGACCGCAAAGGACTGGCATCGCGACGCGCTCGCGCGCGTAAACGCGCCCTCGCCGGCCTGGACCCTCCTCGCAGTTTTCGGGCTCGCGCTGTGGATCGCGGGAGCCGTGGTGTTCGTCGTCCGCGGCGTCACGGCCAGCGGCGTCCTCGCCCGGCGCCCCGCGATCGCCGCGGCGGTGTTCGTCGTCATGGGGCTCGTAATCTGGCTGCTCGGGCTCGCCCGCGCCTGATCGCAGCGGCCGGTCGGCGCGATCGCCCGCGGTGCTAGTAAGGGTCTTGGCCGGTTTTCGACACCCGCTCGAGCATTGCCACGAGCTTTTGCTCGTTGGTCTCGTCGAGGTCGATGATTCGGCACCCGAAGCCCGCTGGGTAGGCGGCGGCTTCGGCGCTCCCGGGCTCGACGACGCGGACCACCACGACGCGGCAGGCGACGAAGGCGTCGTAGTCGTAAAGCTCGAGATTGAGCGTCGAGCCCGCCTTGAAGGGCAGCATGTGACCCACCTTCGTGTACAGGAACACCCCTTTGCGCGACAGGTCGCGCGTGCGCAGCACGTATTCCCTATCGGCGCCGTGCACTTTGACGAAGGCGTCGATCTTGACCCGCTCGGCGCTCCGGGTGTGGCTTCGGGGCTCGCCCGTGGCAGAGTGAGACGTCACGGGGGCATCGTAGCAGGGCCGCTCGTGACGTGCGGCGCCGGATGACACCGAAGTGGGTGCGTGCTATAGGCATAAGGCCGCTCCCCCGGCGCAGCCGCGTATCGGCGAGGAGACCGAGCTCGATGGACGTCCGCTGCGAGAATTGCCACACCGAGTACGAGCTAGACGTCGATCGGCTCAAGCCCGGCGGCATCACGGTCAAGTGCACGGCCTGCGGGCACCTGTTCAAGGTGCTCAGGCGCTCTCCTACGCTCACCGGCGGAGAGCGTAGCGCGCGGCCATCCCAGTCTGGGGCCGCCGGCGCAACCGGGAGCGGCGAGGAGCGGCTGTGGCTCGTCCGGTTACAGGACGGCGAGGTTCGCCGATGCCGCGAGCTCGCCACGCTCCAGCAGTGGATCGTAAGTGGCGAGGTATCCCGGGACGCAGAGATCTCCCACACCGGGGAAAAATGGAAACGGCTCGGCGATATCGTCGAGCTCGACGAGCTTTTCGCGTTCGCCGATCAGGGGCGGCGCCGGCGTGGCAGCAGCCAGCGGGGTGGGGCCGAGGGGGCTGGACGCGCTGGCCCCAGCAGCGAGCCGGCACGGCTCGGGCAAGCCCAGGGGGACCAGGGGCCGGGGGACGACGACGAGCCCAGGCCGGTGAAAGAAGAGGACATCGAGGGGCAAGAGACCCTCGAGTGGAGCGGGCGCGGCGACCAAGCTTTGCCGGGGACCGCGCCGCCGCCCGATCAGGGCGCCGCCAGGCCGCGCGCGGGCACCGCGTCCGGGGTCCCGCACCCGCGCGTCGTGCCATCGCGCAACTCCGGTAAGCATCGGGCGCAGCCGCGCGCGTCTTCCGTACCGCCGCCTGCGCCGCGGGAACCCTCGCGGCTCGGCCGCGGGCGGTCGCACCCGCCGCCCAGCGCGGCGGATAGCGCCCACAGCGGGCGCGAGGCGGCGCACCGGGAGCGCGCTGCGAGCACGAGCCATCCGCCATCGGGTGGTTCGGCGGACCCGGCGGAGGGCTCGGAGTCGTCACCGCCGCCGGCAAACGCCGCCGGGGGTGAGCGACCGGCCGAGGCCCCGCTGTCCCCGAGCCAAACGGCGCTCGGGCTGGGCGCGACATCGAAAGCGCCGGGAGTTCGGCGCGCTCCGCCTCCGCCGTCTGGCGAGGCCGCAGCCGCTGCCGCCCCCTCCGCATTGGCGGGTAGCGGCGCTCAAGACGACCACGCCGCAGCCCCGGAACCTACGGGCAGCGCTGCGCCCAGGGGACGCGATGCGCCGGACACCGGGCAGTGGGCTTCGTCCCCCGGTCGGCGGCGCTTTCACCTCGAGGATGAAGGCCCGAGCGGGCCGACCGGTGGCCTCGCGCGCGGGGTGCCCACCCACGACGTCGCCTTCGCCGCGACCGCCCGCCGGACGCCGGCGGCGCCAGAGCCAGAGCCAGCTGATCAGCCCGAGCTCGAGGGCGGCGGACCGCCGCCTCGCGGCAGGCGGAGTGGGGGCGCGGCCTATTGGGTGCTCGGCACATCGCTCGCCGTTATGGGCGCAGCGGCCGCCGTGGTCTACCTGCTCGTCCTGAGCGGGGAGCCCTCCACCGCCGGGGGCACTCCCGACGCAGCAGGACCGGCGCTGGCCGACGCGGAGACTTTGGCGGCGGAGGGCCAAGACGCCGGGGCGGCCGCGGAGATCGACCCGGCGCTGCTTCGCGAGGCGTCGTACGCGGTGTTTAGCGGAAACCGCGACGAGATGAAGGATGTGGCCGAGGCCCTCGATGGTGCGGTGGGCGATTTCGATGTCCTGATCGCGCGATCGCGCCTGGCTGCGGCGCGCGCGCAACTCGCGCTCGATCTGCGCGGGTTTGCCGCGGGCACGGAGGCGCGCGAGCTCGCGAGCGACGCCCGTGAGTACGCCGATGAGGCCAGAGATTTGGCTGCGAGCGCCCGAGATCTGAAGCGGGGGGACGTCGCCGCCTATGCGGCCACCGGCGAGGCGAGGCGCCTCGTCGGTCAGCGCGCTCGGGATGTCCGCCGGCCTTTGCGCCGCGCAATCTCCGGCGACCCGGATCACGTCGACGCGCGCCTATCCCTCGCCCTCCTCCTCGCCGAGGAGGGGCGCGATCGGCAAGCCCGGGACAGCCTCGAGGAGCTCGCGCGCGCCGCCGAGGATCTCGATCCGCCCGATCCGCGCCCGCGCCTTCAGCTTGCGCTGTTCGAGCTCGAGCGCGAAGAAGACGAGGCGGCGGCCGAGCACGCAGAGGCCGTCCTGGCGCTCGCGCCGGATCACGAGGTCGCCGAGCATGTGCTCGAGGTGGCCGAGGAACGAGCCGACGTCGTCGCACAGGACGACCCCATGCCTGACGAGGTGGGCGGGTCGTCAGACAGGGCGCCCACGTCGTACGCCGACTACGTGAACGAGGCGGACGCGGCCGCAGGAGCGGGCCGCTGCGACGATGCGCTGGAATATTACCGGCGGGCGATCGAGCTAGATAGCGAGGGCCTCGACGCGCTGGTCGGGCTCGCCCAGTGCCACCTCGACCGGCGGGAGTTCGCCAGCGCCCACAGCCGATTCGAGGAGGCGCTCGCCCTGTCGTCGGAGCACGAAGACGCCTTGTACGGCGTGGCCGAGGCCTATCAGCAGCAGGGGCTGAGCGATCGCGCCGCCCGGGCCTACGAGCGGTTCTTGTCCGCGCATCCCGAGAGCGGGCGAGCCCAGCGCGCGGAGCAGCGCATCGAACGGATTCGGGGTGCGGCCTCGGAGGTGGATGAAGACGAGGAGGAGCCAGAATCACGGCCCGACGAGGCCGCCGACGACGACGGCGAGGGCGAGGACGGCGAGGCGGATGAGACTTCCGAGGACGGCCAGGCCGACGAATCCGACGACGATGACGGCGCCGCCGACGACGCCGACGACGGCGGCGACGACGATGACGACGATCCCAAGCCCTTCCTCTCTGACGAATGAGCGGCCGCGACCGGCGCGGGCTCCGCAGAGGCATCCACATCGTCAAACCACCGGCTCCGGTGATCCCGACACCGGTCGCGCGGGCAGTCGGCAGAGGACGACGTATGAAAGAAAGTGCGTGTGTACTCGCTTTTGCGGTGGTCGCCGTCGCCTGCACCCATACCCGCGCGAGCGCCGAGGCAGGCGGAAGCGAGGACGTGGCACAGGCGCGGGACGACGCGCGCGACGCGTCAGCGACCGGCGATTCGGGCGCGGGCTGGGGGGCGCTCAGCCAGCTCGCCATGAGCTCGATCCTCGGCGATGAGGGCGAGAGCGAGGAGCCGTACGAGGAGCCGACGCAGTCTCCCGAGTTCGAGGAGGGCGAAGAGCACTTCGCGATCGTCGAGCTGTCGCAGCCGGTCGTGGAGCTCAGGTCGTTTTCACTGTTCGGCGGCACGTCGGGAATCGAGCTTCGGCGCCTCGTCGAGACCTTGGCCGGGCTCGCAGACACCCCGGAAGTCGAAGGCCTCGTGCTCCGCGCGAGCGAGCCGGTGATGAGCCTGTCGGCAGCGGAAGAGCTGCGCCGCGCGCTCGTCAGCTTCAAAGACGGCGGCGGTCGTGAAAGGCCCGTTTACTGTCACGCCGATCGCGCGTCGATGATTTCGTATTACGTCCTCAGCGCCTGCGACCACATCGCTCTCGCCCCTTTGGGCGACGTTTCCATCGCCGGGGTGACGGCGACGCCGATCCACATTCGCGGGCTCCTCGACAAAATCGGGGTGCGCCCGCAGTTTCTACAGATCGGCGACCACAAAGGGGCGGGGGAGCCCCTCACGCGCGAGGAGCCTTCTCGCGAGCAGCGCGAGACCCTCGAGCACGTGCTCGACAACCGCTATCGGGCGCTGGTCCGAGGCATCGCGCGGGGGCGCGGCATGCAGCCGGCGCGCGTGCGCGCGCTCATCGATCAGGCCGTATTCCCGGCGAGCGAGGCCCAGCGCGAGGGGCTCGTCGATGCCGTGGCTCCGTTTTCGGCCTACCGGGAAGCGAGGCTCGGCGGCGCGCCGTGGGTGCGGCGGTCGTTCGGCGAGCGGCCGGTGTCGGCGGACATGGATCAAGTCATGGAATGGCTCGGGCTCGCGCCGCCGCAGCGGCCGCAGGGCGAGCGCCTGGCGATCGTGCACATGGTTGGGCCGATCGTCGAGGGTGATGGCCGGGGCCGGTCCGGGCTTCGCGAGGAGATCGCATCCCGCCGCATCATTTCGGCGCTGCGCGTCCTCGCGGATGACGACGCGGTCGGCGCCGTCGTCGTCCGCGTCGATTCCCCGGGCGGCAGCGCGCTGGCGTCCGAGCAAATCTGGCTCGCGCTCTCCGAACTCGCCGAGGCGAAGCCGCTGGTCGTGTCGATGGGCGAGGTCGCGGCATCGGGCGGCTACTACATCGCCTCGGCCGCTGACAAGATCTACGGGCTCGAGACCACGCTCACGGGCTCGATCGGCGTCGCCGGCGGCAAGCTCGTCATCGACGAGGGTCTCGACAAGCTCGGCATATCGGCGCATCCGAAGTCGCGAGGAGAGCGCGCGCTGTTGGGCTCGCCCATCGTCGAGTGGGATTCGGGAGATCGCGAGCTCATCAGCTCGCTCATGCGCGACGTTTACGATCAGTTCGTCCGCCGCGTGGCTGCGGGGCGCGACATGTCGCCGGGCGCGGTCCGTGAGGTGGCCGGCGGGAGGCTTTGGTCGGGGCGCGCGGCGGCGCGTCACGGGCTCGTGGATGAGCTCGGCGGCCTGAGCGAAGCCCTCACCACGGCGCGCGAGCTCGGCGGCCTGGCGCCCGATACCCGAATCGAGGTGTATCCTCCGGCGCCGTCGGTGCTCGACATGCTGTCGGGAGGCGGGGTGTCTGCGGGCAGCGGCGCCGGGACGACGTCCCAACTGTTGGCTCGAGCGCGAGCTGAGCTCGGTGGCGCCCCGCTCGCCATTCCGGAGGTCGAGACGACGTTCGAGCTCATCGCGCTCGCTGCGACGCTCTACGACGCGCCGATTACGGCCACCTCGTTTTCCGCCGCGGCGCTCCGGTGATGACGCACGAGCGATGCGTCACCGCGACAGAGCCCCTCTCGAGGACGCCGCGCCTCTCCTCCGCTGCCCGCACTGCGCGAGCGACGTGACGATCGCGAAGGGGGGCGTCGTGTGCGCGCGCGCGCACCGCTTCGACGTGGCGCGTCAGGGCTACGTCAACTTCCGAGTCGGGCGCCCGAGCGGCGGGGAGGGCGATACGGCCGACATGATCGCCGCGCGCGACCGCTTCTTGGAGGCGGGGCACTACGCGCCTCTCGCGGCGGCGCTGGCCGAAGAAGCGGCGGGGCTCGTCGAGCGGTGTTCCGATGGGGCCGGAATTTTGGACCTAGGCGCCGGGACGGGATACTACGCCGCCCGCGCGCTCGAGGCGGCGCCGTCAGGCGTCGGGGTCGCGGTCGATGTCAGCAAAGCCGCGGCGCGCCGGGCCGCCCGCGCGCATCCCCGCCTCGCTTCGGTCGTGGCCGACGCCACCCGCGATCTCCCGCTCCGCGGCGGCGCGTTCGCAGCGGTCCTGTCGGCCTTCGCGCCGCGCGATCCGGACGAAATCGCGCGCGTCCTCGAGCGCCGGGGCGCGTGGCTCGTGGCCGCGCCGCGCGCGGAGCACCTCTCTGATCTCGCCTCCACGCTCGGGCTGCTCGGCATCGACGCGCGCAAAGAGAGTCGGCTGCTCGAGCGCGCCCGCCCGAAGTTCGCGCTCACCGCGCAGCGGCGCGTCGACATCGCGCTCACGCTTTCGCCCGAGACCGCCGAGGACCTCGTGCGCATGGGGCCGAGCGCGTTTCACATTTCGGACGACACGCTCCGCGAGCGGATCGCGGGGCTCGGCCCTTTGCCGATTCGCGTCCCGGCCGCGTTCGTGATCTACCGATTCGAGCCCCAAGGCCCACCGAGCCGCTCGTAGCCGGAGCCGCCCGACGCGAAACGACGCGAAACATCTGCGCACGGTTTCTGCGGGCGTGCATCGATTGCGCGGTTTTCATCGGCAAGAAGGGATTCGGAGTGTTGGCACGCTTCGTGAAATGCTTTGCGAACATACCTGCGGCCAGAGGAGGGCTCGATGGCATCCGCGACTGACAAGACACCCGCTGCCGGCCCCGCCGGCGAGATCCGCGAGCGGATCCTCGCCGAGCACGACAGGCTGAGGCGCCTCATCGGGGCGATTCGAAGCGTCGCGGACCTCATCGGGGAGGGCGATGAGGAGCTTGGCGACAGCCTGCGCGTTATGCTCGTGGCGCTGTTTCGCAAGCTCAAAAACCACATGCGCTACGAGGACGAGACCCTCGCGCCGCTTTTGCGGGATCTCGACGCGTTTGGTGAGGTCCGGGTGGAGGCGTTCGCTCGCGAGCACGAGGACCAGCGCCAGCAGATGACCGAGATTCTCCAGACGGCAACCAATCACCACGCCGATGGCCGCGAGGTGGCCGAGCGCGCGATCGCCATCTCCGAGCGCGTCCTGAACGACATCGAGCACGAAGAGGCGACCTTTCTGCACCCGGACGTCCTGCGCGACGACATCATCGTCGCGGACACGGAGACCGGCTGAGCGCCACAGAAGTTCGGCGCCCGTGACGCGGAGTCGCCGAGCACGCGCGCCGCCGGCCGAGGTGCGCGCCGGGTCGGGGCGCGCCAAGGCGCGGCGCTAGACCCGCGCCTTTTTGCCATCCCTGCGCGCTGCTGGCAGACTCGGATGGGCGCGTTCGGGTGCGCGTCCTCCGGGTGCGCCGCGAGCCGTCGAAACGCAGGGCCATGCGCTTGCATCATGAAGGAGTATCCGGTCGCGCATGGTCGGATAAACGGCGAGTGGCCGTGGTGTCGCATGGGGAGCGGCTGCCTCGGCGCTCCGCTGGCGATGTGTGCGCGGGGCGTCGCATGGGCGCCGAGCGACCGGGGGGCTGGGAGGTGTCGTCTTGACCCTGCATGAGTCGGTGCTTCTCGGAGTGATTCAGGGGATCTTCATGTTTTTCCCCGTGAGCTCCACGTCCCACCTCGTCATCACGCAGCACTACTTGGTCGCCAGCGGCTCGGCGTTGCCCGCGCCCGAGAGCGGCACGATGATCCTGTTCGACCTGGTCGTGCACCTCGGCACGCTCGTGTCGATCGCGGTTGTGTTCCGAAAGAGCTTGGCCGGGTTTTTGCGGCGGCTTTGGCAAGACGTCTCCGATGTGTCGGCCGGCCGGCCGCTGTGGCCGCTCCCGCTCTACATCAAGCTCGCCCTGCTCGGCTGCCTCTCGGTGCTCGTCACCGGGCTCGTGGGCATTCCGCTCGAGTCGGCGCTCGTCGGCGTGTTTTCGCAGCCGTGGATCATCGCCGTGACGCTCACGCTCACGGGCGGCCTCCTGTATTGGACCGATCGAATCGGTCCGCGGCCGCGCGGCCTGCGCGACATCACGGTGCTCGTCGCGCTCGTGATCGGCTTGGCCCAGGCCCTCGCCCTCATGCCGGGCCTGTCGCGGAGCGGTCTCACGATCGCGTTTGCGCTGTTCGTCGGGCTAAAGCGGCGTTGGGCAGCCGAATACAGCTTCTTCATCGCGTTCCCCACGATCCTGGGCGCGACCGTCTACCAGATCCTGTGGCTCGTGGCGCGCGACGAGCCCCTCGGCGTGGGCTTCGGCCCCCTGGCCGTGGGGTTCGTGGTGGCCGCGATCATCGGCATCATCGCCTTGAGGCTGGTGCTCGGGCTCCTGTACCGGGCCAAGTTCCGCTTTTTCGCCTACTACGTGTGGGCGCTCGCCGCGATCGTCCTCGTGTTGACCACGCGCGGCGCGCTTTGAAGGCGCGCTCCGGCGGCGACACGCACGCCGGCCAGCCCAGCGCACAAAGCGGTGGCGCCAGCTCGCGGCGTGCTCTGCCTACTCGGGCTTTACGAAGCGAAGCGTCATCCGATCACTTTCGCCGATCGCTTCGTACTTCTCGCGGTCTTGATCGCCGAGCCGAAGGCTGGGCGGCAACGTCCACACGCCGGCCTCGTGATCGGCGGTGTCGTCCGGGTTCGCGTTGATCTCAGAGCGCTCTTCGAGCTCGAACCCCGCGCTCTCCACCTGACTCACCACCCAGTCCTCGGGGAGATACCCCGTCTCGGCGCTCGCCTCCGGATCGGCGTCGCCGGGCGCGCGGTGCTGGACGACCCCGAACACCGCGCCGGGGCGCAGCGCGTCATAGACGGTGGACAGCCACGCGTCTAGCTGATCCCGCCTCACGAAATTGTGCATGCCGCGGATCAGGAGCGCGGCGTCGAACTCCTCGCTCAGCCCGAGGTCGGGATCCGCGGGGTCGTAGCTTGCCTTCCCCACGCCGCCGAAGAGCTCGGCGGAGCGCCCGAGCACGAAGTCGAGGCGATCGCGAAAAAACGCGGGGTAGGAGTCCTCGTCGCTCGGCGGCACATCGGGCGCCGTGACCCAAAGCTCGCCCTGCGGGGCGAGGAGGGGGGCGAGAATCTCGGTGTACCAGCCCGCCCCGGGCCCGATTTCGAGTACCTTCATTTCGGGGCTTAGCCCGAAAAACGCCAGCGTTTCTGTCGGGCGACGCTCGGGGTCGCGCGCTGGGTTGCCCGGCGTCCGGTGCTCACTGGCAAGCACCGCGTTCAGTCCTTCGCTCAAGGATGAAAACTCGGCCTCCGCCAGCGCGCTGGCGTGGTCTCGGAGCTCATCGGTCCAGCGCTCTTCCTCCGCTTCGGCTTGCTGGGCGAGCTCTGCGCGGAGCTCCGCGAGATGGTCGGTCGCGCCGTCGTCTTCTTTATCGTCTGGTTCGTCGGTTGGCTCGTCCCGGGCCGGCTCGGCGCTTGGTCCGTCCGCCTCGGCGAGATCGCCCCGCTCCTCGGGGGCCTCGCTCTCGGGGAGGGCCGGCGTCGGCGCGCCCTCTCCGCCGCAAGCCGCCTGACCCATCAGCGCCATGACCATCGAGCAGGACCAAAGCCATGAGTACTTCATCATGGCAGGGGCGTAACACAAAGCGCCGCGCGGCGCGACGCGCGCGGCGCGCGGCCCATTCTCCGCTGTAGGCGGCCTGCGGCCGACTCGGTGCGGGCGCCAGGCATTGCTCAGCGAAACGCGCCACCCGGCCGCACCCCCGGCCCGCCTGGCTCGACGCGTGGCGCTCTTGTTAGCTCGTGCGGGTGGCGGGCCGGTCGCGATGGTCGGCGCCCACCGCCTCGCTCAAGTGGTCGTAGCCGTCTTCACGAAGCCGGTTCGCGAGCCCGCGCGCGAGCTCCACCGCGAGCTGCGGTCCGCGGTAGATGAGCGCCGTGTAAAGCTGGATCAGGGACGCGCCTGCGCGCACCTTTTCGTAAGCGTCCTCAGCACTCGCGACGCCGCCGACGCCGATGATGGGTAGCGCCCCTTCCGTGAGCCGGTACGCCTCGGCGAGCACCCGGGTGGAGGGCGCGAACAGAGGCGGCCCAGAGAGTCCGCCCGCCTCGTGCCGGTGGGCACCGCGGAGGCCCGCAGGCCGGCTCGTCGTCGTGTTGGTCGCGATCAGCCCGTCTGCGCCCGCGCTGCGGACGGCCATGAGCGTCTCTGCCAGCGCGTCACCCTCCAGGTCCGGCGCGATTTTCACGAAGACGGGCGGCGGCGGCCCGCCCCGCGAGGACGGCGTCTTTGCCAAGACCTGTTTAACCTCGGTCACGACGCGCGCTATCGGCTCGCTCCCTTGCAGCGCACGCAGGCCAGGCGTGTTCGGCGATGACACGTTGATGGCGACGTAGTCCGCGAGCGCGCCCGCGGTCCCCGCCACCATCGCGTAATCGCCGGCCGGGTCGGCGCTGTCGCGATTCGCCCCGATGTTGATGCCGACGACACCGCTCGGCGCACCGCGGTGGCGGAACGCGGCGACGCGCTCGGTCACCGTGCTCATGCCCTCGCTGTTGAAACCCAGGCGGTTGATCACGGCGCGCTCTCGGCGCAGCCGGAACATCCGCGGCGGCGGATTTCCGGCCTGCGGGCGCGGCGTGACGGTGCCGATCTCGACGAAACCGAACCCCGAGCGCAAGATCGGCCCGATCACTTCGCCGTGCTTGTCGAAGCCCGCGGCGAGCCCGATCGGCGTTTCGAAGCGAAGGCCGCACAACGTGGTGGCGAGGATCGGATCGTCTACGGCTGGAGCCGCCGGCAACAGGTTGGCGCCGAGGACGCGGATCGCGAGGCGGTGCGCCGCTTCCGGGGGCAGCGATCGAACGAGCGGGCCGAAGGCGCGGTAGGCGTCGAAGGGCACGTGGCGATTGTTTCGCACCACGCCGCGCGCGCAAGCCCGCCGGGCGGCGATTCGCCGACGCGAGCCCGGGAGGCGTCGGGAGCGCGCGGGCGGCGACCGCGCGCCGAAGGCGGTTGCGGGGATTCGCCGCCCGCGAACATCGACAGGTTACGGGTCGAGCGGATGCACGCCGAAGGTTACGTGATCCTCGTCCTTGGCGGTTGCGGGGTCGAGCCACATGAGCAGCCGCCAGCTTTGACCCTTCGAACCGTCGAGCACGACGACGCGGCGCAGGTGGGCGCCGCCGATCGCGCGGGCGAGATCGGCTTCGAAATTCTTCCACACCTTGAGGAGCGGCGTCTCCGTTGCGATGAGTCCCTCGACCTCGGTGGCCACGCCCATGACGAATTTCGCGAACGCGGAGTTCGCCACGACGATGCGACCCTGGGTGTCGATGAGGGCCATGGGCAGGCGCATGGAGTCGAACACCGTGCGCACGAGCGCGTCGCGCCGGGCTTCGGGGCTACGCTCGACGACGACCTTCTTGTGGCCGCCCCCGCGCCGGTTGCGCCGGCCGTAGCCCAGCATGTCCATCACGGTGTTGAGCTCGTAGATGAAGGCCGCCATGTCCTTGTGGCGGTCTTCGGGTCGCTTTTCGAGCGACCGGAGGATGAGCTGCTCGAGGGCGGGATCGAGGCCGTCGGGGAGGATCGCCGAGGGGGGCTCGGGGCGCCGTTCGAGGTGACCGCTCAGAATGTGGGCGACGTCGCCGTCCCAGGGAGTCCGCCCCGTGAGGAGCTCGTAAAACAGGATGCCGAGCCCGTAGATGTCTGAGCTTGGGCCAGCTTCTTGGCCGTTTATCCGCTCGGGGGCGACGTAGTGCGGCGTGCCGGAAAGGGTCGTGGAATTTCGGGTCGCGGTGGAGCGCGCGAGTCCGAAGTCGAGGAGCTTGACGACCTGTTTTCGGCGCTTGCTGCTCCCTGGCTCCTCACAAAGGAGGATGTTCTCGGTTTTGATGTCGCAGTGGACGATGTTTCGGCTATGGATGTAGTGGAGCGCTTCGGCCACCTGAAGGACGATCTCGCAGGTCGGCCGTGTGCTCATCCGCCCTTCCCGGTGGAGCACGGCGTTTAGGCGGCGCCCCTCCAAAAACTCCATCACCATGAAAGCGCCCATCCGCTGATCTTCGCCGAAGTCCACCACCGACACGATATTGGGATG
>SLNH01000077.1 GCA_007133195.1 Nannocystineae bacterium | reverse complement strand
TCGTCGGCGAGTCGATGATCGATGACGGGATCTTCGACGGGGACTACGTGTTCGTGAAAAAGACCCAGTCCGCTGACGCCGGCGACATCGTCGTGGCCATGATTGAAGGCGAGGCGACGGTCAAGCGCTACCGGCCGAGGGGCGACGTGATCGAGTTCGTGCCCAGCAACGGGGCCATGCAGCCGATCGTCGTGAGGCGCAGCGAATTTCGCTCCGTGGACATTCTCGGCGTCGTCGTCGGGGTCTACCGAAAGCTGTAAGCCGCCGAGCGAGGTCGGCGCGTCGGCCCGGCCTTTGCCGGGCGGCCCCTACAGGAGCAGCATCGCCACTTGACCGGCGAGGGTGGCCAAAACGCTGGCTACGGCGAAGGTCGCGGCGTAGCTCGCAGCGGGATCGTTACTCCCCGCGACGCGTTTGACCGTGACCAGCGCGGCGCTCGAGGTCATGCCGCCTGCGAGGCTGCCCCAGGTGTCGGCGCTCGACATTCGAAAGCCCCGGCGGGCGATGGCGAACACCACGACGAGCGGGATCAACACGATCGCCGCGCTGGCGGCGACAACCGTGCCCACCGGAATGTCGAGCCCGGCTTGGCCAAGCTGGTGACCCGCGTCGATACCGGCCTCTCCCACGAACAAAAGGATGCCTAGATCGCGGACGAGCTGGCGCGCCGACGCCGGCACGTTGGCCGACAGCGGGCCCACCCGGCGAAACCGGCCCACGACCACGCCCACGAGGAGGAGGCCGCCGGCCAGGCCGAGCGACAGCTCCACGCCGAAAAGCGAAACCTTGAGGGTGCCGAGCAAAAGGCCCACGAAGATTCCGCCCGCGTACATCGCGATGTTCGTGTGCGTGGCCGACGGCTCGAACCATCCGAGCTCGTCGGCGGCGGTCGCCAGCCGCGCGGCGTTTCCGGTGGCCACCACGACATCGTCCCGTTCGAGCACCTCCTCGGCGGTGGGCTCCACGATGGTGTGGCTGCGCTCGATGCTCGCGATGACGATCTTGTGGCGGCGGATCAGGTCGAGCTCCGCGAGGGTTTTGCCGACGACGTGTTTGCTGGCCACGACGATGCGACGCTCGGGTAGATCGGCGTCGATCCGCCCGTCGTAGATCTCCGGCCCCACCACCTCCTCGAAGCGGTGGAGCTCGTCGATGCGGCCGGTGGCGAGCACGTGGTCGCCGTACTGGAGCGTCGTGTCTGCGTCGGGGATTTCGAGGTGATTTTCGCGCCTGAGGCGGCGTATCACACACCCGGTGCGGTGGGTGAGATCGAGCTCGCCGAGCGTGGGACCGCACAGCTCGCGCTTTTCGACCTCGAACACCCGGGAGAGCTCCGGGCTTCCTTTTTCCGTCGTGAGCGCGAGCCGTTCCGGCGCGGCGCGGCCGGGGGTGATCGGGTCGCGCAAAAGCCGCGGCACGATTTGGATCGCGACGACGGCGGCGATGAGGCCGACGGGAAAGGTGAGGGCGAAGCTCACGGCGAGCGCGGCTGAGGCGTCGGTGAGCTCGGACGCGGCGGCGTATGTGGGGGCGCTCGTGAGCGCGCCGGCCAGCATCCCGGCCGCGGTCGCGCTGTCCAGCTCGAGGGCGCGCGCGAATGCCACGGTGAGCGCGACCGCGAGGGCGTTTATGGCGAACGCCACGACGACGAAGCGCACGCCCGCCCCGCCGCGCAGCGCGCGGAAAAACCGCGGGCCGGCCTCGAAGCCGATCGCGTAGATGAACAGGGAAAACCCGAAAAGCCCGATGGTGATGGGCGGGACGGACTCGCCGTAGAGCTCCTCGAGGGATAGGCCCGCCGCGCCGAACGCCAGGGCCACGACCACCGTTCCGCCCGCGGGGCCCGCGTCGATGCCCCACATGCGGACTCGCCCGAGCACGAAACCGATGGTGACCACGAGCATGAGCCCTGCCAGGGGCTGCTCCGCGATGAGGGCCATCGCGCTATCCAACGGATCCCCCCGTCGGCTCGGCCTCGCGACAGTCGGCGCCGCCACACGTGTGCGCCGTGCGCGGCGGGCGCGGGCGCGCCCGGTGGTCCATCAGGACGAGGCGCTCGAGCGGGCGGCTTCGAACAGGCGCTTGGCCTCTTCGAACTGCTCGCGCGCTCTGTCCACGTACGTGTGGGCCTCGTCGATGTACCCGTCGGAGGCGGCCGACCACACGCGGTTCGTATAGCGCTCTGCGGCCGCGAAATGGCTCATGATGTTCCCGTAGGTCTGCGAGCCCCACGCGTGGCTCATCGCGTCGCGGATATCTACGAACCTCGTGACGTCGTTCGGAAGCCATTCGTCGATGCGCCCGGGGAGATCGTATACGCTGAGGCTGCTCTTTTCCTGTTCGAGCTTGCGCGCGCGGTCAACGATGCGCGACAGCGCCTCCGCCAGCTCCTCCAAATTGGCCTCGATCTTCCCGCCGTGGCTCGCTTCGCGCTTCATCGCGAGCTGCACGGTCACGACCCCCGCGACCCCGAGCAGGAGGAACGGGAGGAACTGATTGAGCGCGACGGCGTCGGTCTCGAGAACCGCGACGAGCGCGCCGCCGAGAAAGCCGAGGCCGACGAGGATCTGTCCGAAAAGCCGCATGGGTCGATCCGCTCCTCGCAGGCCCTATGTGGCCGCGGAAAAGATGTGGAATATGGCCGCGCCCACGCCGACGAGCGCCTCCCCGATGAGCAGGCCCGCGGCGATCGGGATGCCCACGTCCTCGCTCCACACCTTACCCTTCTTCCAGTCCGCGACCACGCGCAGGATCGTGCCGATCGTATAGGTGAGGACGATGTTGAACGGCAGGTAAAAGCCGAGGCCGACGAGCACGCCCAGGCCCGGGATGCCCGCGGCGCTTAGGACCGCGCCCAGGCCCGCGCCGGCTGCGTACTGGTGTGTGGGCACGTCGTCGCCGAGGATGCCGCTGATCATCCTCGCGAGCGCCGTGCCTTGCGGGGCCGGCAGCTCGTCGCTGCCCAGCGTCATCGCCTCGTGAAGGACGAAGATGAGGGCCATCACGACGATGGGACCGAGCCACGTGGCCGCGAATTGCGCGACCTGTTGCTTTTTCGGCGTGGCCCCGACGAGATAGCCGGTTTTCATGTCGGTCATGAGGTCGGTCGCCTGGGACATGGCGACGCACATCGCGGCGCCGACCATCACGGCGGCGACGATGGCCTCGGCTTCGGCCAGGCCGCTGGCGATGAAGATGAGGATCGTGATCCCGATCAGCGTGAGCCCCGACAGCGGCGACCACGCGGTGCGGCCGATGCACTCCGAGAGGATGACGCCCGCGATCCAGATCCATATCGTGCCCAGGATCGCCATGGTGGCGCCGCGGACGATGTCCATCTCGGCCGTGGAGCGAAACGCGATCAAAAGCAGGACCAAGAAGGCCCCGACCACCGCGAGGCCGAGCAGCTTGATCGGCATCTCGTCTTTGGAAAGGGCGGTCTTGTTCTTGGCCGCGGCCTGCATGCTGGAGATCGCGCTCACGATGAGCGGCAGCGCGAGCGCCATCCCCATGACGGCGCCGCCGATCAGCATCCCGATGCCGAGCGGTTCGTAGAGCTCACCGCGCAGGTACTCGGGGGCGGTGGTCCCCTCGGGCAGCTCCGAGGCTGACGGGATCTCCCCGAGGCCGCTCAAGATCGGTGCGAGGATCCAATAGCAGGTGTAGCCGCCGATAATGAAAAAGACGCCGTTTTTGCCCGCCAGAAACCCGACCCCGATCGTGAGCAGGGACACGTAGTAAATGGTGTTTAGGTAGTCCGGGAGGCCGAGCAGGCTGCCGAGATCGTAGTTACTGTAGCCGCCGATCTGGACGACGACGAGGTGGATGGCCGCGCTCACCAGCGCGCCGCCGAGCAGCAGTTTGGCCTTCTTGATCCCCGCACCAGGCGACTTGAGCACCGCCGCGACCGCGATCCCGCTCGGGTACGGGAGGCGGTTGAAGTCGATCATCTGCTTGCGCAGCGGAATGATGAACGCGATCCCCAAGATCGCGCCGACGATGCACCCCATCACCAAAAACGGGATGTTGAAGTCGTCGTGACCGAGGATGAACAGCGCCGGTACCGAAAACATCATCCCCGACGAGGCGCCGTTGACGGTGCTCGCGACGGTTTGGTTGATGTTGTTTTCGACGATGCTGTTGCGGCGCAGCAGACCCCGGAGAATCACGAACCCGAGGATGGCGGCGAGCTCGGAGCCCGAGATGCTAAAGCCGAGGATCAGCGCTGCGTAGCCGATGGCCAGCGCGATGACGGCGCCCAGCGCGTAGCCGATGATGAGCGCGTGGGGCGTGAGCTCGGGGTAGGGACCCTGGCGGATCGGGCGGCCTGACGAATCTACCGGCACGGCATCTCCTGGGTGCCCGCCACCTGGCGGCCAGCCGGGCGACCTTACGGAGGATGCCTCCCCTGATCAAGGCTGTGGTCGTTTGAAGCGAGCGGGCGGCGAAGATGGTGGTTCGCCGGGTGCGCAGGCGCGAGCTTTTGCGCGGCACCCGCTCCGCCGGGCCGCGCCAAGCCGGGCGAGATTACGCGCGCTGTCTGCCC
>SLNH01000041.1 GCA_007133195.1 Nannocystineae bacterium | reverse complement strand
TCTCCAGCTCCTCATCGATGATTTCCCGGAAAGCGTCGATTTCCTGCGCGCCGGCGATGGGGCGACCGTTTATGTAGAAGTTCGGCGTCCCTCGCGTCCCGACGCGGCGGAGCAGCTCCTGATCCTCTTCGAGCTGGCTTTCGCACGCGTCGCCGTTCATATCCGCCTCGAAGCGATCCATGTTGAGCCCGAGGTTCTCGGCGATGCGCAGCATGTTGTCCTCGCCGAGGTTGCGGTCATCCGCGAACCCCTCCTCCCAGATGAGGTCGCGCATCTCTTCGTACTGGCCCTGCTTGTGCGCCGCGCACGCCGCGAGCGCCGGCGTGGTGGCGAGCTGCGGATGGACGACGAAGTTCTTGCGAACGACCCGTAGATCGTCGCCATATTCGTCGATGAGCTCCTTCACGGTGGGGTCGACGCGATAGCAGAACGGGCACGCGAACTCGAACGCCTCCACCATCGTGACCTTCGCGTCGTCGGGCCCGCTTTGCGGTGAGTCACCGAGCGGCACCGAGTACACCGTGTTGGGATCGGGCCGCTGTGGCTGTTCGGGATCGGGAGCCTCGGCGGGCCGTCCCGGCTCGCCCGCGGCCTCGCTCGGCGCAGGCGCATCGCCCACCACGGCGCCTTCGATCCGGGCGATGCGTTCTTCCATTTCATCGAGCTTGTCGAGAACGGGATCCTGCTCCCTGTGACAAGCGGTCGTCGCAAGCGGGATCACCCCGGCCAGCAAAACCAGTCCGAAACGTTTCATCGGCTCTTCGTCTCCTCGATAGTCTGCGCAAAGTGGCGGCGTAGCAGGCCGCGGCGGTCGCGGCCCCGAGGCCCGCGTGATTCGCACACGCTACATAGCTTTCTCGGCGCCTCGATTCAAGGGCGCGTCCCTCGCCGGCTACCACAGACCGGCCGGGGCCCCGGATCCCGGCTCGGCGGCCGCGGCCGCGCCCGCCGAGACCGGACGGCCAAGCGATTGCCCACCGCAGGTGATGCAGGCCCCCCCGCCCCCGCAGGCGCCGGAAGCCTAGGCGGCGCAGTGAGCGGCCTCACCGGACGAGGCGCGCGGGCTATCCAGGTGCCGGGCCAAAAACCCGAAGGTCTCGCTCCAGCACCGGCGAGCGCTTTCTCTCCACACCAGCGCGTGAAACGCGTGCAGCTCCCTGTGAAAAAACCGAGCCGCGCACGGTACGCCGAGCCGGCGGAGCGCGCGCTCGAGCCGTCGCGTATCGTCGAGGAGCGGGTCGCGGGTCCCCACCGGCGCGAAAAACGCGGGCAGCGGCCGAGCCGGCGGCTCGCCTTCCTCGAGAATGACGAGGGGATCGGCGAGCGCGTGGCCACCGTCGGGCACCCCGGTGAGGTATGCCCGAGACACGTTCGTGAGCACGGCATCGACCCAGGTCGGCAGCCGGCGCCGCCGCCCGAACCGCCCGGCGTCACTGACTTGCAGAATTCCGCAGGCGGGCAGCGCCACCTTGGGAACCCGGCCGAGCTCATAGACCCTGCGGGCGAACGGCTCGGGCCGCGGGTAGCACGTTGCCACGCTGAGCGCCGTTATCAGGTTCGCCCCCGCCGACTCACCCGCGACGGCGAGCCGCTCGAGATCGCCCCCGAACCGCTCGGCGTTCTCGTTCACCCACTCGTAGGCGGCGCAGGTGTCCTCGAGCGGCGTCGGGAACGGGTGCCGCGGCGCGAGCCGGTAGCTGATGTTGAAGACGATAAAGCCCATGCGGGCGAAGCAGAGGCCCATGATCCAATGGGTCTCTTTGGACAGCAGGGAAAACCCGCCGCCGTGCACGTACATGATGACCGGCCACGGACCGGGCTGCGAAACCGGCCGATAGATGTCGAGGGTGTGATCGCGAAGGCGGCTGTCCGTATAGGAAATATCGCGCAATACCTCGACGTTGTGGCGCGCAGGACGGGCCACGGGCGCCATGCGGCCGGCCGTGGCGAGGGCGCGCAAAACCGCGTCTGCCATCTCGAGCCGAGATGACGACCGAAACGCGCCCCGGGCTCGGCCGAGCGTCGCGAGCACCCCCGCGTGGCGGAGCGGCGCGGCCGGATCCGCGCCGCGGTCCGCTAACCGCCCGGGCCTCGCCGGCCCTGGCGCCGGCTCGCGCTGTGCGGGCACGCGCGACTTCATCTATCAAGCTTATCCGACGATCCCGAGCGCCGGCAACTCGCCACGCTGACCGGCACACGCGAACCCACATCGCATCAAACCAACGCGGATTCACCCACAGTCGCGGCCCCGGGAATGAAACGATCGGGGATCGCGGTTTTGCTCGTAGGCAGGAGCACGCGCTCCCCGAACCTCGCTCGAGTGGCGCGCGAACCGGGTTTGCGCTACAGCGGAGAGCAGTTTGTCCTCGCGGAACGTGAAGGCAGACGGCCGATCCGGTACCCGGCCGGGATCACGGCAACCGAGAGCCGCCGCAGTGGAGATACGATGAACGAACATCCGCGCAGAGCGTCCGCAGACAGCGAGGAGCTCTCGAGCGGCTCGAGGGCCGTGCGCCCCCGCCCGAGGCCGCGCACGGCGCCCGTGGCCACCCGCTGGCTGGCACTCTTACTCCTCGCGGTGGCCGTGGCCCTGATCGTGACGGTGATCGGTAGCGAGCGCGAGCTCAGCCGCTCGACGCCGGATCCCCGGCCCATCACCCCGCGCGGCGACCTGGCCGAGGACGAACAGTCGAACATCGAAATCTTTCACGAGACCTCGCCCGCCGTCGTACACATCACCCGCATCGAAACCCGGCGCAGCCGCGTGACGCTAAATCCCCTGGAGGTGCCGCGGGGCACCGGCTCGGGCGTCATCTGGGACGACGAGGGCCACATCGTCACGAACTATCACGTGATCCGCGGCGTCGACCGCGCCGAGGTCACGCTCAACGACAACAGCGTGTGGGAGGCCGACGTCATCGGCGAGGCGCCGGACAAGGATCTGGCGGTGCTCCGTATCGACGCGCCCGAGGACAAGCTCCGCTCGGTGCCGGTGGGCACGTCCGAGAACCTACAGGTGGGTCAGCGCGTGTTCGTGATCGGCAACCCGTTTGGGCTCGACCAGACGCTCACCACGGGCGTGATCAGTGGGCTCGGCCGCGAGATCCTGTCGCAGACGCAAAGGCCGATCCGCGACGTCATCCAGACCGACGCGGCGATCAACCCGGGCAACAGCGGCGGGCCGCTGCTCGACAGCGCGGGCCGGCTCATCGGCGTCAACACGGCGATTTACAGTCCCTCCGGCGCCCACGCGGGGATCGGGTTTGCCGTGCCCGTCGACACCGTGAACCGGGTGGTGCCTCAGCTCATCGCCGAGGGCGAGATCGTGCACCCGGGGCTCGGGATCGAGATTCATTCGGACCAAATGGCGCGGCAGTTTCAAATCAACGGCGTGGTCGTGTCCGAGGTCCCCGAGGACAGCGCCGGCGGGCAGGCTGGGCTCGAGGGCATGACGGCTGGCGACGGCGGCCGCTGGATCCTAGGCGACGTCATCGTGGGCCTGGAGGGGGTGCGCATCCGCAACACGAGTGATCTTTATCGCGAGCTCGAGCGCCACGACGTCGGCGACACCATCGCGCTGGACATCGTGCGCGAAAGCGAGCAAAAGCAGCTGCGCGTGACGCTTCAGGGCCTGCCCAACTAGTGCCTCGACCCAGGCGTTCTGCTCGCCCGATCGAATCATTACTCCTGGGTCGGGGCACTGAGCCCTGCCCCGCAGCTCACGCCGGCCCGCCGCGGGTTCAGCGTCGCCGGCGCCCGGCCAGCGCGAGGACCGCGATCCACAGGGCGAACACCACGGCGCCCCCGATGACGCGATCTCGGGACAAAAGCGCGGGCCCGCCCCGCCAGCCGCCCGTCGGTTCGCATGGCTCGACCTGCTCGATGACGATATCGCGACCGTAGTAATAGCGGAGGATCTCGTCGTAGCGCCATCCCTCGTCGGCCAGGCAGTTGGCTCCGTGCTGGGACATGGCGCCCCGGTTGGCGAGGTTGCCCGGGTGGCGAAAGCCGAGCCCGGTCTGCTCGACCCAGTCGCCGCGCTGCCCCCGGTTGTAGGTGACGAACTCCTCGGTGCCGAATCGATCGGGCCCGTCGCCGACGCAGGCGGGCTCCCCGGGCAGGGCGCCCGCGACGAAGAAGCCGGCTACGATCTCGTCCTCATAGGCGAGAATCTGGCCCTCGGTGGCGCTCACCGCCCGGCGGTGCTTGCGCGTCGGGCGCCGCTGGCACGAATACACTTGATCGTGGGTGCCGTCGCCGATCACCCCGGCGCTCTTTTGTCGGTAGTAAAGATAGGAGCGCGCCGCCACCGCCTGCGCCTTGAGCGCCTCGACGCCGCCCGACGCGTTCTCGCACGCCACCACGTGGGGCAGATAGCGCCTCTCCACGTCGACCGCGCCGTGGCCGATCACCTCGGCCTCGCAGCGCGGCTCGATCGACGCGGGGCCTGCGTCCGCCGGAAGCGGCTCGCCGCTCCCCGAACAGGCTGCGAGCGCGCCGGCGACCGCGACGAGCCGGCCCGGCGCCGCCGCCCACCCGGTGCGGGCGCGCGCGC
>SLNH01000193.1 GCA_007133195.1 Nannocystineae bacterium | reverse complement strand
TACGGCGGCGCCGAGACAGGCGCGATGCGCGAGCGCGCGGCGCGCCTGCATGCCGACATCACCCGCGCCCTTTCCCAAAACGAAGACGAGCGCCGTCGCGAGCGCACGCCTGGCGGTTAGCGGCGGGCTTCGCGGGATACCTAGCGGCCGCCGCGCGCGCGGTGCGGGGTTGCCGGTCGTTTGCCGATCGTTTGCCGATCTGGCACGGACCCGGGCGGCCCGGTGACAGCCAGGCACGCGGGTCGTCGTCGGCGGGGCCCGGTGATGACAGTATCTTTCGTCATCTCCCGCTATTTCGGTACACTGCGCGGCGTTGCAAGCCCACACGCCGGCGCCGAGAGCGGCGAACGGCGCGCCGATTTTGGCGGCACTCCCCTTGCACGGAGACCTGCTTCCATGAGCTCGCAAGCGACGCCACGGGCCCGCTCGGGTGCCATCTTTGTCGCCGCCGCCGTGGCCTGCGCCGCCGTGGCCGGAAACGCCGGCTTTGCGGCCGCCCAGGAACTCGGCGGGGGAACCATCCGCATCGACCTAAAGCTTTACGACGACGACGGCGATCCCCAGCGCGTCGCGGACGACAGCGAGGATCTGCGGCGATTTTTGAGCCTCGCGAGCTGCGAGTGCGAGGAGCCCTTCATCGCCGAGCTCGTCCTCGAAAACGCCGGGTCGGACCTGCCCTCGGAGGCCGTCCACGTCTACGTCGGCCAGGAGTGCGAGCGCTTCGACGACCCGCGCCACGGCGAGCGGTGCCAGCGCGTGCGAACCATCGAGGATGTGCGAAGCCTGCGCAGCCCCACGCCGGTGGAGATCTCCGCGGCCGATTTCATGTTTCCAAACGAAGACACCTGTCAGGAGGTCGAAGAGCGCCGCTGGATCTACGTGATGGTCGAGGACGCGGGGGAGGCCGATCCTCAACCCGTCACTGACCTCGGGCTTTCGATCGACACGCAGCCGCCGCCAAACGTCGGCGACCCCAGACTCGAGCCGGGGGAAAACGCGGCCCAGCTCCGCTGGGATCTGCCGAACGTGCGCGCCGACGATCTCTACGAGTACCAAGTCCTATGCGCCCGCGCCGACGGCACCGAAGGGGACGAGGGATTCGGCGACGAGCCGCGCTACCGCACCGCCGAAGAGGTGTGCGGGCTCGAGACGACGTTTTCGCCGGCGCCGATGTCTACCGCCGCAGCGTCGCCCGGCTCTTCGCCCGTCGAGCCTCTTCAGGTCGACGCCGATCCCGGGGCGCCCGACGCGGAGTCAGGCGATCCCGGCGACGGCGCCGGCGATCTGCCCGACGACCTCCCCGAGGAGCTTCGCACCCTCGATTCGGGGGCGATCTGCGGCACCGAAACGGGCGCGACCCGAACCTCCCTTCGAGTCGAAGATCTCGAAAACGGCGTGCCCTACCACGTGGTCCTCGTCGGCATCGACCGGGCCCGCAATCCCAACCCCATGTACTTGGGCGAGGTCGAGCCCCGGCCGGCCATCGACTTTTGGGACGACTACAAGGGGAGCGGCGGCACCGCGGAGGGCGGCTACTGCTTCGTGGCGACGGCGGCGTTCGGCGGCTACGACAGCTCGAGCGTGCGGGTTTTGCGGACGTTTCGCGACGACACCCTGTCGCGCTACGCGCTCGGCCGAGCGTTCATCGATGGCTACTACGAGCACGGCGCGGCGCTGGCGGCCGCCATCGAAGACCGACCCGTCCTGCGCGCCGCGGCGGCGATCTTGCTCCTGCCGCTCGTCGCCCTCACCTGGGTGTGGAACGCAGCGGGGCTGGCGGGGCTTGTCGTGATCTTGGCGGCTGCGTTCGCGATCGCTCGGCTGCGCCGCCGCGCGGGCGGGCGCCGCGAGGGCCCGCCCGGCCTGCGCGCGGCTGGGGCGGTCGCGATCGCCGCCGTGCTGTGCGTCCCGATCGGCTCGGCCAGCGCCCAGCGCGGCGGCTTCCACGATCTGCAAGAGCCGGTGGATCCACCCGGCCCTCCCGACGTGGCGTGGAACGCCGAGCTCAAGGCCGGCGGGTACTTCCCGGCGATGGATCGGAACTTCGACGGCACGGGCCCGTTCGAGTCGATGTTCGGCGGCGGCCCGTTTCTCATCGGCAAGCTCACCGTCGATCGGTTCTTCTTCTATCCCGGAGGTCAGCTCGGCATCACGGGCTCCGTCGGCTACTTCAGCGAAGGCGCGCAGGCGTTCGCCACCGACGACGACGGAAACATCGAGGAGGTAGACGGCGAGCCCGTCCGATCGGAGGGCGACACCACGCGATTTCGGATGGTGCCAAGCGCGCTCGGCGTCGTGTACCGCTACACGCAGCTAGACGACGCGCTCGGCATCCCCTTGGTCCCCTACGGCCGGCTCGCGATGTCGTACTACCTTTGGTGGGTGACGCAGCCCGACGGCTCGATCGCGCAAAGCGGCGACGATCGCGCCCGCGGCGGCAGCTTCGGCTGGGAGGGAAGCGTCGGCCTGGCCCTTCGCGCCGAGCGCATCGACGAGTCGGCCGCGCGAAACCTGAAAAACGAGTTTGGGATCGAGCACGCGGGGTTTTTCGTGGAAGGGAGCTACGCGCGCGTGGATAGCTTGGGGCGCGACAGCCGCCTGCCGGTCGGCGGACTCAGCGTCCTGGGCGGGATCAACTTCGAATTCTGAGGCGGGGCCTCGGCGCGCGGTGCCCCGGCGCCCAAAGCCATGACCACTTCACCCGAGCGCACTATAAAGCTCGTCCTCGAGTACGACGGCAGCGCGCTCGCGGGTTGGCAGCGCCAGAAAAATGGCCCCACTGTGCAAGAGCACGTCGAGTTCGCGCTCGCGCGCATGCTCGGCGGACGCGTGGAGGTGGTCGGCGCCTCCCGCACCGACGCCGGGGTGCACGCCAGCGCGCAGGTCGCGCACTTCCGCACCTCCAACACCGCGATCCCCGAGCACGGGTTTCGCAGGGGGCTGAACTCCCTGCTCCCTCCGTGCGTGGCCGTGGTGTCGGCGCGACAGGTCGGTCCAGAGTTTCACGCGCGGTTCTCCGCGCTCGGCAAGCGCTACCGATACGCCCTGATCGCCGGGCGCGAGCGGTCGCCGCTCATGCGCGCCCGCGCCTGGCACCGCCCCCACCGGCTCGACCTCGACCGCATGCGCCGGGCGGCGGCCCCGCTGGTCGGCCGCCACGACTTCTCCGCGTTTCGCGCCGCCGGCTGCGGCGCCGCTCACCCGGTTCGGCGGGTGACGGCGATCGAAATCGACCCGCGGGGGCGCGAGCGCATAGACATCGAGGTTCGCGGCGAGGCGTTTTTGCGCAACATGGTGCGGATCATCGCGGGTACCTTGGTCGAGGTGGGCGAACGGCGCCGCGAGCCGGCGTCCGTGCAAGCGGCGCTGGAGGCGGGCGACCGCCGGCGCGCCGGGGTCACGGCGCCCGCGCACGGTCTCACCCTGATCGAAGTGATGTACGAGCGACGGGAATGTGCCGCCGAAGCGCCCCCGAATGGGGCGCCAGGCCGCAGTGCCGCCGCCCCTGGCCGAGCCGGAGCGCGCGGGCCGCCTTCGCTAAACGAGCGGGACGATGAACCATCGGGTGTAAGCGCGCCCCGACCTGGTGCGTTTTAGAGGGTGCCCCCTTGGCAACCGATGCAGCGGCAGCGGAGAAGCTCGGCGAGGAACAGCGCCTCGTCGAGGCGGCAAAGCGGGGCGATCTGAATGCCATGCGCCCGGTTTTCGAACGCTACGCCAACCCGCTTTACGGGAGCGTGATCCTGCCCAGGCTCGGGGACGCCGCCACGGCCGAAGATGTGCTCCGCGACACATTCGCCACGGCGCTCGCGAAGCTCCACCGCTTTCAGTGGACGGGCGCTGGCATCTACCCGTGGCTCCGGCAGATCGCGGTCAACAAGGTCCGCGACATCCACCGCCACTCGCAGCGCTCGCGGCGCCTCCTCGACGCGCTCGGCGCCGAGACCCCGACCACCACGGTCCCCGAAGAGCGCCCCGACGCTCAGCTCATCGCGGCGCAGGAGCAGCGCGAAAATCGCCGCCGCATCGAAGACGCCCTGGCGAAAATCTCCGAGCGCTATCGCCGGGCCATCGAGCTCCGGCTCATCGAAGAGCAGCCGCGTGAGGCGTGCGCGCGCGCCTTGGGCGTCAAGCTAGGCACGTTCGACGTTCTCCTGTACCGCGCCGTGCGCGCGTTTCGGAATCAATTCGGAGCTCGGGATCCCACATGACCTCCCGCGATCGCAAACACCCGATTGGGGCCGACCTCGGCACGCCGGCGCCCGACGATCCGCCAAACGACCTGGAGAGGGCGCGCGCGGCATCGTTCGCCGAGCGAGTCGCTGCGCTCGTGACCCGGGGCGAGCAGCCGCCGGCGCTGTCTGCCGAAGAGCGCGCCCTCGTCGAGGTGGCCGGGGCGATCCGCGCGAGCGCTGCCCACGAGGACCTAGAGCCCGAGCGGGCGGCCTCGATCGTGGATGCCGCGTTCGCCGATTACGCCGCCGGCGCAGAGGCGAGCGCGCCGCCGGCGCGAGCCGACGTGGCCGCGGCGCAGCCCGCCGGGGGTGCCGGAGCCCAACCGGCGACGGCGCAGAGCGGCGGTCCGGC